>NZ_JBEPPO010000004.1:0-327388 GCF_040547365.1 Pseudarthrobacter sp. PvP090
CCGATGCCGGTCACACCGTCTTCAGTCGTGATCCGCAGAGTCACGAAATTCCGGGAGGGGCTGGTCACGAAGACTTCAGCAGCAATGATTTTCACAGCAGGTCCTTATCTTGGCTGGGTGGGGGTCAGTTGGTGGTGGACGCGAGGGGCTTGGTGTCGCCGGCGGGGCCGTCCGGGCCGCCGCTGGCTGCGTCGTCGGACGTGCCGCCGGCGGCGCCGTCCGCGCCGCTTTCGCGGCGGGACCGGATGTCCGCGAGGATCTCCGCATGCCTGGCGTCGGTGAGCTTGTATTTGGACATCACGGCCACGGCCACGATGGTCAGCACGGCCGGGATGGCACCGGCGGCAACCTGGATGCCGAACACAGCGTCTGCGGTCTGCACGGCGCCGGACTTGTAGCCGCCCAGGGCCAGGGCGTACGCGGCGAGCGCTCCGCCCACGGCCTGGCCGGTTTTGCGGGTGAAGGAGAAGAGCGCGTAGGTGATGCCTTCCGTGCGGACGCCGGTCCTCCACTCGCCGTACTCCACGGTGTCAGCCTCCAGTGCCCACACCACGATGTTGACGGCGAGGACGCCCAAGAGGCTCACGACCAGGCCCGTGAACCCGATCCAGACCTGGCTGGCCGGGGCGAGGAAGACCGTGATGCCGCCGATGACCGTCAGCAGTGAGGAGTAGATGTAGACGCGCTTCTTGCCGAGGTTCCGGACGAGCCGGGGCATGAACCCGGCCAGCACGAAGGTGAGGACCAGCTGGATGATGGACAGGACCGGGTACAGGTCCAGCCGTCCCAGGACATCGCGCAGGTAGTACAGCTGGACCGACGTCAGGGCGAGGTACCCGGAGAGGAAGAAGAACGAGCTGAGGCAAAGCATCAGGAGCGGCTTGTTGCCCTTGAGGGTGTCCATGCTCTGTTTGAAGGTGACGTTCGGGACGGCGCGGTGGACCCGTTCCTTGGCGGTCAGGACGGTGAAGAAGTAGAGGACGGCGCCGATCACCACGAACGCGAGGGTGATGTTGGTGAAGGTCGCCTGGAGGTCGGCTCCCGGCTTGATGAGCGGTGCCACGAAGATGCCGAGGGCGGAACCCACCAGCAGCGCACCGATCATGCGGGCGGAGCCCAGCTTTGCCCGCTCCCCCGGATCCTGCGTCATGGCGCCGGCCAGGGAACCGTAGGGGATGTTGACGAGGCTGTAGGCCAGGCCAAGGGCGGCGTACGTGACGTAGGCGTAGAGGAGGGTGCCCGACTCGCCGAGCTCCGGGATGGAGAAGGTTGCCACGCTGAGCAGGAGCAGGGGGATGGACCCGAACATGATGAACGGGCGGAACTTGCCAAAGCGCTTGCTGAAAGTCCGGTCCACCACGCGGCCGGCGAAGACGTCGGCGAAGGCGTCGAAGATCCTGACCGTGAGCAGCAGGGTGCCGGCCGCGGCGGCGGAGATCCCGGCCACATCCGTGTAGTACACCAGCAGGAACATGGTGGCGGTGGTGAAGGCGAGGTTGTTGGCAGCGTCGCCGGCGCCATAGCCGATGATACTTAACTTGCTGAGTTTCCTGGGCTTGTTCATGTGTGGGCTCCTTTACCCGGGGCCGCCCCTGGGGCCGGCGAAAAATGGTGAAAACGCTAGGGGGTGGTGATGCTCTTCGTGCTGCCGTTCTTCGTGCCGGCCAGCGCGGTCCACCGCTGCCGGAGGGCGAACGCGGCGGGCTTGGGCCGGCGGTCGCGGGTGAAGACGCCCTTCTTGTTGCCGTCCACGCGCATGATGCCGTTGGACGTCTGGAAGTCGGCGAAGTTCCAGACCTGCTCGCCCACCATGGCGTCCACGCGGTCAAAGACGCGGTGGTACATGGCCAGGAATGCGGCCTGGTATTCCTCGCTCCAGGGCTGTTCGTAGATGGAGTGGAATCCGGGCATGGTGTCCGGCCCGTACTCGGTCATGATCATGGGCTTGCCGTATTTGGCTTCCCATTCCCGGAGTTCCTTTTCCAGGACCTGTTCGGCCGTTTCCAGGCCCCCGTTGTTCAGGTACCAGCCGTAGTAGCGGTTGAGCATGATGACGTCGAAGAGGTCGCCCAGCAGTTCCTTGTCGGGGGTGTCGAACATGACGTTGACGTAGCCCACGGGACGGGTGGGGTCCAGCTCGCGCGTGAGTTCCACCAGCGGCTGGAAGTATTCGCGGGCGCCGTCCTCGGAACCGTTGGGTTCGTTGGCGATGGACCAGATCACCACCGAGGGGTGGTTCTTGTCCCGGGCCACGAGCTCGGTGATGGCCTGGCGGTGGCTGGCGGCGGTGTTTGCGTCCACGCCGCCGTCCTCGTACGTCTTCTTGGCGATGCCGCCGAAGACGGCGCCGAAGCCCAAGTGCAGTCCGACGGCGGCGGTTTCGTCGATCACGACAATCCCGTGGCGGTCCGCGAACTCCATGACCTCTTCGGCGTAGGGGTAGTGCGAGGTCCGGAACGAGTTGGCGCCCACCCAGTCCAGGAGCTGGAAATCGTTGACCATCTGGGCGTTGCTGTGGCCCTTGCCGACGGTGACGTGGTCCTCGTGCATGCCGAAGCCGGTGAAGTAGAACGGCTCCCCGTTGATGAGGAATTCTTTGCCGCTGACTTCGACCGTCCGGACGCCGACGGGCAGTGTGTAGCTGTCCAGCAGCCGGCCGCCGTCGCGGATCTCCGCGGTCAGGCTGTAGAGGTACGCGGCGCCGGGCTTCCAGAGCACGACGTCGGCGACCGGCAGCGTTCCCCGGGCGCCGTCGGCGCGGGCCACCTCGACGCCGTCGGCATCCTTAAGTGAAACGGTCACCGTTTCGCTTCCCGTGCCGCCCGCCGTCGCGATGGTGTAGTCCACGCGGCCGGTGGGCCCGTCGAATCCGGTGACGACGGTGATGTCGTCCACGGTCACCGCGGGGGTGCTGAACAGCCAGAGGCTGCGGTGCAGCCCGGCGTAGTTGTAGAAATCGTGCAGGTAGCTCTGCTGGCGGCGGCCGTCCTCGGTGACGGTGATGCTGCCGGGCGGGATGGTGGCCTGGGTAAGCTCGTTGTTCACGGAGACCGTGAGGCGGAATGCCTGGCCGGGGGTCACGTGGTCCGTGATGTCGGCGCTGAACGGCATGTAGCCGCCGGCGTGCTGGGCGACCAGGACATCGTCCACCCACACCATGCCCTCGTGCGTGGCGGAGTCGAGGCGGAGGTGGATCCGCTCCCCTGCCCAGCCGCGGGGCACCCGCACTTCCCGCTGGTACCAGACGTAGCCGACGTGGTCCCGGATGGCTTTGTCCGGGAAGACGTCGTTGTAGCTGGCGGGGACGCCCATTTCCAGCGGCGAGTCGAGCGCCGCCTTGAACCATTCATCCCGGTGGCCGGACCGGTCGAAGTCCACCTTGAACCGGTACAGCCCGTCAAGGTTGACGAGCTCACGGGTTTCATTTGCCTGGGGCTTGAGCATCTGGGGAATCCTTACGCGTCGTTGCGGGGGTGCGCCTGCGGGTCTGGCCGGCGGGCCGGGATGTCCTCCCGGAGCGCCTTCGTCTGGATGTAATCCTAGTCACGTGGCAATCAAATGGCAAGCGGTTGCCAAATATTTCTGGGGGTCAGAACGGCGGATCCTTCAGCAGGGTGCCCCGTTCAGCACAGCGGATCCTTCAGCACAGCACTGCCCGGGTGCCGGCGTGTGGCCGGGCCCGGGCAGGGGTGCCCCCAGGGGCGGGGACTACTCCGGGACAGCCGGCCCGGAGAACGTCCCCCTGAGGCTTTCGACGAGCTCCACGACCGGGCCGCCGCCGGCCGCTGCCGGATCCACGAGCTCCGGGGACAGCAGCTCGAGAAGGGCGCGCGTGCGCCCGGCTGCGCTGAGGGCGTTGGCTGCGGCGATCTCTGATGCCAGCGGGTCGTGGAGCTCTGCCGCGGCCGCGGAGAAGTCCATCCAGGCGGCGATCATCAGCGCGGCGGCGGCTCCGCTGCGGCCCCGGGCGCGTTCGGCCAGGAGCACGGGCACGGCGCGCATGCGGAGCTTGGTGCTGCCGTCCATGGCGATCTGGGCCAGGTGGTGGGCGATCCGGGCGCTGGAGAAGCGTTCGATCAGGGCGGCGCGGTAGGCGGGGATGTCCAGGTCCGGACCCGGCAGGTTGGCTTCCGCCGCGTCCCAGAAGCGTTCGACGGCGTCCCGGCAGAGCGGATCCGCCAGAGCCTGGGCCACGGTGGTGTGTCCGCGGAGCGCTCCGGCGTAGGCGAGCAGGGAATGGGCACCGTTGAGGAGCCAGAGTTTGCGGTTTTCGTAGGGCTCGATATCCGCGACGAACACGGCGCCGGCGTCTTCCCAGCGCGGCCGGCCGGCGGGGAAGTCGCCGCTGAGGACCCAGTTATGGAACGGCTCGGCCACCACCGGGGAGTTGTCCCGGTAGCCACAGGCCGCCTCGACGGCCGCAACGTCCGCGCCGGTGGTGCGCGGGGTGATGCGGTCCACGGACGTGCTGACGAAGCTGGTGTTCGCCTCGATCCAGGCCGCGAGACCGGCATCCCAGGCCCGGGCCATGCCCAGGACGGCGTTGCGGGCCACCGTGCCGTTGTGGGCGAGGTTGTCGCAGCAGACGACGGCGAGGGGCCCGGCCCCGGCGGCCCGGCGGGCGGCGAGGGCGAAGACCAGGCGGCCCAGCGGCGTCGCCGGATGTCCGCTGCCCGACGCCAGCAGTGCGAGGTCCGCGGCGACGTCGGCAGCGGACCGGTCGAGGCTGCCGTCGGCGCCGAGGCGGTAGGCGGCCTCGGTGATGGTCAGCGTGATGATGGCGGTGGCGGGGGCTGCGACGAGTGCCGCGAGCCGTCCGACGTCGGCCCCGTCCACGGCCTCGACGATGCTGCTGACGGTCGCGAAGGAGTCCCCGCCGTCGGCGCGTTCCACCACGGTGTAGAGCCCGTCCTGCTCGGCGAGGGCCAGGGCGGCGTCGGGGCGTCGTCCGGTGAAGGCGGCGATGCCCCACTCCGCGGCATCCCCTGCCTGGTGCGTGTACCAGGCCTGGTGGGAGCGGTGGAAGGCGCCCAGGCCAAGGTGGACGATCCGGACCGGGGCCTTCGCGGACGGGCGGAGGCGGCGGGTCAGGCGGGGGGCTTCCACGGCCGGTTCGCGCTCGGGATTCACTGCGGATGTCAGTTCGATGCTCACAGTTTGAAGACCCTTCGGGGTGAGGCGTCGACGAGGTCGACGATGAGTTCGTGGGCGCGGTCCTCGCTGACCCGGTGCTCCGCGACGAGGCGGGCCAGGAAGGAGGCCTCGATCCGGCGGGAGGCATCGTGCCGTGCCGGGATGGAGCAGAAGGCCCGGGTGTCGTCGATGAAGCCCGAGGACCGGGAGAACCCTGCGGTTTCGGTCACGGCGGAGCGGAAGCGCAGCATGGCGTCCGGCGCATCGAGGAACCACCACGGCGCACCGAGGTAGACCGACGGATAGAACCCGGCCAGCGGCGCGAGTTCGCGGGAAAAGACGGTCTCGTCCAGGGTGAACAACACGAGGTGGAAGTCCTTCGCGGTGCCGAAGTCCTGCAGCAGCGGCCGGATTGCCTCGGTGTAGTTGACCGAGAACGGGATGTCGTGGCCGGTGTCGGCGCCGAATGCCTGGAACGTGGGCTCGTGGTGGTTGCGGTAGGACCCCGGGTGGATGGTCATGACCAGGCCGTCCTCCACGGACATCCGCGCCATCTGGTACATCATGTGGGCTTCGAAGTCGTCGCGGTCCTGCGCGGTGGCCCGGCCCGAACGGGCGCGGTCAAAGAGTTTCGCCGCGGCGCCGGCGTCGAGCTTGAGTGTCGCGGGCGTCCGGACGCCGTGGTCGGCCGAGACCGCGCCGTGGTCCACGAAGTATCGACGCCGGTTTTCCAGGGCGGTGAGGTAGCCGGTGTAGCCGGTGGCGCCGTCGCCCGCTGCCGCGATCAGCCGGTCCACGTTCGCGGACCAGGCGGGATGTGCGATGTTCAGGTAGGCGTCGGGCCGGAAAGTCGGCAGAACGCGCCCGTGGAACGTGGGGTCCTGGGCGATCGCCGCGTGGCTGGCCAGCGTGTCCAGGGGGTCGTCCGTGGTGGCGAGGACCTCGATGTTGAAGTCCTTGAACAGCTGCCGCGGCCGGAAGCCCGGCTCCCGCAGCCTGGCGGAGATCGCGTCGTAGCTGGCATCGGCGGTGTCGGCGCTGATCTCCTGGTCGAGGCCAAAGACGCTCTCGAACTGGGTACGGAGCCAGTAACCGGAGGCGGTTCCCTCGAACAGGGGCCAGGCCCGGCAGAACTCGCGCCAGACGGTGCGGGAGTCCGGTTCCGAGGTGTTCGATGCCCGCAGCCGGTCCAGCGGAACGCCGCTGGCGTGGATCAGCCGGGTGACGTAGTGGTCCGGGCTGACCAGCAGCGCTGCCGGGTCCGGGAAGGGGGTGTTGTGCTCGATGACGGCGGCGTCAACGTGCCCGTGCGGGGAGATGATGGGGAGGTCCTGGACGCGGCCCAGCAGTTCGCGCGCAATGCTGCGCGTTCCGGGATCCGCGGGCAGGAGCCGGTCGGGGTTGGCGGCAATCGACTGTGACATAGCTCAATGGTCCGCCTCCCGGGGACGCCTTGTCAACCGGTTGCCACAAATTGCCATCGAGTTGCGGGCCGGCCGGGCCGGCAGTGCTAGCCCGGGGGCAGGAGCCGTCCGCTGGAGCCCCGCAGCACTAGTTCCGTTTCGACCCGCAGGGTGGCTGGGGGCTCCCCCGCGCCGCGCTGGGGATCACTGTGCAGGAGATCCAGCAGCAGCGCGGCGGCACCCGATCCGCACTCGCCGAGCGGGGAGCGCACGGTGGTCAGCGGGGGCGTGGTGAAGTCCGCCCCGAAGATGTCGTCAAAGCCCACGATGCTGATCTGGTCCGGGACCACCACGCCGGCGGCCTGGAGTTCCTGCATGAGCCCGATGGCCAGGAGGTCGTTGTAGGTCAGCACGGCCGTGGCCCCGCTGGCCCGGACGTCGCGCGCCACCTGCCGGCCGCCGTCGACCGTGGGTTTGCTGGATTCGAGCCGCACGGCGTCCAGCCGGGACCACTCGCAGGCCGCCTGCACGCCCTCCCAGCGCCGGGCCGACATCCAGGACTGCGGGGGCCCGGCAACAAAGGCAACTTTGTGGTGCCCGTTGGCGGCGAGGCTGCGGACTGCCTCGCTGATGCCCTTGTTCACGTCGGGAACCACGCACGGCACGCCGTCGACCTCGCGGTTGATGACCACCACCGGCTTGTCGCGGGCGAGGGCGCGGATGTTGTCGTCGTCCATGCGCGGGCTGGCCAGGATAAGCCCGTCCACGGTGGCCATCATCCGCCGGGCGGCCGTCAGTTCGGTGGCCGCGGATTCCGCCGATTCGGCGAGCACCAGGGTGTAGTCCCGGGCCGTGGCGGTGGTCTCCGCGCCCCGGATGATGTCGAAGAAGGTGGGGTTGGTGATGTCCGCGACGATCAGCCCGAAGGTGCTGGTCCGGCCGGTGGGCAGCGCCCGGGCGAACGGGTTGACCTGGTAGTTCAGCTCGGCCGCGGCATCCTCGATGAGTTTCTGCGTCTTGGCGCTCACCCGGCCGGGCTTGCTGAGCGCACGGGACACCGTGGACGGATTGACGCCGGCGACCTTGGCGATGTCGTAGATGGTGGCGTTGGGGCGGCCGTCCCGGGCGTGCTTCTTGGCCGGAGCCTTGGTGGCGTCAGCGTCCGGCGTCTTGGGTTCAGTCACGGCTCCATCGTAGTGGGCACGGCAACAAACAGCGGGACGGTTGCCAAACCATCTCTCACATTCCGCCCCCTTCATGCCAACGGTCTCTCACTTTCGTCAAGAAAGTGAGAGACCGTTCGCCTCACGGTGCCCAAATGTGCGGGAGCGTTGGGCTAGGAGCGCTCGGGGAACTTGCCTTCGTCCGCGATGCGCTTGTTGAGCTCGGCGAGGAACTCGTTTTCGTCGAAGTCCAGTCCCACTTCCCTCCCGGTCCAGCTGGAGAGGTGGATGGCATTGGCCAGGCGGACACCGTTGATGCCGTCCGAGCCCGGCGCCAGGAGCGGGGTGCCGTCCAGGATGTTGGCGGCGAAGTTCTCCAGGACTCCGGAGTGCTGGGCGCCCCAGGCGGACTCGAACTCGATGACCTCGGTGGTGTAGTACTCCGCCGGGTTCAGCTCTCCCATGAACAGCTTGCGGACATCATCCATGCCCATCCCGTCGCTGAGTTCACGTTCGGGCCGCTTCAGGCGGGTCACCGTGGCCGTTTTGCTGTCGGTGACGACGATTTTGCCCTGGTCGCCCAGGATCTCGAAGCGGTCCGTGCCCGTCAGGTCGTGGGTGGCGGTAACGAACACGCCGGTGGCGCCGTCGCCGTAGTCCACCACCGCGGTGACCTCATCCTCGACGGCGATGTCCCGGCGGAAACCGTAGGCCACCTTCGCGTACACGGACTTGGGCACGCCGCAGATCCACTGCCAGAGGTCCAGCTGGTGCGGCGCCTGGTTGACCAGGACACCGCCGCCTTCGCCGCCCCAGGTGGCACGCCATTCGCTGGAGTTGTAGTAGCCCTGCGGGCGCCACCAGGTGGTGATGATCCAGTTGGTGCGGCGGATGCTGCCGATCTCGCCGGCGTCGACGATCTCCTTCAGGCGCTGGTAGAGCGGGTTGTTGCGCTGGTTGAACATGATGGCGAAGGACAGCTCGGGCTTGCCCGCGGCAAAGTCGTTGAGCTCCTTGACCTGCTTGGTGTACACGCCGGCCGGCTTCTCCACGAGGGCGTGGATGCCGCGTTTGAGGGTCTCGATGCCCATTTCGGGGTGCAGGAAGTGCGGCACGCACGTGACGACCGCGTCGACGTCGCCGCTTTCCAGCATCGTGATGTAGTCGTCGTGGAAGGGGACGTCCGGGAATTGGGAAGCCGCCAGGTCCTTCTTGGCCGGGTCGGTGTCGCAGATGGCCCCGACCTCCATGTTGGGGACCAGGCCGTCCTGGATGAACCTGGCGTAGGCGCCGCCCTGCTGGCCCAGGCCGATGATGCCCAGGCGTACTTTCTTGCTCATGTGCTGATGCTTCCTATCGTGTTGAAACGGTGGTGGGTTGGCTGGATCCGGAATCAGAAGAGGTCCGAGTGGCCCATGGCCACCAGGTTGTCGTACGAGGTCTGCAGTGCCTCCCACACGGTGCGCCCGTAGAGCTCGTCCTGTTCAACCAGCATGTACTCTGCTCCGGCGGCCTGCGAGGCGTCGATGATCGACGGGAAATCGAGGTTTCCTTCACCCACTTCGGCGAATTGGACGACGTTCTTGAATTCCTGCATGAAGCCCGGGAAATCGCCGGCCTGCAGCATCCCGAAGGCCGCCCCGGGCATCTCGCCGATCCGGTAGTCCTTCAGGTGCACCATGGCCGTGCGGTCCGCGTACTTGTTGATGGTCCGGACGGGGTCGAGGCCGCCGCGCTGGACCCAGTGCACGTCGATTTCCATCCCCATGGACGGCGAATTGTCCGCGATGATGTCCAGCATGTATTTCCCGTCGAACTTCGCGAATTCGATGTGGTGGTTGTGGTAGTACAGGCCGATTCCGTGTTCCTGCAGGCGCTCGGCGTAGCCGTTGGCTTCCTTGGCGAAGTCAATGACGGCGCCAAGCGACTGCATGGCCGGGAACGGCAGCATCCCGATCCGGAGGAACCTGGAGTCGAGGCGCTTGGCGTCGTCCACGATCTTGTCGAAGTCATCCCGGAGGGAGTCGCCCGGACGTCCCACCGGTTTTTCCAGGGCCACCGAGAGGGCCGCCATCTCCATGCCAAGTTCGGCGCGGGACCGGCCGAGTTCGGCCACGTTCGCGGCCGTCATGGGGACCTGCGAAATTTCGACGGCGTTGTATCCGATCGCGCTGACCTTGCGGAGCGTTTCAAACGGCCCGATCTCCTCGAAACTGTCCTTCAACATCATGGCTTGAACACCAATTTTGGTCATTCTGGTTCCTCCGTTGCTCTACGTGCTGTGCTAAATCTGGTCCCTGCCCTCAGGCGGGGACGCCTGCCTGTTCGTTCTGCTGGCGCTGGATTTCCAGCAGCCGGTGCCGGTCGGCCCGGCGCTGTTCCTGGCGGTCCGGGTCCGGGACCGGGGAGGCCAGCAGCAGCCGCTGGGTGTAGGGGTGCTCCGGGTCCCGGGTGACGACGTCGGCCGGCCCCTGCTCCACGATCCCGCCGTGGTACATCACGGCCACGCGGTGGCTGATGTGCCGGACGACGTCGAGGTCGTGGGAGACGAAGAGGTAGGACACGCCGGTGTCCTTCTGGATCTGCAGGAACAGGTCCAGCACGCGGGCCTGCGTCGACAGGTCCAGCGCGCTCACGGGCTCGTCGCAGACGATCAGTTTCGGCGACAGCGCCAGGGCGCGGGCGATGGCCACGCGCTGGCGCTGGCCGCCGCTGAATTCCCGCGGGAGCCGGTGGATGGCGTCGGACGGCAGCCCCACCTGGTCCAGGAGTTCCCGGACCCGCGCCCTGGCTGCGGCGGGCGGCGTGCCCTGGACGGCGAGGGGTTCGGCGAGGATGTCGCCGATTTCCAGTGCCGGGTTCAGCGAGGTGTACGGGTCCTGGAAGACCACCTGCAGGTCCCGGCTCAGGGCGCGCCGGTCCTTGCGGCCGGCGTGGCTGATGTCCTTGCCGTCGAAGGTGACCCTGCCCGCGGTGACCGGGGCCAGGCCCAGGACGGCGCGGCCCAGGGTGGTCTTGCCGGAGCCGGACTCCCCCACCAGGCCGAGGGTCTCGCCCTGCCCGATGGCGATGGTGATGTCCGTGAGCGCCCGGAACGGCTTGGCCCGGAAGCCCTTGCCGGGGTATTCCACGATGAGGTTGTCCACGCGGAGCAGGTCTGCGCGGTCCCGGGCCGCGGGAGCGGCGCCGCTGGCTGCGGTTGCCGTCATGATGCCGCCCCCTGGGAGGTTGATGAAACGAGCATTGTCATGGGTTCCTTGCCTTCCAGCATGGACCCCAGCAGGGTCCGGGTGTAGGGCTCCTGCGGGTTCCTGAGGATGCCGCGCACCGGCCCTTCTTCCACGAGCCGGCCGTTCTGCATCACCACGACGCGGTCGCAGAGGTCCGCCACCACGCCGAAGTTGTGGGTCACCAGGATGACGCCGATGTTCAGCCGCTGCTGGAGGTCCCGGATCAGGTCCAGGACCTCGGCCTGCACGGTAACGTCCAGGGCCGTGGTGGGTTCGTCGGCGATGACCAGGTCCGGTTCGCAGCTGATGGCCCCGGCGATCAGCACACGCTGGGCCATGCCGCCGGACACCTCGTGCGGGTAGGCGTCGAAGGTCCGTTTCGGGTTGACGATGCCGACGTCGGTCAGGAGCTTCAGCGCCCGCGCCGCCGCCTCGGCCTTGGAGATTCCCAGGACCCGCACCATGGGGGTGACCAGCTGGTAGCCGATGGTGAAGGCCGGGTCCAGGTTGCTCATGGGTTCCTGCGGAATGTAGGAGATCCGCTTGCCCCGCAGCTTGGACAGCCGCTCCTGGCTGACGGTCTCCTCGCCCGGGGCCACGGTGTAGCTGCCGTCGAACTGGATGGAGCCGGCCACAATCCGGGCGCTGTCCGGCAGCAGCCCCAGGATGGAGAATGCCGTCTGGGACTTGCCCGACCCGGATTCCCCCACGATGCCCAGGATCTCGCCGCGGTCCACGTGGAAGGAAACGTCGTCCACGACCTTCTTGGTGGAACCGTCGGCCTGCGGGTAGCCGACGCCGAGGTTGGTCACCTTCACCAGGTGGTGCTCGGTGCCGGCGTCGACGGCGGCAGGGGTCCTGCGCGCCGCGCGCTTGGCGGCGGGCGCGGGGGCCGCCGTCGTGCTTGTTACCGCTGGTTTTTTGCGGTGCTTGATCTTTTCGCCGTCTTCCAGGGCATCGCGGATGGCATTCCCCAGCAGGACCAGGGCACCGATGGTCAGCGCCATGGCAAACGCGGGCCAGAAGAGCAGGGTGGGCGTGAGGTAGACGTTCTTGAAGCCCTCGGAGAGCATCACGCCCCACGTGGCCTTGGCCGGATCACCCAGGCCCAGGAATTCGAGCCCTGACTGGATGGCGATGGCCACGCCGGCGATCGCCGCGGTCTGGATGATGATGGGGGCCCGCACCACGGAGAAGATGTGGCGGGTGATGATCCGCAGGTCCGAGAGCCCGGACACCCGTGCGGCATCCACGTAGAGCTCGTTGCGGACCGACTGCACGGCAGAGCGCGTCAGGCGGAAGTAGGAGGGGCTGATCAGGACACCGAACGCGATCATGGCTATCCAGACCGACGGGCCGAAGGCCGCACGGATGGTCAGCAGCACGATCAGGCCCGGAAGGCTCATCAGGATGCTGACAACCCAGTTGGAGACGGCTTCGAACCGGCCGGCGTAGTAGCCCGCAATCAGGCCGGCGGGGAGGCCGATGCCGATCGCGACGGCGGCGCACAGCAGCGCGGAGGTGAGCGTCAGCTGCGCCCCGAACAGCAGCCGGCTCCAGACGTCGCGTCCGGAACTGTCCGTGCCCAGGATATTGACGGCGTCCGGGGCGGCGAGGGTCTTGGAGATGTTGGCGAAGTTCTCGTCGAACGGGGCCAGGGCGTCAGCGAACACGGCCAGCAGGGCCAGCACCAGCAGGATCCCCATGGCGACGATGCCAAGCGGGTTTATGAAGAGACGCTTCAGGACGGTTGAACGGACGACGGTTCCGGTCTGGCCGGTCGTTCCGGGCAGGGGCGTCAGGGCTGAGGTTTCAACGGACTCGGTCACGAGGCACGCACCTTCGGGTTGAGCCAGCCGTTGAGCAGGTCAACAACGAGGTTGACCAAAATAACAACGGCGACGGTGTACATAACAACGCCCATCACCACGGGCTGGTCGCTCTGGCCGGTGGCGGCCACGGCCAGCGGGCCCATGCCGGGAAGCGCGAAGATCTGCTCGATGATGACCACCCCGCCCAGCATGCCGATCAGCTGCAGGCTGAGCACGGTGAGCCCTGCCGGCGCGGCGCTGCGCAGGACATGCCTGAACAGAACCTCGCGCTCACTGATGCCGCGGCTGCGCAGGGTGCGGACGTAGTCGCGTTCGAGCTGTTTGATGACGGCACTGCGGATCTGCTGCGCACCGCCGGTGACTCCGTTGATCAGCAGGGCGATGACCGGAAGCGTCAGGGACATTACCCAGGCGGAAGCAGGCTCGCCCGGGGAAATGGTGCTGGTGGCGGGGAAGAGTCCCATTTGGATGGCCAGGACCGTGACCAGGATGATGCCGATGACGAACCCGGGAACGGAGTCGCCGATGATGGCGCCGATCTGGACCACCCTGTCCACCCAGCCGCGCTTGACCGCTGCGGCCACGCCGAGGAGGGTGGCGATGATGGCGATCAGGATCATGGCCGCGACCACCATGGTCATGGTGACCGGAATGCGCGTGGCGAGCGCATCAGCCACGGGCTCAGAGGTGAACCAGGATGCTCCCAGGTCCCCCTGCAGTGCGCCCGTGAGCCAGCTGACGTAGCGCGTGATGATGGGCTGGTCGAGCCCCAGCTCTGCTTCCTTCACGGCCAGCTGCTCCGGCGTGGCCTGGTCGCCCAGGATGTTCCGGGCAATGCTGCCGCTCGAGATGTAAAGCAGGGAAAAGACGAGGATCGAGACGGCGAACAGGACGACGAGTCCGCTGCCGAGGCGTTTGAGGATGAAGGGGATCATTGCAGGCTCCATTGACTGGCATGGATTGGTTGCCGGGTCCGGCAGCCCACCGTTGTTGATGGGCCGCCGGACCCGCGCCGGTTTTTTGGCTCGCGGCCGGGTGCTATTGGGCGGGCGCGTAGTTGTAGATCGACGGAACGGCCTGC
Organism: Pseudarthrobacter sp. PvP090; assembly: GCF_040547365.1. NCBI lineage: Bacteria > Bacillati > Actinomycetota > Actinomycetes > Micrococcales > Micrococcaceae > Pseudarthrobacter > Pseudarthrobacter sp. PvP090. The sequence goes on from NZ_JBEPPO010000004.1 coordinate 13,843, forward strand.
TGGACCTGCGGCGTCACGGTGATCTTCGAGTTGTGGTAATACATCTGGTTCACTCGGAACAGCGGGGCAAACCAGGCCTGTTCCACCACGTACTTGTTGACGTCCTGTCCCAGCTTGCCGGCGTCCTTGCCGCCGTTCTGGACGGCGTCGATCTTGGCCTGGAGCTCCGGGGTGGTGTTCTTGAACGGGTTGTACAGCGCTTTCGTGGAGATGATCTGGTTGACCGCCACCCACGGCTCACCCTGGAAGAGCGAGAAGTACATGGTGGTGAACTTCTGGGCTGCGACTTCGGTGGTGAAGGTGTTCGTGATCGCGGCGCCCACTTCGAGGGTGACCCCGATGTCAGCCAGCTGCTGCTTGATCACTGCAATCTGGGTTTCAAAGCCCGGGACGGCCGGGACGGACAGGGTAACGCCGCTTTCGTAGCCGGCTTCCTTCAGGAGCTGCTTGGCCTTGGCCGGATCGTACGTGTAGTAGTTCTCCAGCTCTTCGGTCCAGGCTCCGCTTGCCTTGCCGAACGGCTGGGACGTCGGGGTGCCCTGGCCCAGCATGACCTGGTCCAGGATGGTTTTGCGGTCAAAGGCGTAGTTGATGGCCTGGCGGACCTTGACGTTCGCCAGCGGGGTGTTCTTGGTGCCGTCACGGTCCAGCAGCAGCAGCCCCTGCCAGTCCACTTCATTGGCGACCAGCTTCATCTTGGCGCCCTCGGCCTGTTTGCCGGTCTTCGGGTCCAGCAGCGTCGCGTCAACCTGTCCCGAGACCAGGGCATTGGTCCTGGCGGTCGGGTCAACGAGGATCTTGAAGGTGACTTTCTCGAACTTCTGGTTGTCCTTATTCCAGTAGTCCTTGCGGGCCGTGAACACGGACTGTGAGTCCTTGACCGTGGCGGCCTTGTCCATGACATACGGGCCGCTGCCCACGGGCTCGGTTTTGATGCCTTCGGTGCCCAGGGCCTTGGGGCTGCCCATCAGTCCGGCGGCCTGGCTCAGGTAGTACTCCAGCGAGGGATCCGGCGCCGTGAGGTTCAGCTCAATGGTGTCGGCATCTACGACCAGGACGTCCGCGACGGCGGTGAGCTGGGCCATCTGCGGGCCGTTGGCCTTCTTGAAGTGGTCCAGGTTGGCCTTGGCTGCTTCGGCGTCGAACGCGGCACCGTCGCTGAACGTCACGCCGGTGCGGAGGTCAACGGTGAGCTTGGTGTTCGCGTCGTTGTACTTCCAGGCGGTGGCCAGCATGGGGCTGAGCTTGCCGTCCGGTTCACGCAGGATCAAGGAGTCGTAGGCGGCTTGGTAGGGCTGAAGGTAGTGCCCCACGTGGGCCTGGGCCGGATCCCACGAGCGTATTTCCTGAACCGCGCCCAGGGTCAGCGTGGTTGTCTTGGGGCCGGCGGGGTTGTTCCCGGTGGCGGCGCCTGACGCGCCGCCGCAGGCCGTCAGCGCCAGGGACGCGCTGAGGATGAGGGCAGCCGCTGCTGCCTTGGGACCTAACTTCATTGTTGGCTCCTTGAATACGGGGAACGGAAAAGTTCTTGCTGAGGGAGGTGTGGCGTGGGCCACACCTCCCTTGTGAGATTCACAGTACGCATTGTTGCCTAACTTGGCAACCGATTGTCAAAACTGTTGCAGCATTGCTGGTAAATGCTCGAAAATGAAACGTTCCAGACAGGCCAAGATGGACTCAACCGGTTGCCGGGTGGGCGTTTATGACACCCTGTGGGCGGCGTCGGGGTAGCTCTGCCGGTAGACGTCCTTGATGATGCGCAGCGATTTCTCCGCCTCCGCGGGGCTGATCCAGAACGGCTCCGGATCCTCCAGCCTGCTGTAGAAATCGTTGATCAGCAGCTCGTGCGAGACACCCCAGTAGGACCGGCCGCCGGAGCCGCTCGTGCGCTCCGGAATGACGTCCACGCGTCCGCCCGAATGGGAAACTGTGAGATCGCCCCGCAGGCTCAAAACGGCCTTCTCGGTGACCACGTCGAGCGTGACGGGGGCGTTGTAGGCATTGGCCAGGGTGGCAAAGAACGCGCTCCTGGCCCCGTTAGAATGTTCTGCCACGAATTCGGCGGTGTCCTCGACTTCGATGGTGCTGCCGAGGAAGCGCGTGGACGCGTTGCCGCTGACCTTCACGACGTCCCCGACGAGCCACTGGAGCAGGTCGACGGTGTGGATGGCCTGGTTCATCATCAGCCCACCGCCGCCGCCGGCCCAGGTCCCCCGCCACGGCCGGTTCCGGTAGTACTCCGCGGAACGCTGCCACATCACTGTTGCCGACGCCCCCATGACGGCCCCCAGCTCGCCGGATGACAGCAGCGAGAACATCGCCTGGGAGGTCGCGTTGTACCGGTTCTGGAAGCACACGGCGATTTTCGCCCGCCCTGCCGCCGCGGCATCAACCAGCCGCCGCCCCTCGGCCAGGGTGTGGGCCAGCGGCTTCTCCACGATGACGTTGACTCCGCGCTCCAGGCAGTCCGCCGCCACCGAGGCGTGCTGGTCATGCGGGGTGCAGATGTGTACCACGTCCGGGCGGACCGCTTCGAAGAGACTCAGGTGGTCGGCGAAGCCGGGGACGCCGTGGGCGGCCACCGCGTCCGCCAGCCGCTGCGGATCCGAATCGCAGACCGCCACCAGCGTGGCGCCGTCGAGCTTGGCGACCGCTTCGAAGTGCACGGCGGAAACATCGCCGCAGCCAATGACCGCCGCCGTCGTACTCAATAGAGCTCAACCCCGTTTTTCGCGGCGAGCGCGGCAAAGGCGCGGGCGGCAGTACCAAACGCGGCCGGGCCCGAGAAACCGCCCAGTTCATGGGCGCTGGCCAGGTGCGGCTCCAGGGAGGCGAAGCCGGAAAACCCGTCCGCCTTGAGGGCCGCGATGGTGGCGTCCAGTTCGCCGTCGCCCTCGCCGGCGGGAACCACTTCGCCCGTCGCGGCCACGGCGTCCTTGACCTGGAAGTACTCGAGGTACGGGCGCAGCATGGCATAGCCCTCGGTGAAGGGCTTGACGCCCACCTGGACGAAGTTGGCGTTGTCCCAGGCGATGCGCAGTGCCGGGGAGTCCACGGTCGTCATGATGTCCAGGACGCGCTCCGGGGTGTCGCCGAAGATGCCCTTTTCGTTTTCATGGAGCAGCACGACGCCGGATTTCTCGGCGAGCGCCGCCAGGGCGCCGAGGCGGACCATTACGTCGTCGCGGATGTCCTCAGCGCTCCGGCCGTCCGCCCGGAAGAAGGAGAAAATGCGGATGTAGCCGGCCTCCAGCCCCTTGGCGACGGAGATGATCCGGCGGAGGCGTTCGAGCTCGTGTTCCACCGGCAGGCTCACATCCACCTTGCCGATGGGGCTGGCCACGGCCGAGACTCTGAGGCCCTTCTCATCAAGGATCCCCCTAAGCCGGGCCACCTGCTCCGGCTCAAGTTCGGAGACATTGGTGCCCCAGGCGCTGCGCACCTCGATGTGTCTGGCGCCCAGGGCAAGGAGCACCGCGGCCTGCACGGCAGGGTCCGGGTCGATCTCATCGCCGAAGCCAGAAAGCGGCCAGACTGCGGTGGGGGTATTGCTCACGCGGATCTCCAGGTTTTCGGGGCCGCCGCGCGGGCAGCCCGCATTTTGGCTCCGGCGCGGTGACGCAGTTCACAAACGTTGTTGCTGCCAGCTTAGCCACAGCCGCGGCAAATGACAACCGGTTGCCATACTTTGACAATTTATGGCATCCTTGGCTGACCGGGCCTGTGGCGACAGTCACAGGCCCGCCCTTCCGACCCGGCCCCCACGGCCCGGCCACCACGTTCAGAGAGGAGCGCCGTGGCTACGACGCAACCAGCAGCAGTGGACCGCCCTGCCACCATCCACGACATCGCCGCGCTGTGCGGCGTGGCGGCCTCCACCGTTTCGCGGGCCCTGTCCACGCCGGACCGGGTCAATGTCCGCACCCGCCAGCGCATCGAAGCTGCTGCTGCCCAGCTGCACTACATCCCCAACAGCCAGGCCAAGGCGCTGAGTTCCGGCCGCACAGGCGCGGTGGGAGTCCTGGTGCCGGATATCACCAACCCGTTTTACTTCGACCTCATCCGGGGCACCCAGCTCCAGCTCAAGGCGGCCGGCTACACCCAGCTGCTGGTGGACACGGAGGAGTCGGACGAGGTGGAAGCCAGCACCGTGGAACAGCTGCGAAAGAGTGCCGACGGCATCATCGTTGCCGCGTCCCGGCTCAGCGACGACGCCCTGCTGGCCGCGGCGGCCAAGATGCCCCTGGTCACCATCAACCGTGACGTTCCCGGCGTCCCCGCCGTCCTCATCGACACCCCGTCCGCCACCGGCCAGGCGCTCGACCACCTCATCTCGCTGGGCCACACCAGAATCGCCTACGTGGCCGGGCCGCTGACGTCCCAGTCGAGCACTCGGCGCTGGACCACGCTGTCCGGGGCGGCCGAGGAACGCGGCGTGGACGTGCGCCGGCTGGGACCGTTCGCGCCCAAGAAACAGTCCGGCGCGGCCGCCGCGGACGCCGCCGTGCACAGCGGCGTGACAGCCTGCATCGCGTTCAACGACCTCATCGCCATCGGCATGCTTCAGCGCCTCCGCGACCGCGGCATCCGCGTCCCGGAGGACATGAGCATTGTGGGCTGCGACGACATCTTCGGTGCCGATTTCTGCAACCCCCCGCTGACCACCATGGCCTCGCCGATCGAGCAGGCGGGCCGGGTGGCCGTTTCCATGCTGCTGGCCCGGCTGAATCCCCTGGCCGGCGGCGGCGCCCGCAACCGGTCCGTGATGCCCACGCACCTCACGGTCCGCGGCTCCACCGGGCCGGCTCCGCTGGCGTGACGGCGGGCGCGGGTTGGCGCCGCGGCTCCTGGCGTGCGTTTGCTCGCGGGCGCTGCGGTTTCCGGCACGCGCGGCGGTTTCACGCTGGCGCTGCGGGTTGACGCCTGCGCGAGGGGTATTCGCGTAGCGACCGGTAATTGGCGCAGCGCCATCCAATAGCCGCAGCGCCACTCAGGCGGACATAGTTGAGCGCGGTTGACACCGCTGGCTAGGCTTTGAGTCATGCGTGAACTCCAGGCGAAGATCATCGAAGAAATGGGCGTGCAGCCCCGGATTGACCCCGCCGGGGAGGTGCGTAAACGCGTCGCGTTCCTCAAGGATTACCTGAAGGCGACCCACACGAAGGGATTCGTCCTGGGCATCTCCGGCGGTCTGGACTCCTCGCTCGCGGGCCGCCTGGCCCAGCTGGCCGTGGAGGAGCTCGCCGCCGAGGGTGTGGACGCAAACTTCGTCGCCGTCCGCCTCCCGTATGGCGTGCAGCACGACGAGCACGACGCCCAGGCCGCCCTGGACTTCATCCAGGCCAAGACGGAGTGGACGTTCAACATCTCCGCGGCCGTGGATGGCTTTGAGGACGAATTCGAGAAGACCGTGGGCAACGGGATCTCCGACTTCCACAAGGGCAACACCAAGGCCCGCACCCGCATGATCGCGCAGTACGCCCTCGCCGGCGAGCACAACTACCTGGTCATCGGAACGGACCACGGGGCGGAATCAGTCACCGGCTTCTTCACTAAATACGGCGACGGCGGCGCGGACATACTGCCGCTGTTCGGGCTCAACAAGCGCCAGAACAGGGCACTGCTCGCCGAGCTCGGCGCCCCGGCCCGTGTCTGGGAGAAGGTCCCCACTGCGGACCTCCTCGACGGCCAGCCCGGCCGCACCGACGAGGACGAACTGGGCCTGAGCTACGACACAATCGACGACTACCTCGAGGGCCGCGACATCCCCGTGGCCGCAGCCGAGCTGATCGAACAGAAATACCTCCGCACGCGCCACAAGCGCACCGTCCCGGTCACCATCTTCGACACCTGGTGGAAGTAGCCGGCCCCTGGCTAAGTCGCTCCGGGGGCACTTTGCGCCACCGGCGGACCGTTTAGGCGCCCAGCGCCGGCGTGTCCGAGCCAATGTGCCCCCGGACGGCCGAAGGCCGGTGAACCACGACGCCGGGACTCACCTCGCCGGGTGCCCGCACCCGCCAGGGACCTACGCGGCGCCCTGCAACAGCGTCGAGATCCGGTGGGCCTCATCCATCAGGAGGCGGCCCAGCATCTCCTGGCGTTCCCCCTTGAAGCGCGGCTCGATGCCCGTCAGTGACAGAGCCCAGGCCGGCAGCCCCCGCTGGTCGAAGACTGCCGCCCCCATCCCCCAGCTGCCTTCCAGCACGAGCCCCGGATTCACCGAATAGCCGGCCTGCCGCGTCGCGGCCAGGTTGGCCCTGACGAGCGGCTCGGTGTGGGCGGTCGCGAAACTGCCCGCATGCGCGGGCCAGTCCGCCAGCAGGTCTTCCTGCTCCGTCTCGGGCAGGAACGCCATGATGGCGGTCCCGGCGGAGGCGACCCCGAGCGGGAAGCGGACGCCCTCGTGCAGCACGAAGGACCGCACCGGGAAGCTGCCCTCCTCGCGGAGCAGGCACACCGTTTCGGCGCCGCGCCGGATCGAGAAGAACGCGCTTTCGCCGGTCTCCTCGGCGAGCCGGCGGAGGCTTGGCCGGGCGATGTCCTCCAGCGGGAACCGCGCCGAGGCCACCGAACCCATCAGCAGGATCTCCGGTCCCAGCACCCAGTTGCCGCTTGCCGGATCCTGGTCCAGCAGCCCCTCGGCGGCCAGCGAGCTGAGCAGCCGGTGCACGGTGGGACGGGTGAGCCCGGATTCCCTGACGAGTTCCACGAGCGGGGAGCCTTCCGGTTTCCGCCCGACGATGCGCAGCAGGGACGCGACGCGGCTGACGACCTGCGCGCCCTGGACCGGTGTTGAAGTCATGATTTCCTCGGAAGTCGGGGGAACTCTGCCAAATCATCCACATTGTGGATGGTCCACAGCTTACCGTCCACACTGTAAAAACAGCACCCGCAAAAGAAAAACCGTCCATTGACAGTCTCCTTTTCGGCACCGTAGGCTCCAACACCAGGGAAACAGTCCACAAAGTGGATTGCGTCAAGGGCTCAATGAGGAGATGCAATGTCAAAGGTGAAATCCGGAGCGGCAGCCGCGCTGCAGGACGTACTGCGGGACGGCATGACGCTCGCCGTAGGAGGCTTTGGCCTCAGCGGCATCCCGGCCGACCTGATCGAGGCGGTGCGCGATTCGGGCGTCAAGGACCTCACCGTGGTTTCCAACAACATGGGCGTGGACGGCAAGGGCCTCGGCGTGCTGATTGAAGCCGGCCAGGTCCGCAAGGTCATCGCCTCCTACGTGGGCGAGAACAAGCTCTTCGCCGAGCAGTACCTCGCCGGCAGGCTGGAGGTGGAGTTCACCCCGCAGGGCACCCTGGCCGAGCGCCTCCGCGCCGGCGGCGCCGGTATCCCGGCTTTCTACACGAAGACCGGCGTCGGGACCCTCGTCGCTGAAGGCAAACCACTCGCGGAGTTCGACGGCGAGACGTATGTCCAGGAACGCGCCATCAAGGCCGACGTCGCCCTGGTGCACGCCCACACCGCCGACACCGACGGCAACCTGACCTACCGCTTCACCGCGCAGAATTTCAACCCCGTCGTCGCGGCCGCCGGCGCCGTGACCGTCGCGGAGGCCGAAGTCATCGTCGAACCCGGAGTCCTGGATCCCCACCACATCATCACTCCCGGGGTATTCATCCAGCGCCTGGTCCAGGCCAGCGACCGGGTCAAGGACATCGAACAGCGCACGGTCCGCCCCCGCGCCGAGGCGGCAGACGCCGAGGCAGCAAACTCATCCGCACCCGTTCCGGCCTGAGCGCCGGCCCCTACTTTCTTCAGGAGAATCATCATGGCTTGGACCCGGAATGAAATGGCTGCCATCGCGGCCGAAGAGCTCAACGACGGCGACTACGTCAACCTCGGCATCGGCATCCCCACACTGGTCGCCAACAACCTGCGCGAGGGCGTCCGCGTCGTGCTGCAGAGCGAAAACGGCCTGCTCGGGATGGGGCCGTTCCCCTACGAGGGCGAGGAGGACGCGGACCTCATCAACGCCGGCAAGCAGACCGTCACGGTCCTGCCCGGCGGCAGCATCTTCGACTCCGCCGCCTCCTTCGGCATGATCCGCGGCGGGCACGTCAAGGTCGCCATCCTGGGCGCCATGCAGGTCTCCGGGAACGGCGACCTCGCCAACTGGACCATCCCCGGCAAGATGGTGAAGGGCATGGGCGGCGCCATGGACCTCGTCGCCGGCACCCCGCGCGTCGTGGTCCTCACCGAGCACAACGCCAAGGACGGCACCGCCAAGATCGTCAAGGAATGCACGCTGCCCCTCACCGGGCTGAGCTGCGTTGACCGGATTATCAGCGACCTCGCGGTGTTTGACCTGGACAAGGTCGACGGCGTCCGGCGGCTCACGCTGACCCGTCTCGCCCCGGGCGTCACCGTGGAGGAACTCCGCGGAAAGACCGAAGCCGACTTCGACGTCGCCCCCTCCCTGGACGCAACCCCCACCCTTAACAGCATCACCCTTGAAGGAGCCACCGCATGAGCCTGCGCGAACAGTTCGGCAAAGATGTCCTGCTGACCGGCTGGGGCCACAGCCGCTTCGGCAAACTCACGGACGAAACCCTCGAATCCCTGATCGTCCAGGTCGCCACGGAGGCGATCGGCAACGCCGGGATCGAGCCGGGCCAGATCGACGAAATCTACCTCGGCCAGTTCAACTCCGGCATGATGCCGCTGGCGTTCCCGTCCTCGCTGGCCCTGCAGGTCTCGGAGCAGCTGGCCAACGTCCCGTCCACCCGGGTCGAGAACGCCTGCGCCTCCGGATCGGCAGCGTTCCAGCAGGGCACCAAGTCGCTGCTGGCCGGTACCGCGAAGACCGTCCTCGTGATCGGCGCCGAAAAGATGACGCACGCCGGGGCCGACGTCGTGGGCGCTGCGCTGCTCGGCGCCGACTACGACATGGCCGGCAAGGCCTCCAGCACCGGCTTCACCGGGCTCTTTGCCGAGGTCGCCAAGCACTACGAGAAGCGCTATGGACCGGTGTCGGATGTCCTGGGCACCATCGCCGCGAAGAACCACCGCAACGGCGTGGACAACCCCTACGCCCAGCTCCGCAAGGACCTCGGCGAGGAGTTCTGCCGGACCGTTTCGGACAAGAACCCGATGGTCGCCGACCCGCTGCGCCGCACCGACTGCTCCCCCGTGTCCGACGGCGCCGCCGCCGTCGTGCTGAGCGTCGCCCCCACCGGCGGGGCCACTGCCCCGGTCCGGCTCGCCGGATTCGGCCACGCGAACGACTTCTTCCCCACCGAGCGCCGCGACCCCACCGCCTTCACCGCGACGCGGGCCTCCTGGCAGCGCGCCCTGGGGATGGCCGGCGTCGGGCTCGGGGAGCTGGACTTCGCCGAGGTGCACGACTGCTTCACCATCGCCGAGCTGCTCATGTATGAGGCGATGGGGCTGACCGAACCCGGCCAGGGCGCCCGCGCCATCGAGGAGGGCTGGGTCTTCAAGGACGGCAAGCTGCCCGTCAACGTCTCCGGCGGACTCAAGGCCAAGGGCCACCCCGTGGGCGCGACCGGCGTCTCGCAGCACGTCATCGCCGCGATGCAGCTCACCGGCACCGCCGGCGACATGCAGCTGGCGAACCCGCGCCGCGGCGCCGTGCAGAACATGGGCGGGGTCGGCATCGCCAACTACGTCAGCGTGCTTGAAGCCCTCTGAGAAAGCCAACGCGGGGTCAGATACCGCCAGCGGCGTAAGGGGCCGTATCTGACGCCGCGTTGATTGTGGTGGTCGGGGTCGTGCGGTGCGAGCGGCGGCCGGCGGGTGCCGGGTGCCGGGTCAGGTGTAGTCGTTGTAGAAGCCGCGGCCGCTCTTGACGCCCAGCCAGCCTTTGGCGATGTAGTCCTGCAGCATGGGGGCCGATTTGTTCTCGACCCCGGCCAGCTCGCAGTAGTGGTTTTCGAGGTCGAGGACCACGTCCAGGCCCACCTCGTCCATGAAACGGAAAGGCGTGATCTCGGATTTAAAGAGGTCGGCAAACAAGGCGTCCACGTCCCGCGGCTCCGCCACACCCTCGGCAACGACCAGGAGCGATTCGCGCTTGATGGCCGCCCAGATCCGGTTGAAGATGAAGCCGGTACTCTGTTTGCGGACCCGATGCGGGACCAGTGCGTACCTGGGCAGCTCGGCCATGAGCAGTTCGATGATCCGCGGGTCGGTGTGGCCGCTGGACATCAGCTCCACCGAACGCACTTCCGGCGGCATGTAGAAGTGCATGTTCAGGACACGCTCGGGCTTGTTCACGCCGCCGATGAATTCGGAGGAAGCGAACGCCGAGGAGCTGCTGGCCAGCACGGCGTCCGGGGCGGCCAGCTGGTCAAGGTCAGCGAAGATGGCCTGCTTGAGGCCGAGCTTTTCCGGTACCGCCTCGACCACGAGCCACGAATCCCGCAGGGCGTCGGCGAGGTTGTCCCGCGCCGCGAGCCGGACCGCGGGGTTGCCCCCGAGCTCTTCCACGGCGCGGTGGCGCTGCGTGGCAACGTACTCGAGCGCGGCTCTGGCCACGGCGAGGCTGGTGTCGTAGACGCGCACTTCGGCGCCCTGGAGCGAGAGCATCAAGGCGATGCGCCGGCCCAGGGTTCCGCCGCCGACGACGGTAATGGGCCGGTCCGCGATGTTGGCGGGGAGCGTGTAGGTCATGCCAGTTCCTTTCAGCGGGCTGCCAACGATACGGGCGGCCAGATGGGAGCGGTTCGTGCTGATGCCCTTGGCGTCAATACAAGGGCAGGGACAGCGGCCAACACAAGAGCCGGCGGGCAGGGAGGACTAAACTCGATCCAAGCCCGCCCACCCCCATGCGAGGAGCCTCCATGCGCGCCACGATCATCCACGCCCCCGGCGACATCCGGGTTGAAGACCGTGACTATCCCACGGTCCAGTTGCCCACCGACGCCGTCGTGAAAGTCACCGCGTCCTGCGTCTGCGGCTCGGACCTGTGGCCCTACCGGGGCGTGCGGCCCACCCGCCGGCCCACCGCGATCGGTCACGAGTTCATCGGCACCGTGGAGAGCATCGGCTCAGGGATCACCGGTCTGGCCGTCGGCGACCTCGTGATCGCACCGTTCGTGGTCAGCTGCGGCGCCTGCCCCCAGTGCCTCAACGGCGTCACCGTGGCCTGCGACCATCTGGCGGGCTGGGGCGGCAAGGACGACGCCGGTCACGCGATCGACGGCGGCCAGGGCCAGGCGGTCCGCGTCCCGCTGGCCGACTCCACCCTGGTCAAGGTTCCCGGCGTCGCCGAGCCGGATGACGCCCTCCGGAAGAGCCTGCTCACGCTGTCCGACGTGATGGCCACCGGCCACCACGCGGCCCTCGCCGCGAAAGTCGGCCCGGGCCGGACCGTCGTGGTGGTGGGCGACGGCGCCGTCGGCCTCTGCGGTGTCCTGGCCGCCAAGCGGCTCGGGGCGGAACGGATCATTGCGATGTCGCGCCACGCCGACCGCCAGGCGGTCGCCCGCGAATTCGGGGCCACGGACATCGTGGAGGAGCGCGGGGACGACGGCGTCGCCAAGGTCCGCGAACTCCTCGGCGGAGTGCTGGCCGACTCCGTGCTGGAATGCGTCGGGACCAAGGAATCCATGGAACAGGCGCTGCACAGCACCCGCCCGGGCGGCGCACTGGGCTTTGTCGGAGTCCCCACCGGCGGCAGCGAGGTCCCGCTGCGCTACCTCTTCGACACGAACATTTCCATCGGCGGCGGCATGGCCCCGGCACGCACCTACATCCCGGAACTGCTGGCGGACGTCCTCGACGGCACGATCAACCCGGGCCGCGTCTTTGACGTCGTTATGCCGCTGGAAGAAGCCGCCGAGGCCTACCGCGCCATGGACGAACGGCGCGCCATTAAGGTCCTGCTGACCCCCTAATGGAAACGCCCGACGGCGGTCTTGTCCTGGCTCTTGTTCTACCGAGGGGACCGGGTCTACCGTGAGCGCATCAGCATCCGCCGCTGTCGAGGAGCCGTCATGGCCAGGTTTGTGCAGATCATCGAATTCCAGACCTCCCGCATCGAGGAAATTGAGGCGCTGGGCCGGCCGTCGAGGACCGAGGGAAGCACCCCGCCCACGTTCCGCCGGATCCTGGCCACCGCGGACCGCGACCGTCCCGGAACCTATCTCACCCTGGTCGAATTCGATTCCTACGACTCGGCGATGGAGAACTCAGTGCGGCCCGAGACCTCCGATTTCGCCGCACGGATGGCGGCCCTCTGCGACGGGCCGCCGGTGTTCCGGAACCTGGACGTGATGTGGGAGGACACCGGTAGTCCGACGGACCTTCCGTAGGGGCACGCCATGGACACTGCACATCCTGACCCGTCGGCCAGCAGTTCCCCCGCAGATCCTCTCGTGCTGGATCTCGGCGGGACGGGCACGGCGCCCCTCAAACTGGTGGGCGGCAAGGCCCTGAACCTCGGCAGACTCCTGGCGGCCGGGCTGCCGGTGCCGCGCGGGTTCTGCCTGACCACCGTCGCCTACGACCTGGCGGAACCACCCGGACTCGCAGCCCTCGCAGCCGAACTCGACGCGCCGCGAACGGCGGCGGGAACAGCAGCATCCGACGCGGCGCCCGTCACGGTGGCCGGGCGGGCCAGGGCACTGATCGAGGAAGCGCCGATCCCGCCCGCGGTGGATGCCGCCGTCCGCAGCGCCTACACGGACATGGGCGGAACCCTCGCGGTGGCCGTCAGGTCCTCGGCCACGGCGGAGGACCTGCCCTTCGCCAGTTTCGCCGGCCAGCAGGACTCCTACCTCGACGTCGTCGGCGCCGACGCCGTGGTCGAGGCGGTCCGCCGTTGCTGGGCGTCCCTGTGGAGCGACCGGGCGGTGGCGTACCGGTCCGCCAACGGGATCAGCAACCGCGACGTGGGACTCGCCGTCGTCGTCCAGGCCATGGTCGACGCCGCCACGGCCGGAGTGCTGTTCACCGCCAACCCCGTCACCGGGACCCGGACGGAGACGGTCATCAACGCGAGCCCGGGCTCGGGGCAGGCCGTGGTCTCGGGAGCAGTCAACCCGGACCAGTTCGTGCTGGACACGGCCTCCGGCGCGGTCAGGCTGCGAACGCCGAGAGGGACGGACCCCGGTCGCGACCCGGTCCTGAGCGGGCCCCGGCTGCAGGAACTAACGGCACTGGGAGACCGCGTCCAGCACCTCCTCGGGGCGCCCCAGGATATCGAATGGGCGGTCGACACCGCCGGCAGGACCTGGCTCACCCAGTCACGTCCGATCACCACGCTGTATCCGCTGCCCGAGCCCGCGCCCGAAGACGTCGCCGCCGGCGCCGCGGCGCCCACCCGGGTGTACCTGTGCGGCACCCTCTTCCAGGGGCTCACCCGGCCGATCACGCCGATGGGGCTGGCCGTCCTCGAGGTGATGCGCAACAGCAAAGGGCCCTGGCGGTACGTCAATCCGGGCTTGCGGATGTACGTGGACCTCACGGCGGTGGCCCGCAACAAGTCCGGCCGCGCCTACCTGCTGCGGGTACTCCCCCTGGCGGACGGCAGATCCGGTGCCGTGATGCCTGCCCTCCTAGAGGACCCCAGGTTCAGCCTCATCGAGCACCCGTTCCGGGCACGCCTGCGCAAGGCCGGGCCCGGGCGGCGCGTCCCGCCGCCGCCGCGACGCGCCGGCAGCACCGAGAAAACGGCCAGCCTCGGCCTCATCGCGGGGCTCATTCCGGCCATGATCCGGTCCGCGTTCCGACCCACCGCTGAGCTGCGGCGGGCCAAAAACTACGGCAGGGGGCTCGAGGCCGAGCTCCGGCTGGCCGAGCCCGCCAGCTCAGCGCAGCGGCTCGAATACACCGAGCAGATCCTGGGCCGGACGATTGACGGGCTGATCCGGGCCACGCTGCCGGGCCCGTCCGCTGGCTACATCTTGCTGGCCGTGGCCCGGCGGCTGCTGCGCGGCATCGCCCCGCCCCGGGAGCTGGAGGCTGTCCTGCGCGGCCTCCCCCACAACATCACGACCGAAATGGACCTGGAGCTTTGGAAGCTCGCCGTTTCCATCGGCGACGACCCGGTGTCGCGCGGGGAATTCCTGGCGAAACGCCCTGACGAGCTGTCCGCCGAATATCTCGCCGGCACACTGCCGCCCCAGGCCCAGGCCGGGGTGCGCGGCTTCCTCGCCCGCTACGGCCACCGCGCCGTGGCGGAGATAGACCTCGGCATGCCCCGCTGGTCCGAGGAGCCCGACCATATCCTCGGCATGATCTCCAACTACCTCCGCGTCGAGGATCCGGAGCAGGCTCCCGACCGGCAGTTTGCCCGGGCCGCCGAGCATGCGGAGGACAGGATCCGCAGCCTGGTGGACCGGGCGCGCGTCCGGAGCCCCTGGCGCGCACGGGCGCTGGAGCTCTGTCTACGCCGCGTGCGGCAACTGGCGGGGCTGCGGGAGCTGCCCAAGTTCTACATCGTCGCGGTGCTCGGCGAGATGCATCGGCAGCTGCTGCTGATCGGCGCGGACATGGCCTCGGCCGGCACGATCGCCGACGCCGAGGACGTGTTCTTCCTCGACTTCGACGAGATCCGCGTGGGACTGCGCGGCGCGGACCTGCACGGCATCGCCGCGGACCGCCACCGGCTGTACGACATTGAACTGCGGCGCCGGCGCATTCCGCGGCTGCTGCTGTCCGACGGCACCGACGTCGAGGCCGCCATGATGGCGAAGTCTCCGCCGTCCGGTGCCCTGACCGGGACACCGGCCTCGGCAGGCACCGCTACCGGACGGGTCAGGGTGATCATGGATCCGGTGGGCGCCCACCTCGAGCCCGGCGACATCCTGGTGGCCCCCTCGACGGACCCCGGCTGGACGCCGCTGTTCCTGACGGCCGGCGCGCTCGTCATGGAAATGGGCGGGGTAATATCCCACGGGGCCGTGGTGGCCCGCGAGTACGGCATCCCGGCCGTGGTGGGCGTCCCGGACGCCACCACCCGGTTGCGGACCGGCCAGACCGTCACCGTCGACGGCGCGGCCGGCACCATCCGCGAGGAGCCGTGACCCGGGGCATGCCGTGGCTGGACCAGGGCAGGCTGCCCTCACAGCTGTAGCACAGCTGTGCCAGATAGAATTGGGCGATGACCACACCGGCCCACCGGCCAACGCACCACGAGTCGTCCTTTCAGCTGTCCCGGCAACGGCCGCAACCATCCGGCGGCTCCTTCGCCCTGGCCCGAAAGGCCAGGAACGTCCTACAGCGGGTTCCGGTGTGGACCTGGCGGGTGCTGATGCACTCGGTGAAGGCCAGCGAGAACTCCCGCTTCAACGTGGACCCGATTACCGGCGTCGAATATTTCCACGACATCGATTTCGTGGGGGACGGCATCCGGGCGCACCGCCTCGACGTCATCGTTCCTCACGGGCCCGGCGGCACTACAGCAGCCGGCGTCGGTTCGCCGGGGGCGCTGCCCGTGTACGTGTACTTCCACGGCGGCGGCTGGACGTCCGGAGACAAGGCCTCGCTGACCAAGTACTGCGCCAGCCAGGCCGAGGGCGGCATGGTGGTGGTCAACGTGAACTACCGGAAGGCTCCGCGTTTCCAGATGGCCCACGTCCTGGCGGACGCCAACGCCGCGCTTGCCTGGGTCCGAAAGAACATTGCCGGCTACGGCGGCGACGGATCGCGGATCGTGCTCGGCGGCGACTCCGCCGGAGGCCAGATCGCGGCCCTCCTGACGGCCGCCAGCTTCCGGCCGGAACTGGCGCGGCACCACGGCCTCACCCCGGCCGTACCGGCGTCCGATTTCAAGGGACTCGTCCAGCACTGCAGCGTGGTGGACTTCTCCGTCTTCTTCGAAAAGGGCTTCGTGCTGAGCCTGAACTTCGTCCGCATGCTGCTTCCCGGACTCCGACCCGGCGGCCGGAACCGCGGCATCGGCGGGGGAATGCGCGGCGGCTTTGGCAGCAGGTTTGCCAGCTCCGGTCCCGGCCGGCTCGAGGCCCTCCGCAAGGGCGCAGGCTTCCTCTCACCGATCGAATGGCTGGATTCGCGCTTCCCGCCGGTCTTCGTGACCACCTCGGAACGGGACTTCTTCTACGCCGCCAACCTGAACTTCATTGCCCGGCTGCGCGCACATTCCGTCCCCGTGGACAGCCTCATCTACGACTGGGACAACTCCAACACCGAGCACACCTGGCAGCAGAACTTCCGCTACCCGGAATCTCAGGAAGTGTACCGCCGGCTGCACGCTTTCGTGCGGAAAGTGGCCTGAGGACTGCTGCTCCTCCCCCGCCCGGGTCCCGTCCGCCGCCGGCCCGGGCTATGTTTAGTCCATGGTGTCTGCCGACAGCAACACACAGGGCGACCGGGATCCTGAGGGATTCGGATCGGCGCTGGTTGACGAAGCCGCCCGCCGGGACGCCGCTCTGGGCGACGTGGACTGGACCGTCCTGCCCGAGGGGGCGGTACGGGGCACGTTCGAGGCCCCCAGCGGTCCGCTCGCCACGCTCTCCATGGGCACACCGGGCAACCCGCGGGTGCTCCTGATCCCCGGCGCCACGGGGTCCAAGGAAGACTTTGTCCTGATGCTGCCCGAGCTCGCCGCTGCCGGGTACTTTGTCCTGACCTGCGACATCGCCGGCCAGTACGAATCCGCCGGGGCGGGCCCGGAAAACCTCGTGCCTCCCCGCGCGCACTACGACTACGAGCTGTTCACCGATGACCTGCTCGCCATGCTCGACGCCGATGAGGGGGCCGCGCACGTCGTCGGCTACTCCTTCGCCGCGATCGTCGCCCAGGTGGCTTTTTCCCGGCGGCCGGAAAAATTCCGCAGCCTCACCCTGCTCAGCTGCCCGCCCGAACCCGGCCAGAGCTTCCGCGGCGTTCAGCGCATCGGACGGTTCAGCAGCTGGGTCAGCCCGAGGGTCGGGGCCGCGCTGATGATCTGGGGCATCCGCTTCAACGTCGTGCGTGTCCCGCCCAACCGGATTCGGTTTGTGAATCACCGGTTCCGTTTCACCCGCCGAAGTTCAGTGCGCGACATCGTCGGACTGATGCAGCACGCGCCGGATCTGAGGGCGGTGCTGGCGGCGGCGGCGCTGCCGAAGTTCGTCGCCGTCGGGGAACACGACCTCTGGCCGCTGGCACTGCACCGCCGCTTCGCGCAGTCCATCGGCGCCCGTATCGCCGTGTACCGGGGCGGACACAGCCCCAGTGAGACGTCGCCGCACCAGATGAGCCGGGACCTGATCGCGCTCTACGGATCCGTCTAGCGCGGGTGGTCGCGTTCCCATTGGCGGCGGCGGCGGCGCCGCCGGAACGGGCCCTCCTGCCTGAACTCGACACCGAAAGTGGTCCACGCCATCGACAGCCGGCGCCCGACGGAATGCCAGCTCGCCAGCGGCCGCGCGGAGACCTGAACGCGCAGCGTGGGGTCGCCGATCACCGTCACCTCGGGCGGGATCTGGTAGGAAATGTCCAGATCATCGTGCACCGGCGGGACGCCCCGATGGACGGAGCCGCGGATCCGGTCCCAGACGTCGGACCGCAGCGCGAAATTCGAGCCAAACAGCGGAGGATGTCCCAGCAGCCATCCGATGGCCCAGAAATATCCGGGAATGTAGACACTCGTGCCTACCCATCGGGCGAACCGGGTTGCGCCGTAGAAGTCGCCGGGGCCGGACACGGCGGACAGCGGGCCTGCCTTTTCGAGGATGGCTTCAACCCGTTCGAGCCAGTCCGCGGGTGGTATGGAGTCGGTGTCCAGCCGGGCAATCAGGTCGCAGCGAGCCTCGTCGAATCCGTACGCCGTGGAGGCGGCGATCCCCGGGAGTTCGACGGCGATCCGCCGGGCCCGGGCGGCGGCGCAGACCTCCGCGGTATTGTCCGTGCTGGCGTTGTCTATGACGACGATTTCATCCGCCGGGCGGGTCTGCCGGGCGAGTGCGGCGAGGCATCCGGCGAGCATGTCAGCGTCGTTCCTGGTTGGGATAACCACCGAGATTGTTGTCATATTGCCCCGACTATAGTCCGGCGATGGGACGAAATGCCCCCGTTGGACTCTTGCACCGCGGCCCCCGGACCCGTAGGTTGGGCAACAGCGGACGAATGTCTCCGCAGCCGTTGGCCTCCGGGCCGCCGGAGATCAGCAGCATTTCAGAAGGATATGGCATGGCTACAGGCACAGTTAAATGGTTCAACGCCGAAAAGGGTTTTGGCTTCATTGCCCCGGATGACGGGTCAGCCGACGTTTTCGCCCACTACTCGGCAATCGCCAGCAGCGGCTACCGCTCGCTGGACGAGAACCAGAAGGTCGAGTTCGACGTCACCCAGGGCCCGAAGGGTCCGCAGGCCGAGAACATCCGCCCGCTCTAAATACTCCGGATAGCAGCACCGGCCAGCCGGCCGCCATGCTTTCCCCAAGACCACAAACGCCCCCCTCGAGGATTCCTCGGGAGGGGCGTTTGTCGTTGTTGGGCGCGCAGTGCGGTCAGCCGACGTGGACCCACGGCCGCCTGGTCACGTCCGGCTCCGCCTCCCGCAGCACTTCGCGGGTCACCGGGGCGATTTCCCCCTCACCGAAGGCCAGGAAGCGCAGCAGGTTGGTGACGGGGTTGCCTTCGGTCCAGCGGAAGTAGATGTGCGGCATCAGGCCTGTCACATCGCGGATGTGGAGCAGGACCGACGCGATCGTGTTCGGGACGACGGGCCCATGGACTTCCAGGATCCGGTATCCGTGCCGGGTGATGCCGCGGACCAAAAGCTCCGTTTCAAAGTCGGACGAGTCGTCCACCACCACCTCAAGGAAGAGGGCACGGTAGTCCAGCGGCAGGTGGCTGACCTCTGTGGCGGACGCCAGTTTCTGCTGGTAGGCCTCTGCGCTCATTCGAAGCGGCTCGTGGGCGATGAGCCGCAGCGGCCCGTCCAGCTCATCGGACATGAATTCCAGCGCCGCACTGTCCAGATGGACGCGGGTGGCGTGCAGCTCAAAGGAACGCCCGACCCGCGACAGCAGCGAGATCACGATGATCGCCAAGATGAAGACCGAAGCGATCCGGATGCCTTCAGGGCGTTCGATGATGTTCGCGACGGTGGTGTAGATGAACACAACGGCGATGGCGCCGAATCCTGCGGTGCGTTTGCGCTGCCGCTGCCGGCGGGCCGAAAGCGTCACCGCCACCGCGGCCGACGTCATCAGCACCAGAACCCCCGTCGCGTAGGCGCCACCCTGCGCATCGACGTCGGCATCGAAAAGCCAGGTGATCAGGAACCCGACCAGCGCGAACACGAGCACCAGGGGGCGTACGGCGCGTGCCCACTCAGGGGCCATGCCGTAGCGGGGCAGGTACCGGGGAACCAGGTTCAGCAGCCCGGCCATCGCGGAGGCCCCGGCGAACCAGAGGATCGCGATGGTGCTGATGTCATAGATGGTGCCGAACCCCGCCCCCAGGTGTTCGTGGGCCAGGAACGCCAGGGCGCGGCCGTTCGCCTCGCCGCCGGGCTGGAATTCCTGCTCCGGGATGAGCACCACGGTGGTGAAGCTGCTGACGATCAGGAAGCTGCTCATGATGAGTGCCGCCGTCGTCAGCAGCTTGCGGGTGCCCGCGATGCGGCCGGCAGGATGGTCCTCGCTATCGCCCGCGTGGCCCCGGATCTGCGGCATGACGGCGACGCCCGTCTCGAATCCGGAAAGGCCCAGTGCGAGTTTCGGGAAGACGAGCAAGGCGAAGCCGACGGCCAGCAGCGGGTTTCCGTGTGAGGTGGAGATTGCCTGCCACCAGTTGTCCACGGCAACGGGGTGCGTGAACACCTCAAAGACCGAAACGGACAGCACAACGACGTTCAGCGCCAGATAGACGGCGACGATCAGGACGGCGACGCCGATTGCCTCCTTGAAACCGCGGAGGAAGACCGCGCCCAGCATCGCCAGCAGGAACAGCGTGACCGGCACGTCCTGCCCCTGCAGCCAGCTGGGGGCCATCGGGTTCTGGATCAGGTGCGCCGTGGCGTCCGCCGCCGACAGCGTCATGGTGATCATGAAGTCCGTCGCGGCAAAGCCCAGCAGGACCAGGACCAACAGCTTTCCGCCCCAGCGCGGCATGAGCCGCTCGAGCATCGCGATGGAGCCCTCGCCCCGGTGGCTCTCGCCCGCCACCCGCCGGTAGACGGGCAGGGCGCCCAGCAAGGTGACGGCGACGAGCACGAGGGTCGCGAGCGGCGAAATTACCCCCGCAGCGAGCGCCGCGATTGCCGGCTGGTATCCCAGCGTGGAGAAGTAGTCGACACCGGTCAGGCACATCACCTGCCACCACGAATGCTTCTTCTCGTGGGCAGTGGGCACTCCGCCCGGGCCCTGGTGGGTGCCCTTGCTGTCCTGCAGCCCGAACAGCAGCCAGTTTTTCAGCCCGGCGATCCGCGGCGGGCGGGGAGCTGAGGGGTCTGCCGGCGGGCGGCTCAGGGTGGTCATATGGTGCCTTCCTCGCGGCACGCCGCGGCGCACCGCACTGCGATTACAGCCGAAGCTAGCACCGGCCGGGCGCGGTTTTCCCCGATACGGGCCGATCTTGACGAATCCTTGACGCCGGCTCAGGCTTCGCCCGAAGGCAGGCGTCAAGAACCCGTCAAGATCCGGCCGTCGGCATCAAGGTTCCGTAAGTCTCTACTCTTTCGACTCTTCGGAGGACTTGACTGGATTTAGCCCCGCATACGGGGCGCAGATGAAAGGAACCTGCAATGGCCGACCTGGCTGTTATCGGAATCCTCATGGTGTCCATGGGGTTCGTCATGTGGATCGGCCATGTCCTGGCCGGGGTGGTCGGCGGTTCCGACGACCGGCCGGAGGGCGGGCAATGAGCGCCGACGCGATCATGTGGCTCGTCCTGCTGATAGCCGGATTGAGCCTCTTTGGCTACCTGCTCGCCGTCCTTATCCACCCGGAAAAGTGGTGAACAGATCATGACCTTCAACACTGCATCCTTTGTAATCCAGGTGGCGGCACTCCTCATTGTCCTGGCGGCCATGCACAAGCCCTTCGGCATCTACCTGGCCCGGGTTTTCGAAGGAACGACGTCAAGCCGGCCCGAGCGCCTCTTCTATCGTCTTGCCGGGATCGACGCCGACACCGAGCAGACCTGGGCGGTCTACCTGCGCAGCGTCCTGGCGTTCTCGGCCGTCTCGATCCTGGCCGTGTTCGGCCTGCAGCGGCTCCAAGGCGTCCTGCCCGGCAGCGGAGCGCTTCCCGGCGTGGATCCGTGGGTCGCGATGAACACCGCCATTTCGTTCGTGACCAACACGAACTGGCAGACCTACGTACCGGAGACCACGGTCGGCATCTTTGTGCAGATGACCCTGCTGGCGGTGCAGAACTTCCTCTCCGCCGCCGTCGGTATCGTCGTCGTTGTCGCCCTCATCCGCGGCATCTCCCGAACCAGGACGCAGCGCCTGGGCAACTTCTGGGTGGACCTGGCCCGGACGTCCTTCCGGGTCCTGCTGCCCATCGCGTTCATCGCCGCAGGGGTGCTGGTCCTGGGCGGTGTGGTGCAGAACTTCTGGCCCACCGACGTCACCAACCAGGCCGCCGGAATCAGCCAGAGCATCCCCGGAGGGCCGGTCGCCTCCCAGGAAGCCATTAAGGAGCTCGGGACCAACGGCGGCGGATACTTCAATGCCAACTCCGCCCACCCGTTCGAGAACCCCAATGCCTTCATCAGCCTTTTCGAGGTGTTCCTGCTCCTGCTCATTCCCTCAGCCCTCCCCTACGCCTTCGGCCGGATGGTCGGGGACCAGAAGCAGGGCTATACAGTGGCCGCCGTCATGGGCACCCTCTGGCTGGCCTCCATCACGCTGACCGGCTGGGCCGTTGCCGCCGCCCAGGGAACGGCGACCGCAGCGGCAGGCGGACTCGGTGAAGGTTTCGAGCAGCGCTTCGGCGCGGCCCCGAGCGCGATCTTCGCTGCGTCAACCACCCTGACCTCCACGGGCGCCGTCAACGTCGCCCACGACTCCCTGCCGCCGCTGGCCGGCGGCGTCGCCATGGTGAACATGATGCTCGGCGAAGTCGCACCGGGCGGAACCGGATCGGGGCTCTACGGCATGCTGATCCTGTCCATCATTTCCGTCTTCATCGCAGGTCTCATGGTCGGGCGCACCCCGGAATACCTGGGCAAGAAGATCGGCCCGACGGAAATGAAGCTCGCGGCCATGTACATCCTGGTGACCCCGACCCTGGTGCTGGCGCTGGCCGGTATCACCGTCATACTGCCGGACATCATGGCCAACGCCCCGGCATCAGGGCCGCACCAATTCAGTGAAGTGCTCTACGCCTACACCTCCGGGGCGAACAACAACGGCTCCGCGTTCGGCGGCATCACCACCTCGGGCCCGTTTCTCTCGGTCATGATGGGCCTGGCCATGCTGCTGGGCCGTTTCCTTCCGATTGTCCTGGTCCTCGCCCTCGCCGGCTCCCTCGCCCGGCAGGGCAAGATTCCTGCCTCAGCCGGCACCGTCCCCACTCACGGCGCGCTTTTTGGCGGTCTGCTGCTGGGCGTGACAGTGATCCTGACCGCCCTGAGCTACTTCCCGGCCCTTGCCCTCGGCCCCCTCGCAGAAGGACTCCTGAAATGACCCGGTCCAGCACGGACACCGCCGCCGCCACCTACGCCGACGGCAACCCCCTCGGCACCCCCGGCGAACACAAACACCACACCAAGGCCCCGGCAAAACTCACGATCGCGTCCGTCGCCGCCGCACTGCCCCTCGCTGTCCGGAAACTCTCCCCGCGGCAAATGATCCATTCCCCCGTCATGTTCACCGTGCTCGTGGGCGCCGCCCTGTGCACCGCGATCTCGGTGTACCGGCCCTCGGTGTTCGGCATCGCCGTCACCGCGTGGCTCTGGCTCACCGTCCTCTTCGGCACCCTGTCCGAATCTATCGCCGAGGGCCGCGGAAAGGCCCAGGCCGACAGCCTCCGCGCCAGCCGCAAAGGTGTCCAGGCCCGGCTCCGGCAAGCCGACGGCACCGCCAAAGAGATCCCCGGAACGGAGCTGCGGCGGGGCGACGTCGTGATCTGCGAAGCCGGCGACGTCATCCCCTCGGACGGCGAAATCATCGAGGGCCTGGCCAGTGTCGACGAATCAACCATCACCGGCGAATCAGCCCCTGTGATCCGCGAATCCGGCGGAGACCGGTCCTCGGTCACCGGCGGCACCCGGGTCCTCTCGGACCGGATTGCCATCCGCATCACCGCGGAGCCGGGACAGACGTTCATCGATCGGATGATCAAGCTGGTCGAGGGTGCAGTCCGGCAGAAGACCCCCAACGAAATCGCACTCCACGTGCTACTGGTGTCCCTGACCATCATCTTCCTGGTCGTCACCATGTCCCTGGCCCCGTTCGCCGCCCTGGCCGGCGCCACCCCGTCCCCGATCGTGCTGGTGGCCCTGCTGGTCTGCCTGATCCCCACCACCATCGGTGCCCTGGTGCCGGCAATCGGCATCGCGGGTATGGACCGCCTGGTTCAGCACAACGTCCTTGCCACGTCCGGCCGCGCCGTCGAGACCGCAGGGGACATCACCACCCTCCTGCTGGACAAGACCGGAACGATCACCTACGGCAACCGCCGCGCCGTCAATTTCTTCCCCGCCAGCCATGTGGAGAGGACCCGGCTCATCGAAGCGGCCCGGGTCTGCAGTCTGGCGGATGAAACCCCCGAGGGCCGGTCCATCGTGGACCTCGCCGCGGACAAGGGCGTCACCGGATCCGATTTGGTCACCCTCGAACGCAGCTCCGGCGATTTTGCCGTGGTACCTTTCAGCGCCAGCACGCGCATGAGCGGACTCGACCTTGACGGGCTGCAGATCCGTAAAGGCGCCGCTTCCACGGTGACTGCCTTCGTTGCCGAATACGGCGGCCACACCCCGGCGGAGGTCGAGCACCGGGTCGAGGAAATCTCGGCCCAGGGCGGCACACCCCTGCTGGTCGCCCAGGTGGACAAGGACGGCCGCGCGGAGATCCTGGGGACCATCCATCTGGCCGACGTCGTCAAGCCGGGCATGCACGCCCGCTTCGCCGAACTGCGGCAAATGGGCATCCGGACCGTGATGATCACCGGTGACAACCCCATCACCGCCAAGGCGATTGCCGCCGAGGCCGGGGTCGATGACTTCCTGGCCGAAGCAACCCCCGAGGACAAACTCGCGGTCATCAAGAAGGAGCAGGCCGCAGGGCGCCTCGTGGCGATGACCGGGGACGGCACCAACGACGCACCCGCGCTGGCCGCGGCGGACGTCGGCGTCGCGATGAACTCAGGCACCCCGGCCGCGAAGGACGCCGCCAACATGGTGGACCTTGACTCCGACCCCACCAAACTCATCAACATCGTCGGCATCGGCAAGCAGCTGCTCATCACCCGCGGCGCGCTGACCACCTTTTCCGTGGCGAACGACGTCGCCAAGTACTTCGCGATTGTTCCGGCCCTGTTCACTGCGGCCTTCCCGGGCCTCGGGCTGCTGAACATCATGGGCCTGGCCACGCCGGCCTCGGCGATCCTGTCCGCTGTGATCTTCAATGCCCTGATCATCATCGCCCTGGTCCCACTGGCCCTGCGCGGTGTGAAGTACCGTGCCGTGTCGGCCAACCAGGCCCTGAGCCGGAATCTGCTGATTTACGGGCTGGGCGGGCTCGTCGCCCCCTTCATCGGCATCAAGATCATCGACCTGATAATTTCCCTCATTCCCGGAATCGGCTAGGAGCACGCCCTCATGAACATCCTTACCGGCTATCTCCGCCAGGCAGGAACTGCCCTGCGTTTCCTTGTCCTTGCCACCCTCGTCCTCGGACTGGCCTACCCTCTGTCCGTCTTCGGCGTCGGACAGCTGATCGCCCCATATCAGGCCAACGGCTCGATCATCAAGGACTCCGCCGGCGCCCCGGCGGCGTCCGCACTGATTGCCCAGGCCAGCGCCGATGACAACGGCGCCCGGGATCCGCGGTGGTTCCACGCCCGGCCGTCGGCCGTCGCTTGGGACCCGGCGTCGTCCTCGGCCAGCAACCTGGGCCCCAACGAGCCCAAGCTCCTTGAGGCCGTCACCGCGAACCGGTCCACCGTCGCCGCCGCGGAAGGCATCAACGAGTCCGAGGTTCCGGCCGACGCCGTCACGGCAAGCGGGTCCGGGCTGGACCCGGATATCTCGCCGGAATACGCCAGGCTGCAGGTGGCCCGGGTGGCCGCGGCGCATGGCCTGGACACTGAAGCCGTGGCGTCGCTGGTGGACCGGCACACGAGCAGCGGGTTACTCGCTTTCCTGGGCCAGCCGTCGGTCAACGTGACATCGCTGAACCTGGCGGTCGCTGAGGCCTCGCAAGCGTCGCAGCCGGCACAATCCGAGTGAGAGAATGACGGCATGGCACGTGGAACGCTGCGGATTTTCCTGGGGGCCGCGCCCGGGGTCGGCAAGACCTACGAGATGCTCGAAGAGGCGCACCGGCTCGGCAAGCGCGGCGAGGACGTCGTCGTCGCGTTTGCCATGGACCATGGACGCAGCGAGACACGGGCCCTGCTGGAGGGGCTGGAAATCATACCCCCGAGGCGCATGCCATACCGGGGCACGGAATTTGAGGAAATGGACCTTGACGCCGTCCTCGCCCGGGCACCCGGAACGGCGATCGTGGACGAGTACGCCCACTCCAACATCCCCGGGAGCCGCAACCCGAAACGCTGGCAAGACGTCGATGAGCTGCTCGACGCGGGAATCGACGTCCTGTCCACCGTTAACATCCAGCACCTAGCGTCGCTGGGTGATGTTGTCAGCGCGATCACCGACGTCCACCAGGCGGAGACGGTGCCCGACGACGTCGTCCGCCGGGCCGATCAGATCCACCTCGTCGACATCTCCCCCGAGCTGCTGCGGCAGCGCCTGGGCGACGGAAAGATCTACGCCCCCGAGAAGATCGACGCGGCACTCTCGAACTACTTCCGTCTGGGCAACCTCACCGCGCTGCGGGAGCTGGCGCTGCTGTGGCTGGCCGACCGTGTGGATGAGGGTCTCGCCAGGTACCGGGCGGAGCAGGGCATCGAGGAAAGCTGGCCGGCCAGGGAGCGGATCGTGGTGGGCCTGACGGGCGGCCCCGAAGGGGAGGTCCTGATCCGACGCGGCGCCAGGATCCTTAACCGCATCAGCGGCGGTGACCTGCTGGCGGTACACGTTAGGGCCGCGGACGGGGTCGCCAGCGAATCCCCCCAGGCGCTCGAAGCCCAACGGCACCTGATCCAGGACTTGGGCGGCAGCTACCACATTGTGACGGGTGAGGATCCGGCAGGCGCCCTGCTGGACTTCGCCCGCAGCGTCAATGCCACCCAGATCGTCGTCGGCATTTCCCGGCGCAAGAAGATCTCCGCGCTGCTGGGAAACCTGCTCGGCGGAGGTGTCGGCACGCGGGTGGTCCGCGATTCCGGCGACATCGACGTCCACATGGTTTCCCACCCGCTCGGCGGGCACGGCACCCGGCCGTCCCGGCAACGCGACCTGGGCCGCGTCCGGGTGACGGCGGGTTTCATTCTGGCCGTGCTCCTCCCGGCCGTGCTGCAGCTATTGCTGCTGGCTCTCAACCCGGAGCGGAACGTGGCTACGGTGATGCTGGTCCAGCTGAGCGGTTCCATCGGGGTGGCACTCGTCGGGGGTCTCTGGCCCGCGATCCTCGCCGCGCTCTGGAGCAGCCTGCTGGTGAACTACTTCTCCACCCCGCCTGTCGGGACCCTCACCATCAGCGATCCGCAGAACTTCCTCGCCCTGCTGGTGTTTGTGGGTGTTTCTGCAGCCGTGGCGGTCGTTGTCGACTTGTCAGCCCGGCGGTCGAAGGAAGCCGCCCGTGCCCGCGCGGAAGCCACGACCCTCAGCGACCTGGCCCGGAGTGCAGCCGGCTCCGATGATATGGTCCGGGCCCTCCTCGAGCAGGCACTGGGCGTCTTTCAGGCCCGGGGGGCCGCCGTCTTCAGCCATGTCGAGTCCCCGGGTGACGTCGGGCCGGCCGGCGCCAACGGCCGGAAGTGGAGGCTGATTGCCGCGGCCGGCGAACTGGCCGCAGGCGACACCGAACGCGGCGGCGCCGACGGCGAGAACATTGAAGAGATAGATCCCTCGACGCGCCTCGTGCTGTTCGGCCGAATCCTGCCGGCGAGTGACCGGCGTCTGCTGGGGGCCTTCGGAGTCCATCTGAACGCGCAGCTCGAACGCCAGCAGCTCGTGGCCAGCCGCCGGCAGATGCTGCGCCTCGCCGAAAGCAACACGATCCGCACGTCCATTCTCCGCGCCGTCTCCCACGACCTCCGCACCCCCCTGGCCGGAATCAAGCTCGCCGTCGGCGGCCTCCGCCATGACGGCGCCCGGTACACCCCCGACGAGCAACAGGAGCTGCTGGCGACCATCGAGGAATGCTCGGACCGGCTGGACGCCCTGGTGGGCAACCTCCTGGACATGTCCCGAATCAGCGCCGACGCCGCCCACCCCCTGCTCAGGCCTGTGCGCTGGTACGAAGTCATTCCGGACGCCCTGCGTGCCGTGCCGGAGGGGCGGGTCCGGGTGGAGCTGCCCGCCAACATGCCGGAGGTCGATGCGGACCCCGGAATGCTGGAGCGCGTCATTGCCAACGTCGTGGAAAACGCGGTGAAGTACGCCCCCGATTCGGACGTCGTCCTGGTCGGCGCCGGAGGTGGTCTCAGCCCGGTTACCCTCGAGGGGCATCCGGCAGGAGAATTGCGCATCATCGATCATGGCCGGGGAATCCCGGCAGAGAGGGTCGTGGAAATGTTCCGGCCGTTCCAACGTCTCGACGACGCTCCGCAGACGACCGGCATTGGCCTCGGCCTGGCCGTGGCCAAGGGCTTCACGGATGCCATGGGCGGCAGCCTGACTGCCGAGGCAACACCGGGGGGCGGACTGACCATGGTCATCCGGCTCCCGCTATCCACCGGAGTGCCTTTCGAGACACGCCACCACCAAGCCCCCCTGGAACCCCAGTCGGCCTTGGACCGCCGGCGCCACACCCTGCCCCTCAGTGCGTCCGGAACGGACGCAGGATGACCGCCGTCCTGGTGGTCGACGACGACCCGCATCTGCTCAGGGCCCTGCGGATCACGCTGCAGGCCCATGGCTACGATGTGACGACCGCGGCGGACGGCCATTCGGCCCTGCTGGCGGCCACCCAGCACCCGCTGGCACTTGTCATCCTGGACCTCGGCCTGCCGGACCTGGACGGGACCTCCGTGATCCGGGAACTCCGCACGTGGAGCCGTGTGCCGGTTCTGGTCCTGTCCGCCCGCCACGGTTCCGAGGACAAAGTGGAAGCGCTGGATGCCGGAGCCGACGACTACATCACCAAGCCGTTCGGGCTGGATGAACTGCTGGCGCGGCTGCGCGCACTGCTGCGCCGCACCGCTGACCCGGATCAGGAGCCGGTCGTCACGACAGATGCGTTCACCGTGGATCTGGGTAAACGCCGCGTACTCCGCGACGGCCAGGACATCCGGCTCACGCCGACCGAATGGAAAATGCTGGAGGTGCTGGTCCGGAATCCGGAGAAACTCGTCACCCAGCAGCAGCTCCTGTCCGAGGTGTGGGGTCCGGCGTACGCCAAAGAAACCAACTACTTGCGGGTCTACATGGCCCAACTCCGGCGCAAGCTGGAACCCGGCGCTGCCACGCCGCGGCACCTGGTCACCGAGGCAGGCATCGGTTACCGGTTCCTGCCCTGACGTGGCCCGGGAGTCCCGCGGGACCGGCCCTTGTCTAGACGAACGCGGACTTGCCCGTCACGGCGCGGGCCACGATCAGCGAGTTGATCTCGTAGCTGCCTTCGTACGTGTACAGGATTTCGGCGTCGCCAAAGAGCTTGCCCATCTCGTAGTCGCTGCTGATCCCGTTGCCGCCCATCAGCGAGCGGCCCATCGCCACGGATGCCCGGGCCAGCCGGGTGGTGGTGGACTTGGCCATCGCGGCCTGGACCATTTCGAGCTTGCCGTCCTCCTGGATCCTGGCCAGCTGTGCCATCAGTGAGAGGGAGGCGGACGCGTTGCCCAGGATCTCGGCCAGCTGCTGCTGGATCAGCTGGAAACGCGCCAGCTCCTTGCCGAACTGCTTCCGCTCCAGCGAGTAGGACCGCGCGACGTCGAACGCGGCCAGCTGGATGCCGGCGGCCTGCCAGCCCACCCAGGCGCGTGAATCGCGCAGCAGCTCGTTGGCCTTGGAGAAGTCGGTGGCCCCGGGCAGCAGGTTGGATTCCGGGATGCGGACCTCGTCGAGCACGATGTCCGCGTTCTGCATGATCCGCAGCCCGATCTTGTTCGCGATCTTCGTGGCGGTGTAGCCGGGGCGGTCCGTTTCGACGATGAAGCCCTTGATCTGCTGGTCCGCGACATCCCGCGCCCAGACCAGTGCGAAGTCGGCGATGGTGCCGGCGCCGATCCAGCGCTTGGCGCCGCTGATGACCCACTCTCCGCCCTCAAGCCGTGCCGTCGTGGCCAGCCCGCCCGCGATGTCCGAGCCGTGGTCCGGCTCGGTCAGGGCAAAGGCGCCGATCTGCGTCAGGGCGGTCAGCCCCGGCAGCCAGCGCGCCTTCTGTCCCTCGGAGCCGAGCTGGTCGATCATGCCGACGATCAGCTCATTGTGGATCCCCACGAGGGCCGAGAGGGACACATCGGCGCGGGCCACCTCGACGTACATGAGGCCCTTGAACAGCTTGGACGTCCCGTCCGTCTGCAGGCCGCCCAGGCCGTACTTGCCCAGTTCGGCGAGCAGCCCGAAGGGGAACTCCTCACGGTTCCAGTAGTCGATCGAGGCCGCCCGGATCCGGGACTGGAGGAAGTCGCGGATTTCCTGGTACCGGGACTGCTCCTCCGGGGGCAGGAGGTCGACGATGTACATCAGGTCGGCGTCCGGGAAGGGCGGCGGTACAAGTGCCGTTCCATCCTCAGTGGCCGTCTGTCCGCTGGCACGTCCTTGTGGCTGCACGGGCATGTATCCCTTCGTCGTGATCCGGTCATGAACCGGGTCGCCTCTTCCAAACCCTTGGATGTCCTAGTATATTGCAAAGTGATGGGGGTCACTAGGCAACTGGTGATCTCCGGGCAACGGCGCCGGGCCTGAAACGGCTGCGCCACCAGACTTCGAAAGGTGCACCATGACAGTCACTGAGGAATTCCGCGCAGCACGCGACCGCATGCTTGACCTCCGCACGGACTACGAGGCGGCGCGCAGCGAATTCCAGTGGCCGCGCTTTGAGCACTTCAATTTCGCGCTGGACTGGTTCGACCAGATCGCGGCGGACCCTGCAAAGGCGGACAACCCGGCCCTCGTCATCGTCGAGCAGGACGGCTCCGCCACGCGGCGCAGCTACGCGGACCTGTCCCGCCGCTCCGCCCAGGTGGCCAACTGGCTGCGCAGCCAGGGCGTGCGGCGCGGTGACCGCATGATCATCATGCTCGGAAACCAGGTGGAACTCTGGGAACTGATGCTCGCCGGCATCAAGCTGGGCATCGTCATGATCCCCACGACCACCCTGATGGGGCCGGCGGACCTGAAGGACCGGGTGGAGCGCGGCGGCGCGAACTGGGCCGCCGTTGGAAGTGCCAATATCACGAAGTTCGATGAGGTCCCGGGCGACTACACCCTGATCGAAATCGGCGGCGCCGGTACCGCCAGCAACGACAGCACACACAAGGCGGCCCTGCAGTACTCCGGGGCGGCCGGCGCGGAGGAGTCCTTCACGCCGGACGCGCCCACCCGGGCCGACGAGACCCTGCTGCTCTACTTCACCTCCGGCACCACCTCCAAGGCCAAGCTCGTGGAGCACACGCACACCTCCTACCCGGTGGGCCACCTGTCCACCATGTTCTGGATCGGGATGGAACCCGGCGATGTGCACCTCAACGTGGCCTCGCCCGGCTGGGCCAAGCACGCCTGGTCCAATGTGTTCACGCCTTGGATTGCTGAGGCCTGCGTTTTCATCTACAACTACGAGCGCTTCGATGCCAAGGCACTGATGGAGCAGATGGACCGCGAGTCCGTGACCAGCTTCTGCGCCCCTCCCACGGTCTGGCGGATGCTCATCCAGGCCGACCTGACCCTGTTGAAGAACCCGCCCACCAAGGTGGTGTCCGCCGGCGAACCGCTCAACGCCGAGGTGATTGACCAGGTCCAGCGCGCCTGGGGACAGACCATCCGCGACGGCTTCGGCCAGACCGAGTCCACGGTGCAGATCGCGAACACCCCCGGCCAGCCGATCAAGATCGGCGCCATGGGCAGGCCGCTGCCCGGTTACGACGTCGTGCTCGTGGACCCGGCGACGGGTGCCGAGGGCGACGACGGCGAGCTGTGCCTGCGCCTCGACCCCCGCCCCGCCGGGCTGATGAAGGCGTACTACGGGGATCCCGAAAAGACGGCGGAGGCATTCCGCGACGGCTATTACCACACGGGTGACATGGCGAGCCGGGACGAGCGCGGCATCATCACCTACGTGGGCCGCGGCGACGACGTCTTCAAGTCCTCCGATTACCGGCTGTCCCCGTTCGAGCTGGAAAGCGTGCTGATCGAGCACCCGGCGGTGGCCGAGGCCGCCGTCGTCCCCTCCCCGGACCCGCTGAAGCTCTCGGTACCCAAGGCGTTTGTGGTCCTGGCCGCCGGGCACGAGGCGGGGCCGGAGCTTGCCGAGGACATCCTGCGGTACTGCCGCGACCATCTGGCACCGTTCAAGCGGATCCGCCGGCTGGAATTCGCCGAACTGCCCAAGACCATCTCGGGCAAGATCCGGCGTGTGGAGCTGCGGCACAGCGAGGAAGTGCGCCACGGCGGCGGGACGGTCCCGGCCGGCCTGGGCAGGGAGTACTCCGAAGCCGACTTCCCCGGCCTGAAAAGCCCCGCCGAAAAGCTAGGCTGAACCCTATGAGATGCAGATCGAGTTGCTGGGGGTGCCGTGGCAACGCCGCTGCCGCGTGATCCGATCGCCGACGCCCGGCTGAACTGGGAACGGCACGGCTGGTCCGACGTCGCCGCACCGATGGCGGCCATCACCGCCATCATGCGGACCCAGCAGATCCTGCTGGCCCGGATCGAGGGCATCCTGAAGCCGTTCGGACTGACGTTTGCCCGCTACGAGCTGCTCGCCCTGCTGAGCTTCGCCCGCAGCGGCGCGCTGCCCATGAACAAGGCAAGCGCACTGCTGCAGGTCCATCCCACCTCGGTGACCAACGCCGTCGACCGGCTGCAGGGCGCGGGCCTGGTGATCCGCTCGCCGCATCCCACGGACGGGCGCACCACCCTGATTGAACTCACGCAGGAAGGGCGTACGCTTGCTAAACGGGCGACGGCGGCACTGAACTCCGAGGTGTTCGCCCAGTCCGGCTTCGCGGAGCAGGATGTCGACCAGCTGATCCGGATCCTGGGTACCTTCCGCCGCAACGCCGGCGATTTCAGCGAATAACCGCGGCCGGAGGGCCTCAACAGAAGTGACGTCCCGTCACACCGCAGTGACGGGGTCCGCGGCACCAGGAGACGACTCATGCAGCCGAACGCCTATTCCCGCCCCGATGACAGGGAGCTGCTCCGCGCCTCCCTGCGCCTGCTCTCCGGGAGGTTCCGGCCCGCCGTGCTTTTCGCCGGACTGGCCAGCGGCGAGCTGCTGCAGCTGACGGATTTCCTGGGCACCGCCACGTCCAGCCTGCACCAGATGCTTGTGGTTCCAGGCACGGGGCTCGGCGGCCGGGTCTTCACGCAGCGGCGGCCGTTCCTGGTCGAGGACTATATCGCCTCGGAGGGAATCACCCATGAATATGATCTCGCCGTCCGGCGGGAGCGCCTGACGTCCATGGCGGCCGTGCCCGTGGTGGTCCGGGGCCAGTCGCGCGCGGTGCTGTACATCGCCAGCAGGGACAGCGCCCCGCTGGGCGAGAACACGGTGTGCGAGGCGATGGAGGCGGCCGCCGAAATCGCCGCCGAACTGCGGATCCGGGACGAGGTGGACCGCCGGGTCTCGATCATCGATACCGCCAGGGCCGCGCCCGCCCTGGTCCAGGACCGCAGCTGGCTGGAGCACGTCCGGGAAGCCCACGCCGAGCTGCGGTCCCTGGCCGGCACGGTGTCCGACCCGAACCTGGCGCGGCAGCTGGACATCATCGGCAGCCATCTGGCGCCGCCGTCCGCCGTCGGCATCCATCCGACGGCCCGGCTGGCCCGCCGTGAGCTCGATGTGCTGGCGCAGGTGGCGCTGGGCTGTTCGTACCAGGAAACCGCTGAACGCCTCGGCTTGAAGGCGGTGACGGTCAAGAGCTACCTGCAGAACGCGATGTCCAAATTGTCCGCGCACAACCGGCTTGAGGCCGTGTCCGCGGCCCGCCGGCTGGGACTCATCCCGTAGGGCGGGGCTGCAGGTTTTCACCGGCAGCCCCGCCCCCACCCGCGGATCCCCCAAAGTCCCGAATCCGCAGTCTGGATTGCCTGGCGCAGATCCTAGGGACCTGCGACGGGCTCGATAAATGCTGCGTCGTCCACATGCTTAGACGAGGTGGGCGACTTGCCGTCATCCAGCCCCTGCTTTTCGCGGTTGGGCAGGGCCAAGGTGCAGAGCACACTGAACACGCCGATCCCGGCGAGCAGGATCCCGATGGACCATGCACCGGACGTAACGGCGAGCTGCGCCGCCACGAGCGGGACAATGCCTCCGCCGACGACGCCGGCCAGGTTGTAGCCCATGCCGGCGCCGGTGTAGCGGTACCGGGTCTCAAAGAGCTCCGGCAGCAGTGCCCCGGCAGGACCGTAGGCGATGGCGAAGATCACCAGGGTGACGGTGAGGCCGAAACCAAAGGCGAAGACAGTGTTCGCGCTGAGAATCGGGAACAGCATGAGCGACCACGGCACAGCGAGAATGCACGAGGTGGCGATGACCTTCTTGCGGCCGAAGCGGTCCGAGAGGACGCCGGAGGCCAGGGTGGCGGCGGCGACAAACAGCGAGGAGACCATGCCAGTGCTCAGCACTTCCACCCGGCTCAGTCCCATGCCGGTGGGGCTTGTGGCAAAGCTGGTGAGGTAGGCGGTGCCAACGTAGAAGAAAGCGAACAGAAGCGTCAGGGAGCCGCCGGCGAGGAGGATTTCGCGCGGCTGGCGCTTGACGGACTCGAGGATGGGCAGTTTGGTGCTGGTATGGGTAACCTTGGCGGCGTTCTTGAAGACCGGGGTCTCCTCGATGCTCAGCCGGACCCACAGGCCCACGAGGACGAGCACTGCGCTGAGGATGAACGGCACCCGCCAGCCGATGGTGATGAATGCCTCGGATTTGTCCCCCAGCGTCAGGTTGGTGAGGAGGAAGGTACCGCTGGCCAGGGCGAAGGCAACCGACGGGCCGAGTTGCGGGAAGGAGCCGAACAGCCCGCGCTTGCCCACAGGAGCATATTCGGCCACGAGGAGCGTGGCGCCGGCCCATTCGCCGCCAACGGCGAGGCCCTGCACGAAGCGCAGCACCACCAGCAGGATGGGGGCTGCGACGCCGATGGTGCTGGCGTCCGGAATCAGGCCGATCATCACGGTGGCGATGCCCATCATGAGCAGAGTGGTGATGAGGGTTTTCTTCCGGCCAATCCGGTCGCCGAAGTGGCCGAAGATGATCGCGCCCACGGGCCTGGCGAAGAAGGCGACGGCGAAGGTGCCGAAAGAGGCGATGGTGCCGGCGGCGGCCCCGAGAGCCGGGAAGAACACGACCGGGAAGACCAGGGCGGCAGCGGTGCCGTAGATGAAGAAGTCGTAGAACTCGATGGTGGTTCCGGCGGCGCTGGCGAAGGCAACCTTGCGCAGCGTCTTCTTGCTGGGCGGCGCTTGCAGCCCGGCCGGCGAAGTCGGTGAAACTGAAGTCATGGCAATCTCCTTTGATGTCCGCCTCGATGCGCGGCTTTGTGACTCAGATCACCGTAACGAAAAGCGTGGACATCCAACTACCTCCTAAAAGAGGTAGTCCGAAAAGCGCAGGAGCGCCCGGGCGGTCACCTAGACTTCGGAAAGAAACCAACCCTGAAAATGAGGAGCGCGATGATTCCGGAGATCAACATCTGGGCAGTACTGCTGGCCACGCTGTCCAGCATGGTGGTCGGGTCCGTCTGGTACACGCCGAAAGTGTTCGGCAACTACTGGATGCGCGTCGCCAAGGTCACCCCGAGCGGGGACGCCAAGGATGCTATTAAGCCGATCCTGATCACGCTGGTGGTCAGCTTCGTCAGCGCCATGGTGCTGGCCGGTGCCGCCGCCATCTCGCAGCACTTCTACGGCGGGGATTTCCTGGCCAACACCCTGGTCACGGCCCTGATCCTGTGGGCCGGGTTCACGGCGGCGCGCTTCATCACCCACGATGCCTTCGAGGGCCGCCCGGCCGGACTGACGGTGCTTAACTGCGCGCACGAACTCGTGACGCTCATGGTGATGGCCCTCATCATCGGCCTGTTCGGCATCAGCGCGGCCTGAGGCCTGACGCTGCACAGCCGGCCCGGCGCGGCGGGTCCGGCCTGACGCTGCGCAGCCGGCCCGGCGCGGCGGGTCCGGCCTCACGCGGCGGATCCGGCCTCACGCGGCTTCGCCGGCCTGGCGACACGCAGAAGCCCTGACGCTACCGGAATACGGCAGCGTCAGGGCTTCTGCGCGTCATGGAACGCTTACCGCGTCGCAGGACGGTCCGCGGCGCCTGGTCAGCGGTGCGTGAAGTCCGGCTGCCGCTTCTCGGCGAAGGCTGCCATGCCTTCCTTCTGGTCCTCGGTGGCGAAGAGCGAATGGAACACCCGCCGCTCAAACAGCACGCCCTGGGCCAGCCCGGTCTCGAACGCGGTGTTGACGGCTTCCTTGGCCACCATCGCCACCGGCTTGGACTTGGAAGCAATCACCGCGGCGGCCTTCAAGGCTTCCTCCACCACGTCCGCGGCCGGCACCACACGGGACACGAGGCCGGCGCGTTCGGCTTCCTCGGCGTCCATGAAGCGGCCGGTCAGGATCATGTCCATCGCCTTGGATTTGCCCACCGCGCGGGTGAGGCGCTGCGAGCCGCCCATGCCGGGCAGCACGCCCAGGTTGATCTCCGGCTGGCCGAACTTGGCGTTGTCCCCGGCAATGATGAAATCGCACATCATCGCGAGCTCACAGCCGCCGCCCAGGGCGAACCCGGACACGGCCGCGACCACCGGGATGCGCAGCCGGGTGAAGTCTTCCCAGCCGCGGAACCAGTCCGCCGCATACATGTCCATGTAGCCCTTGGACTGCATTTCCTTGATGTCCGCCCCGGCCGCGAAGGCCTTGGCGGAGCCGGTCAGCACCACCGCCCCTACTTCGGGGTCCATATCCATGGCCGACACGGCTGCCACGAGTTCGTCCATGGTGGCCTTGTTGAGGGCGTTCAGC
Source organism: Pseudarthrobacter sp. PvP090 (assembly GCF_040547365.1). NCBI lineage: Bacteria > Bacillati > Actinomycetota > Actinomycetes > Micrococcales > Micrococcaceae > Pseudarthrobacter > Pseudarthrobacter sp. PvP090. The sequence continues at coordinate 50,202 of NZ_JBEPPO010000004.1, forward strand.
GCCTCGGGCCGGTTGAGCGTCACGAGCCCCACCCGGCCCCTGCGCTCCACCAGAATGTTTGTGTACTGCTCCGTCATGCCTGTCCCCTCAGCTGCTGTTCGGAAATGTTTGGTGTCCGGCCGGCCGGTGTTCAGAACCGGCTAGTGTCCGGATTTGTCCCGGATGTCGGTAATGATGCCGGAGAAGTCCCGGCCCGCCCCGCCTTCCGCGGCAAAGCTATCGTAGATTTCGGAAGCGAGCGGACCCAGCCGTGCGGCGACGCCAGTGCTTTGGAGCGCGTTGAGTGCCAGCTTGAGGTCCTTCGCCATGAGGGCTCCGGCGAAGCCGGGCTGGTAGTCGCGGTTGGCGGGGCTTGTGGGCACCGGCCCCGGCACGGGGCAGTTGGTGGTCAGCGCCCAGCACTGCCCCGAGGCCGCGGAGGCGACGTCGAACAGCGCCTGGTGGGTCAGGCCCAGCTTCTCGCCCAGCACAAAGGCCTCGCTGACCGCGATCATCGAGACGCCGAGGATCATGTTGTTGCAGATCTTCGCGGCCTGCCCTGCGCCATGTTCCCCGCAGTGGACTACGCGCTTGCCCATCACCTCGAGCATCGGTCTGACTGCCTCGAAGTCCTCCGGAAGTGCCCCCACCATAAAGGTCAGGGTGCCCGCTTCGGCGCCCATGACGCCGCCGGAAACCGGCGCGTCCACGGCCCGGTGGCCGGCCGCCACGGCGAGGTCGGCGGCCTCGCGGGCCTCATCCACGTTGATCGTGGAGCAGTCCAGGAACAGGGTCCCGGGGGCTGCGGTGGCGAGCAGGCCGGGCTGTCCCGGCTGGCCGGGCGTGCCGCGATAGGCGTCCAGCAGGTGTTTGCCGCTGGGCAGCATGGTCAGGACGACGGCGGCACCGGCCACGGCCTCGGCGGCGGTGTCCGCGGTGGTGATGCCGTGCGCGCGGGCAGTCTCCAGTGCGGCCGGCACGACGTCGAAGCCGGTCACGATGTACCCGGCCTTGACCAGGTTGATGGCCATCGGCCCGCCCATGTGGCCCAGGCCGAGGAAGGCGATCGGGCCGCTCTGCGCCCCGGACCGCTCCGGTTCAGACGGCGGGAATTCAGACATTGTCGCGCTCCTTCGAAAGCATCAGTTCACGGTCGCCCAGCGGCGCAAAATAGGATTCGACGTCGCCGCGGCTGACCTCCGCCAGCGTGGCGGGCTGCCAGTGCGGGTCGCGGTCCTTGTCCACCACCTGGGCGCGGATGCCTTCGCGGAAGTCGGGCCCGGCGAGGAACCGCAGTCCCACGCGGTACTCCTGTTCCAGGGCTTCATCGAGGCCCAGCCCCCTGACCCGGCGCAGGGATTCCAGCGCCACTTTCACGGCGGTCGGCGACTTGGCTTCGATGGTGTCGGCGGCGTCGGATGCTTCCCCGCCCACGGCCCGCAGCCGGCGCACGATCTCCTCGGCGTCGTCGCTGGAATAGCAGGCGTCAATCCATTCCTGCTGCGCTGAGAGGACGGAGGGCGGGGCCTCCCCGGCGAAGCGCGCGACGGCGTCGCCCGGCGTCTCGCTCTCCAGCGCCTCGGCGAGTTCGGCGAGCTTCGCGGACGGAACGAAGTGGTCCGCGAGCCCCAGGAACAGGGCGTCGGCGCCGCTCAGGTGCGCGCCGGTGAGGGCCGCATGGGTGCCGGACTCCCCCGGCGAGCGGGAGAGCAGCAAGGTGCCGCCGACGTCGGGCACAAACCCGATGGTGGTCTCCGGCATTCCCATCCGGGTGCGTTCGGTGACGATCCGGACCGAGCCGTGCGCTGAGATCCCCACTCCGCCGCCAAGGACCAGGCCGTCCATGAACGCCACATACGGCTTCGGGTAGCCGGAGATGAGTGCGTTCATCCGGTATTCCTCGGCCCAGAAGTCGGCCGTTGCGTCGCCGCCGTCGAGCATGTCCCGGTAGATGGCCACGATGTCGCCGCCGGCGCACAGCCCCCGGTCACCGGCGCCGCGGACCAGCACCGCCGCCACGGCGTCGTCGTCCGCCCAGAGGGTGAGCTGCTCCAGCATGGCCGAGGCCATGCCCGCGGTGAGCGCGTTGACGGCCTGGGGCCGGTTGAGCGTGACCACACCCAGCCGGCCTCGGAGTTCGAACAGCACCTCCGCGGACGCGGCGTCCGGGGAATGCTTCCCCGCCATCAGCTGCCTTCCGGCATCACGAAGCTGGCACCGGTGCGGATGCCGGACGGCCAGCGCGTGGTGACCGTCTTGGTCTTGGTGTAGAAGCGGAAGGCGTCCGCCCCGTGCTGGTTGAGGTCGCCGAAGCCGGAGGCCTTCCAGCCGCCGAAGGTGAAATAGGCAATCGGCACCGGAATGGGGACGTTGATGCCCACCATGCCCACCTGGACCCGGCTGGCGAAGTCGCGGGCGGAGTCGCCGTCGCGGGTGAAGATGGCCACGCCGTTGCCGAACTCGTGCTCGCTGCACAGGCGCAGGGCCTCGTCGTAGTCCTCCGCGCGGAGCACACTCAGCACCGGGCCGAAGATCTCTTCCTTGTAGATCGTCATGTCCTTCGTGACGTTGTCGAAGAGGGTGGGGCCGACCCAGAAGCCGCCCTCGTAGCCCTCGACCTTGAGGCCGCGGCCGTCGGTGAGCAGGGTGGCGCCCTCGTCGACGCCGGCCTGGATGTAACCTTCGATCCGCTCCTTGGCGGAGGCCGCCACAACGGGGCCGAAGTCCGAGTCCTTGGCGAGGCTGTGGCCGACCTTGAGGTCCGCGATCCGCTCCTCCAGCTTGGCGACGAGCGCGTCGCCGGTGGCCTTGCCGACCGGCACGGCCACCGAGATCGCCATGCAGCGTTCGCCGGCGGAGCCGAAACCGGCGCCCATCAGGGCGTCAGCGGCCATGTCCAGGTCCGCGTCCGGCATGATCACCATGTGGTTCTTGGCGCCGCCGAAGCACTGCGCGCGCTTGCCGTTCGCGGCGGCGGTGGCGTAGATGTACTGCGCGATCGGCGTGGAGCCGACGAAGCCGATGGCCTGGACCCGGGGGTCCTCCAGCAGCGCGTCCACGGCTTCCTTGTCGCCGTTGACGACGTTGAAGACACCGGCGGGCAGGCCGGCCTCGGTGAAGAGCTCCGCGAGGCGCAGCGGCACGGAGGGGTCCCGTTCGGACGGCTTGAGAATGAAGGAGTTGCCGGCGGCGAGCGCCGGGCCGGACTTCCAGAGCGGAATCATGGCCGGGAAGTTGAACGGCGTGATGCCGGCGACGACGCCGAGCGGCTGGCGCAGGGAGTGAACGTCGATGCCCGTTCCGGCGCTGTCCGAGAATTCGCCCTTGAGCAGGTGGGGGGCGCCGGCGGCGAATTCCACGACCTCGATGCCGCGCTGGATGTCACCTTTCGCGTCGAGGAAGGTCTTGCCGTGTTCCGAGGAGAGCAGGGTGGCGAGTTCGTCCAGGTTCTGGTTCACCAGATCCACGAATTTGAGCAGGATCCGGCCGCGGCGCTGCGGGTTCATGGCCGCCCATTCGAGCTGGCCCTTCTCCGCGTTGGAGACCACGTTACGGACTTCCTCGGTACTGGCCAGCGGCACCCGGGCCTGGACCTCGCCGGTGCACGGATCGTAGACATCGCTGAAGCGCCCCGAGGTGCCTTCAACATGCTGTCCGTCAATGTAATGGGATAGTTCGCGAACCATGATGGAATGCTCCTTTGCACCGAGTGATTGCCGAAGTGACGGCCGGGCCGTGTGTGACCCACGCCATCTTCTGCTCCCGAATATACTCGGACTTCCTACTAAATTCCAGAGGGGCGTGGCCGGCCCGCAGCTTTGTCCGGCAGCCAAGTTCGGTAAGTTAGGGATTGTGAAGATAGCTACCTGGAATGTGAACTCGCTCCGCGCCCGTGCCGACCGTGTTGAAGCCTGGCTTCAGCGCACCGACTGTGATGTCCTGGCCATCCAGGAAACCAAGTGCAAGGACGACAACTTCCCCTGGGAGCTGTTCGAGAACATGGGCTACGAGGTGGCGCACTTCGGCCTGAGCCAGTGGAACGGCGTGGCGATCGCCTCCCGGGTGGGGATCACCGACGTCGAACGCACCTTCCTGGACCAGCCCGTCTTCGGCAAAAACGGCAAGGATGCCGTGCAGGAGGCCCGCGCCATCGGCGCCACCTGCGGCGGAATCAGGGTCTGGAGCCTCTACGTTCCCAACGGCCGGGCCCTCGACGACGAACACATGCCCTACAAGCTCAGCTGGCTGGACACCCTCAAGACCCATGCCGAAGGCTGGCTCCGGGAAGCCCCCGACGCACAGATTGCCCTGATGGGCGACTGGAACATTGCCCCGCAGGACGACGACGTCTGGGACATCGATTACTTCCGCACCGAACGCCTCACCCACGTGAGCGACCCGGAACGCGCAGCCTTCCACGCCTTTGAGAACGCCGGCTTCCAGGACGTTGTCCGCCCGCACACCCCCGGCCCCGGCGTCTACACCTACTGGGACTACACCCAGCTGCGCTTCCCGAAAAAGGAAGGCATGCGGATCGACTTCGTCCTGGCCTCCCCCGCCCTGGCCGCCCGGGTCACCGGCGCCGCCATCGACCGCGAGGAGCGCAAGGGCAAGGGCGCCTCGGACCATGCCCCGGTGATCGTGGAGCTGAGCGACTGATGGGCGCAGCCCAGGGAAGCGACGTGCTCCAGTGACGGGCAACATCTACCGCGGCCAGGCCGGACTGCCGTTCTCCTCGGCGCTGCGGGTCTACGAACCCCTGGAGGCCTTCCCGGCGGAACAGCAGGCTGCCCTGCGCGCGGCGGGGGCCCGGAGCGTTTCCCGGGCGGCCGTTGAAAACGCCGAGCTGCTGGCCTCCCTCGGCCGCATCACCCGCCCGGGCGGGGACCCGTTCCCGACCGGCGCGACGGATCTGGTCAGGATCGTTGCCGTCCCGCGGGGCGACGGTACTGCCCCCGGCGGCACCGCCCCGGACGGCACGGCCCCGGCGGCTGGTCCGGCGGACGCCGGGAGTCCCGACGGCGGGGCTTCGGACTCCAGCGCTCCGGAACGGCTGCTGTTTTGCCCCAGCCAGCTGGTGCTCCGGGCCGGGCTGGCGGCCAACGCCCTGATGGAGGGCATCCATGGGCCGCTGGCGCAGCTGCTCATCCCTGAGGAGCAGCGCGACAAGCACCAGGAGCGCATCGATGAAGTGCGGGCGCATTCCGGGCTGGGCCGCGTGCATACCAGGGCGTCCACCTGGGGCATCCCCTTCAGCTGGTTCTGCCTGTTCAAGGAGTCGGACCCCACGGACGTGGTGGAATCCGAGGGGCGGATTGTCACAGTGCGCATCCGCGCGACGATCGCCGAGTCCCTGGAGCGGGTCCGCTACGCCGTAGCCCATCTCGCCCTGGCCGCCCCGGATCTGGACATGCTCGAGGACCTGACCCAGCTCACCGAATGGCTGGAGCTCTTCCACCCGGAGTCCGTGGTGGAGCTGGACTACGGCGCCGTGGCGGACAAGGTCTACCCGGATGACTCGCCCATGGATGTGCGGCTGGGCATTGAGTGCCTGGCGGAAGGGGACATGACCGGGGCTGCCGCCGCCTACCGCCGGCTGGCCTCCCGCTGGATCCCGATCCGGCAGCTGGCCCGCGCTTCCTGACAGGACCGCCGGGTACTATGCCCGGCCTGCCTGATGCGTCAGAGTCCCCGGCGCGGCGCCGTTCCGGGGCGGCGCCGTCGTGCTTCTGACAATCAGCTGGTGCGGGGCCACCGTGGAGCGCACTGCCCCGGCGACGCCGTCGAGCTCGTCCAGCAGCATTTTCGTGCCCAGTTCGGCCTGCTCGTCCGGGCGCTGCCTGACCGTCGTGAGACCCATGGCCTCGGAAAAGTCGTGGTCGTCGATCCCGATGACGGAGAGGTCCTCGGGGACCTTCACTCCGGCCCGGGTGGCCTCAAAGATGATCCCCATGGCCATCTCGTCCGAGGCGCAGAAGATTGCCGTGGGCTTCCGTCCGGGCCTGTCCCAAAGCCGGTGGAAGGCGTCCTGGCCGCTGCGGACCGTGAAGTCCCCCCATTCGTCCCATTCCTCCCGGACGTTCAGGCCGGCTCCGGCCATGACGTCCTGAAAGGCCTTGATCCTGACCCGGGGGACGTCGAAGTTCAGGTCGGTTTCGTCGTCGCCGTGCAGCAGGGCGATCTCCGTGTGGCCGAGGTCGATCAGGTGCCGCACGGCCGTGGCGGCGGCGGCGTAATCGTCGATCCCGATGTAGGGGCATTCCTCGACGTGGCCGCCGACGACGACCAGCGGGATGTCGATCTTCTGCAGGTGTTCGATTTCCTCATGGGTCAGCGCCATACACAGGACCAGCAGCGCGTCGATCTGTTTGTAGACCATGGTCTTGCTGAAGAGCCGCTCACGGTTGCTGCCGTGGCCGCCCAGGTTGAAGAGCGAGAGGTTGTACTGGCGGGCGTGCAGTTCACGGTCGGCGCCCTCGATGGCCTTGGAGAAGAACCAGCGGCTGACGAAGGGGGCCAGCACGCCGATGGTTTTGGTGCGCCCGGTGGCCAGCCCGGACGCCGAGGAGGAGGCGACGTAGCCCAGGTCTGCGGCGATGCCCAGGATTTTCTCCCGGGTGGCCGGCGAAACCCTGGGCAGGCCGCGGACGGCGCGGGACACGGTGGCGGTGGACACTCCGGCGGCGGCGGCCACATCTTCGATGCTGACACCGGAGTGGCCTCCGCGCTGTGCCCTGTCTGTTGTCTTTGCCACCGTGTCCCCTTGTCGACTCACTACTGCCGCCTCATGCCTGGCGGCCGGAAATACCCGCCCGCCTTCCCCGCGGCAAAAGTGCCCCTGCCAAGCAACGCGGGGTCACTTGCGGCCCGCAAACCCCCTCGGGATGGGCGCTGAGTGACCCCGCCTTCACTTGCGCCGCGTCGCCGTCCTTTCCGGCAGGCGCCGGCGCAGCCGGATTAATCCGTACAGTGCCAGCACCATGGCCAGCAGGCCCAGGGCCCAGCCGAGCGCGGGCTGGCCGGTCACCTCCATCCAGACGGTGATCACCAGCAGCACAAGTCCCCAGAACCCGAGGAGCCCGATGATGATGTCGAAATCCTCCCCGGAGCGGACGTGGCGGTATTCGCTGCGCACCAGACCACGGCTCGACTTGCTGTTCATGGCCAGGCCGTCACTTCACAGCGCCGGCGGTGAGGCCCGCGACGATCTTACGCTGGAAGACCAGCACCAGGATCACCAGCGGAATTGTGACGATCGTTCCGGCGGCCATGATGGCCGTGTAGGGAATCTGCTGCGGCTGGGCCCCGGCGAAGTTGGCAATGGCCACCGTCACCGGCTGGGTCGCATCGTTGGAGAGCTGGCTGGCGATCAGGAACTCATTCCATGAGGAAATGAACGCCAGGATCGCCGTCGTGAAGATGGCCGGTGCCGCCAGCGGCATGATGACCCGCCGGAACGCCTGCCCCTGGGTGCAGCCGTCCACCCGGGCCGCTTCCTCAAGCTCCCACGGCATTTCCCGGAAGAACGACGTCATGGTGTAGACCGTCAACGGGAGGACGAAGGAGATGTTCGGAATGATCAGCGCCTGGTAGGTGCCGATCCAGCCGATATTGGTGAACAGCTGGAACAGCGGGGTGATCAGCGCAACCCCGGGGAACATGGACGCCCCCAGGATGAACCCCAGCACCAGGTACTTGAACCGGAAGTTCAAGCGGGCCAGGGCATAGGCCGCGAAGACGCCAAGCACCAGCGAGATCACTGTCACCGTCACGCCGATGAACACACTGTTCAGCAGCGCCTGGCCGAACTTGTTGCCGAACGAGGTGTCGAAGGCTGTGACGAAGTTGTCGAGCGTCACGTGGGTGGGCAGGAGCGAGGTGTCGTAGGTGTAGCCCACGTCGCGGAACGCCGTCACCACCATCCAGTAAGCCGGTGCGAGGCACCAGATCAGGATGACTGCCGCACTGATGTAGGTGCGGACGCTCGCCCACTTCTCACGGTTCTGGGCTACCTTGCGGCCGCGGTCCTGCCGGGCCCTGAGTTCGGTCGCGGCGGTCATTTCTTCCCCTTACCTGCGCCGGTTTGCTGCTCCACGACGTTAGCTCCGAGGAACCGGACGAAGATGAAGGCCACAATGAAGATGATGATGAACGTGATGGTGGACAGTGCGGCGGCAGCGTTGAAGCCTTGCCTGATCTGGTTGACCACCAGGATGGAGAGTGTGGTGGTGTTGTTGGAGCCTTCCGTCAGGATGTACGGGAGGTCGAACATGCGCAGGGCATCCAGGGTCCTGAAGAGGATCGCGACCATGAGCGCCGGCTTCACCAGCGGCAGGGTGATCATCCGGAACCGCTGCCAGGCTGAGGCCCCGTCGACCTTGGCCGCTTCGTAGACCTCGGCCGGAATCATCTGCAGCCCCGCCAGGATCAGCAGCGCCATGAACGGCGTCGTTTTCCAGGTGTCGGCGATGATGACAGCCCACCGGGCCGGGATCTCGCTGCCCGTCCACAGGATCGTGGTGTTGAACAGTTTGTTGCCGATGCCTTCAAAAGCGAAGATGAACAGCCACAGCTGGGCCGTGACGGCGGTGGGAATGGCCCACGGCACCAGGACGGCTGCGCGGACCAGGCTGCGGCCCCGGAAGGTGCGCGCCATGATGATCGCCATCCAGAAGCCGAGGATCGTCTCGAGCGTCACCGTGACGATGGTGAAGTAGAAGGTCGTCCCGGTGGCGGACCAGAACTGCGAGCCGAGGGTTCCCGGCGGGCAGGCCATGGTTCCGCCGCCCGGAGCGGCGCACTGCTGGAAGATCCAGTTGACGTAATTCGAGAAACCGGCCGGGCCGCCAGCGGTGAAGAGACCCGTGACCGGGTCAAGACCGGCATCCTTCTGGAATGACATCACGATGGCGCTGATGATCGGGTAAACGATGACGATGGCCAGCGCGACGATGGTCGGCGCCAGCAGCCACGAGGCCCACCTGCCCTGGCTCGCGATCGCGTTGTCCTCCCCCACGCCCTTGGGTCCGTGGTGGATCGGGGTACCGCCCGACGCCGGTTCCTTGACCGGCGTCGGGCCCAATTCGGTTGCCATGGCTAGGCTACTGTCCCGCGCTCGCGGATTCGATGGACTTCTGCATATCGGACAACGCCGCATCCACGGTCTTCTCGCCCTTGATGGCCGAGTAGGCATTTTCCTGGATGGCCTTGGTCACGGCCGGGTAGTACGGCGTGACCGGACGCGGCACGGCGTTCTCGATCGAGGTCTTCAGCACCGGGAGGTAGGGCAGCTTGGCTACCAGTTCCTGGTCCTCGTACAGGGCACCGAGAACCGGGGCCAGGGAGCCCTGGATGGCGTAGAACTTCTGGGTCTCTTCAGAGGTGAGGAACTTCAGGAAGTCCAGGGCCGTGGCCTTGTTCTTCGAGTAGACGCTCATGCCGGCGCTGTGTCCGCCCAGCGTCGATGCGCCGGGGCCGTCCTTGCCGACCAGTGCGGTCATACCAAGGACGTCCTTGACCTTCGACGAACCTTCCGTCATGGCCAGGTTGTAGACGTATGGCCAGTTGCGGTGGAACAGGAGCTTGCCGTCCTGGAAGGCCTGGCGGCCCTGTTCCTCCTGGAAGGTGATGGCTTCCTTGGGGATGCTGCCGTCGGCGTAGGCCGCGGCCAGGTTTTCAAGGCCTTCCTTGGCCTCGGGGGTGGTCAGGCTCGGCTTGCCGTCCGCGTCGAGCACGGAACCGCCGGCGGAGTTGATGGCCTCGGAGGCGTTGACGGTGAGGCCCTCGTACTTGGCGTACTGGCCGGCGAAGCAGCCGATGCCGTTCTCCTCGGCGACGGAGCACATGCCCATCATCTCGTCCCAGGTGGTGGGCGCGGTGGGAACGAGGTCCTTGCGGTAGTAGAGGATGCCGCCGTCGGAGTTCTGCGGGGCCGCGTAGAGCGTGCCCTTGTAGGAGGCACTGTCGACCGTCGGCTTCAGCATCGCTGAGGTGTCCAGCGCCATTTTGTCCTTGAGCGGCTGGAGCCAGCCCTTGGCGGCGAACTCTGCCGTCCACACCACGTCCACGCTGACGACGTCGTAGTTGGCGTTCTTGGCCTGGAAGTTCTGGACGAGGTCGTCGTGCTGCTGATCCGCCTGGTCGGTCTGTTCCTTGAACGTGACCTTCTCGTCCGGGTGGGCCGCATTCCACTTCTCGATCAGCGGGCGGACCACGTTGCTGTTGTCCTTGCCCTGGACGTACGTGATGGGGCCACGGCTGTCGAGGCCTTGCTCGGCGTCGGCTCCGGCGGTCGTGCCGCCTCCTCCGCCACCGCCACAGGCGGAGAGAGTCAAGGCTAGAACGCCTGCTGCTGCTACGGGAAGTAAGAACTTCGGTGTTTTCATACTGGGGGCTCCTCGCTGAGTACCGGACAAAAAACGGCGGTGCGTTCGTGTGGTGCCCATCACGATAATCAACATCCGGTGAGGAATGCAAGCGTTTACATAGAACCTTTACAGAAAGGAGACCCTTGCGCCGGGGCCAGGTTTGTGCTCCAGCCCGCGCCGATTCAACGGAAATCCGACCACGGGACGTCTTCAGCGTTCGCGGCAAAAGTTTGTTGCCGATAGCTCACACCGGTCAGCGGACCCGTTCTGCCCGACCAAACCTGGAACGGGCACCCGAAGCGATATGGATGAGCACCAAGGTGCGTTTTCCGAGCGCGACGTCGAGCGCTTCCACGAGGGCGGACACCTCGGCTGCGAGCCGGTGCGGGGCCACACCATGACGGGGCTGGATCCTGATTCTCAGGGCCGGTTCGCCGCGGAATTCGTAGGTGGCAACGGTCGCGCCGGCCAGGTCCGGACGGTCCGCCAAAGCGGCCCGAAGTGCCTGTTCGGCCACTCCGCTGCCGATCCTGACGTTTCCGGGCACCTCGCCGGGATCCTCCCCGGACACGAGGAAGTTGGACCGGCCCTTGCCCTGCTGGGCAACCCAGGCCACCATGGCACCAATCACGAGGAGCAGCATCAGGACCACCACGATCCAGAGCCAGCTCTCCGCGCGGCCCGGGAAGCGCGTGCGTTCGAAGAGGTCCCGCCAGATGCTCCAAACGCCGGCGGCCCAGCCCTGCCACCATGCGGCGACCGCGGGCACAGTCGCCAGCAGGATGAGCAGTACTCCGATGGCGAGGAGCTTGAAGCCGAGGACCCCGATCAGGATCCGGTTGAGGGTTCTGGGGGTGCCGTTCATGCGCCGATCACCCCGCTCGAGGCCACATTGATCCGGGCCTCCGGCGCCGGGGTCAATTCCATCTCCCGGAGCTCATCCGTGACGGCCGTGAGGACGGCATTCCGGCTCAGCGGCACGCCGGAGGTGGGACGGACGTTGACTTCGACCTGCTGCCGGGACACGGTCACCATCACCTGTTCCTGACTCACGTTGGCGGCCAGCCGCGCCCGCCGCGCCAGCGCGGAAGCTATCACCTCGTCGTCCACGACGACGGCGGCGCGGCGGTCCAGCACGATGTGGCGGGCACGGCGTCCCGGAAGGACCGCGTTCAGGAAGAAGAACAGCCCTGCCATGACCAGCACCGCCCCAACGACGCCGAGCAGGAGCGGCGGGACCCCATTCGGGAGCGCCACGACCTGCTCCGCGGCGGTTTGCGGATCCACGAGCCAGGGCGGCTGGCCGACGGCCCGGACCGCAGTCTCCAGCAGGGCGTAGACGCAGAGCGCAATGACAAGCACGGCGGCGATGATCGAGGCCGCAGCCCTGGAGGAGTAAGTTTCGCGCTTGAGGATCTGTTCCACACCCTCGACGCCTGCCCCGGCAGCCGCGGGGTTGCCGGCGGACGGTGCGGCGCTGGGAGCGGGCGGGACGTGGCGTCCGCCGCCGGAATGACGGTCCGTGGCGTGGCTCAATGGACCCGCCCTCCTTCCCTCACGCTGGCGCCGCTGATCCGGATGTCGACGCGGCTCAGCCGGGCACCGCTCAGCTCGGTCACGCGGCGCAGGATGTCGGCTTTTGCGGCGACGGCGCGGTCCCAGACGGAGCCGCCGAAGACCGTGACGCGTCCGGGGTCCCGCAGGATGGAACCCAGCGGCGGGAAGGTGATGGGTGAGACAAGTGACAGTGCCAGCAGCCCGTCGTCGTCGGACCACTCGGCCCGCACCTCATGCGGAGTGACACCAAGCGCCTCTGCCGCGGCTGCCTGGGCCACGCTGGTGAGCGCCTGGGTGCTGATCCTAGTGTGTCCAGCCATCGCGGCGGCGTGGACCGCACCAGCTGTCGCGCTCATGAGGAGGAACGCCGGCCCGTGAGGGCGTCAAGCACGCTGCGCAGGTCCAGTTTCCCTTCCGCGGCGCGGCCCAGCAGGGCTCCGATTCCCATGAACAGCAGGGCGCCCAGAAACCCCCATACGCCGAACTGGAAGGACATGAACGCGACAAAAGCGCCCATTGCGATTCCCACAACCGTCAGACTCACTGGATTGCCTCCCTTGAAGGCCGGGTCTCGGCCGGGGTGCCGGGCTTCGCCGGGCCGGGCACGTAGACGTCGTTGATCTCGATGTTCACTTCGATGACCTGGAGCCCGACGAGTTCCTCGACGGCCGCGTACACGGCGGCACGGATCTGGTCCGCCAGGGCGTAAAGGGGCGTGCCGTACAGCGCCACCAGATCTATGTCGACAGCTACCTGGGTTTCACCGACCTCGGCGCGGACACCGGCGGCGTGGTCCGAGCTGCCGACGGCGTCCCGGAAGGCGCCGAGGGCGCGGGACGGGCCGCTCCCCAGGGAGTACACCCCGGGGACGGAGCGGGCGGCGATGCCCGCGACCTTCGCGACGGCGGTTTCGGAAATGACGGTGCGGCCGGCGCCGGGCAGCGGCAGGTCGGCGGCCAAACCAGGCACCGGGACCGCTGCGGGCTGGGAATTCTGGTATTCCATGGAGCACTCCCCCTTCTCTTTGTGACCACCCTAGTACCTGCCAACGACAAGGTGGCCGGTTGGCCCGGCAGGCCACGAACTCGGAAGGGGCCCGGCCCAGGGCCTTGCCGGCCCGAGTCGCCGGAATTGGCCCTGCCCAGGAGAGACCAAACCGGTCAGCGTGTCGAGGCCAGCCTCCTGTAGCTGAAGGACTTGAGCGTCAGGGACCCCTCTGCCGTGACGGCCTTGATGGTCGGCGCGCCCGCGGTTGGGAAAACGAGTGACGTCATGGTCTTTTCCCCGCCATTGATGAAAAGCTCTACTGAGCAATAGTCGACGAATATTGTTAGCTCGACTTTCCCTTCGCGCGGTGGGCTGACGGTGCGCCGCGATGCCCGATAGTCCGGGTGGAGTTCGGCCTTGCCGGCGGCGGCAGCATCGGCATCGCGGGAAATGAATGCCGATTCACCCGCGAAGTCATATCCGACCGTCGCGAACGTCCCCTGGTCGCTTCCAAGCTCGATCCTCGCTTCGGTTCCGTCGTCGCCTGCCCTGCGTTCAAGCGTCACGTCGAGCCTGTATGCCCCGCCCTCCGGAGCCGGGAGCTGCCCTGCGCCATCCTGTGTCATTCGACGTTCCCCGACCGTTGCCACCGGTCCTTCAATAGACTTCATGGCAGCTGTGGGGCTGGACACCAGGGTCGGCTTTCCCATGATGGACTTCAGCCGGATGTCGCGCACGATGGAGTCGGTGCCGCCGTGCCAGTCCCTGGTGGGAAGCTGCCGCGCGTACGTCCAGTTGTTCATCCACCCGATGGCGTGCCGGGAGGACATCCGCTGGCTTTCGGTAAGCCTGGGATCGTCCCACGTCACGGCAGCGTAGAAGTCGGAGCCGGCGTCGAGCCACTGATGCGCGGCGTCAGAAGCTGTGAAACGGGTTCCGTCCCACGAGCCGGTCCAGTAGGCAACGCCCGTGGTGAATCCCTCTTCGCTCCCATTGGCGCTGGCGGCCAGGACCCAGGTTCGCTTGGACGGATCCCCGTCGAGATCCAGTTGGAAGAACTCCGGGCATTCCAGGGTGCCCAGACCGGTGCGTTCGATGCCCGAAGAGTAGTGCCAGTCCTTGAGGTCCGTCGAGGTGTACATGCCGATCTTCTCGCCTTCGGCCAGTGCCATCACCCATTGGCCGTTGGCTTCATCGCGGATGATCTTAGGATCCCGCCAGTGCGGTTCGCCGGGATTTTCCATGATGGGGTTCTTTTCATACCCGGTGAACGAGTATCCGTTGTCGGTGGAATAGAACAGGGATTGCCGCTGGATGCCCTGGTCCTGTTGCGTCATCACCGCGATAACGGCCCCCTTGCCGAAGCCGGCTGAGTTGTCATGGTCCACCACGGCGCTTCCGGTCTCGATGTCGCCCAGCCCGTTTTTGTACTTGGCGATCGCCACCCCTTCGTCTTTCCAGTGCACCAGGTCTGTGCTTGTCAGGTGGTACCACTCGGTGCCGTTTTCCTTGGGATACCCGGCATTGTAGAGGTAGTAGTAGTGCCACAGCCCGTCCAGCAGGATCGGTCGCTGCGGGTCATTCATCCAGTTTTTGCCGGGCGTGATGTGATAGCTCGGCCGGAACTCGGATGCCCCCTCGGGCCGGTCGAAAGCTGAAGCCGCGGGCGACGACGTCTGCCGCGGCACGCCCAGATCGGCGAGCATGGATGCAACTGCTTCGGAAGACATGCACTCCGGGCGGACGACTTCACCTGTTCCTGCGCGGACGACCCGGTTTTCCACGCTGGACGTGATCTCCACGTCATCTCCAATCCGTGCGGCTGCCACCCACCCATCAGGGCATTCGATGCTCCGCAAATCCGCCACGCCTTCGGTCCGGATCGGATGCGTCAGTTTCTCAAGGGTGCGGTCACCACCGCTGAGCCAATAGGAGCCGTATCGGCCATGGGATGCCATTGCTTCGGCCTGGGCGCCGGCGATGCCCATGAGTGCCGTCTCGACCTGGCCGCCGGCGGCCGGACGGGATCCCGTCGCCGTCGGGACCAGCGCCACCGCGACAAGAACCGCCGAGGCCGCTGCAGCCACAACAATCCAGATCGTGCGGGGGCTCAGCATTCCGGGAGGGAATCGTACAAGGTCTCTCACAATTCAACATTCCTGATTCTGGTGGTGACGCGACGCCGTCATCTGAGGCCCGCACATACAGAGGATGGAGGCGCCCGGATTCCCGGGCGCCTCCTCCCTGTTACTGCCTCATGGATGAACTACTTGTAGTGGCCGGCCCCGCCGACGTTGACGTTGGTGGGCAGGTAGCCGAACGGGCCGAGGCCGTTCTGGCCGAAGGTGCGGTCCACTGCGGAAACACCGTCGCGGAAGTTGATCTTGACGGTGGGCGAGAGGGAGCCTCCGCGGACGCCGTTGACGTTGTCAATGAAGGACTGCACCAGGCCGCCGGGCTGCACGTAGTGCGAGTAGGCCTGGAACTGGCGGCCGTTCTGGTTGGGTGTGGGAGCTTCCGGGGACTCGGACGGCAGGTTCAGGTCCGTCGGTGAGCCCAGGGCCAGGCCGCTGTTGTTCATCGGCTGGTAGTCGGACCGGACGCCGTCGCCGACGAAGCCGTAGACCCCGTCCGGGCCGCGCATGCCGGCGGCGTAGGTGAACTGGTGGCTGATGGTGAACAGGTAGTACTTGTTCTTCCCGTTTTCATTCTGGATGAAGATCTGCGGACGTTCGGTCTGGTCGTTGACGCAGTTGGCCGAGAGGATCGGGGGCAGGAAGGACCACTTGGTCAGGTCCTTGTTGTCCGCGACGGCGAGGCCCACATTGGCGGTCTGGAAGTAGGCGCCGCTGCTGTTGACGGTGTTCACGTTTTCGGCATTGGGGTCACCGGGCTGATAGCCCAGGTCCTCGGCCTTGCATTCGTACTGTCCGCGCGTACCGCCGGTGTTGCCTTCGAAGACCATGAAGGTCTTGCCCGGGTGGGCGGGGTCCGCAAAGGTGTACGGGTCACGGAAAGCGAAGCCCGGGTTCTGGGCCTTGGTCTGGTACATCGTGCCATCCGGTTCCAGCAGCTTGGTGTGCTGGAACCCGTCGAAGGTGACCCCGTTCTGGTCGGCGTGGATCTTGCCCAGCGCCTTGGCGATGGCAGCGTCCGGGGCGATGCCGCCGCCGCCGGTGTTGCGCTCGGCCACATCGTAGAACGTGGTGGCCGTGTAAAAGACGTTGACCTGGTTGCCCTGCATCAGGCGGGTGGAACCGGACCATTCAGTGTTGCCGATCGAGGCGCCGTCTGCGAAGACGTGGCCTCCGTAGTTCCACTTGTCCTTGGCCGGGTCGGCGTTGGTTTTGCGGAAGAAGTAGCCGATCCGGGCATTCCAGTGGCGCTGGTCGAAGCCGTAGCCGGCGTCGCGGTCGGCGACCAGGGAGAAGACGACGTCCCAGCCCTTGTAGCTGATCTGGTTCGCGTTCTCGTCCGTCAGTGACCAGGTGTCCCAGACCCAGACGTCCTCATTCATGGTAGGGAAGTCCTCGGGAATTTCCGGCATGGTGACGTCGGGGCTCATGGAGTTCACGCCGGGAGCCACCGTGGGGTCGCTCTGCGCCATGATCTGCTTGGCATCGGCGCGGGTCCACTTGGAGGTGAAATCCGACGCCGGATCGTAAGCCTGTTGGCTGTGCTTGGTCGGAAGCGGGAAGCCGGGAGTGGGTGCCGGCATCTGCGCTGCCGGCGGGTCCGCAGGCTCGTTGGCGTGGGCCGAGGGTGCGGCCAGGAACGCCGAGGCTGCAACGGCTGCGACAACGGCGGCCGTTGAACGCCGTAGCCGGCCGCGGGGTGCGGTGGGGTGCTTGTGCATTTACTGCTCTTCTCGCGGAGTTGAGACCATTCGTGGAAGAAGGGCGGGTGCCCTCTTTTCCCGACATGCCGACAGCCCCGACAACACCGCAGGCGTCATCGAGGACGCCATCGTGTCGAGGGACGGGGCTTCGGTAGGGCCCCGTATTGGCGACTCGGAAAGGACTCCTTTCCTGTGCCGGTTTCCACGCTATGCAAGCCGGAGCCTGCTTATCAAACCGTGATTCGAGGCCGGGAAAGCTGAGCTTTGGCGCATTAGTGCAAGCGCTTACATTGCCCACTCCGCGCGCGTGCCACAGGAATATTCGCGCGTCAAACACTGCCCCATAAATCAGATTTAGTGTGAAATGTCACCCTCCCGCTACGGGCAATTCGCAGCCTCCCCCGCACCCTGGGCATCCGTTCCGAGCCGGTCACCAGCACCTCCTTATACATTGCCCGGCCCTCTAGCCCGTTGGGCTGCATGTGGCCCCTGGGCAGGGCTCGCCACCCGAAGCGCACGGTGGCAGCCGGCCGGACGTCCAGCAGGGCATGAGCTGCTCCGCAACAGCCGTTTTGTTCCGCCAGAAGGGCAGCTACGGAGCAGTGAATGGGAGTTAAAGAAGAAAAGCACCAGTTCCGAAGAACTGATGCTTCCCAGTGGTGGCTCCGACCGGCGTCGATCCGGTGACCTTTCGATTTTCAGTCGAACGCTCTACCAACTGAGCTACAGAGCCTAGGTGACATGTCACCATGAGAGCCGGAATTTCTTCTGGCAATCAGAGCGACCCTGACGGGACTTGAACCCGCGACCTCCGCCGTGACAGGGCGGCGCGCTAACCAACTGCGCTACAGGGCCTTGCTATTTTCTTGCTTCTCTGCAGTATCGCTACCGCAATTTTTCAAGGCCTTTAGCCTACCAGACTTTCACACCCGGTTTGACCAGTTCCTTGCGTACCCCCAACGGGATTCGAACCCGTGCCGCCGCCGTGAAAGGGCGGTGTCCTAGGCCGCTAGACGATGGGGGCCAGGACGCCATCCGGACGAAACCTGTTGAAACAAGGGCAAAAATTAAGGGCCGAAGCCTTTCGTTTTTGTCCTTTCGGGTTCCTCCGAACTGGACTATAAAACTATAAGGGCAGACCCCCGGATTATCCAAAATCGGCGGTTGCCGCCTGCCGGGACGCTCAGCTTCGCCGGCCCAACTCCTGCTGCGCCCGCTCCACATCGCCGGCCGAATCCAGGTCACCCTTGGCCCGCAGTCCGGCGATGACGCCGTCCACATCGGCAGCCGGCCGGTTCTGGCTCAGCTTCCGCTTCGCCTCGACCCTCGCGATGACAAGCTCGACGCCGACAATCGCCCGGAGCTGCCCGGCAATGAAAGCCGCAGGTGCGTCGTCGACGGTCCAGGGCTTTGCCGACTCTGCTTCATGCAGTGCGGTCAGCCGCCGGACCAGGCCTTCCACCCAGGCCGGGTCGTCATGGATGACCAGCCGGCCATAGACGTGCGCCGTGGTGTAGTTCCACGTTGGCACCACCCGGCCGTGTTCGGCCTTCGACGGGTACCACGACGGGGAGATGTACGCATCGGGATGCTGGATGATGACCAGGGATTCGCCCAGTGCCGGCAGCCGCCACTGGGCGTTGTTCCGGGCAAAATGCCCCAGCAGAGCCCCGTGGTCGCCGACCTCCGGGTCATAGACGAACGGCAGCAGCGTCGCAAGCAGTCCGTCCTCTGTCGAGGTCACCAGGTTGGCTGCGCCCGGGTTCGAGAGCAACTCGTTGATGGCGCCCTTGTCGGCGACGAAATGCGAGGGGACGTACATGGGAGCTTCCTTTTGTCGGTTGTGTTGCGGCGGTGTGATGCGGGACGGCTGGCAAGCTCAGGCTACGAGCATGACAGCCAGGGTGACCATGACCAAGGCGATGCCGCCGTCGAGCACGCGCCAGCTGCCCGGCCGGGCGAACACCGGTGCGAGGAACCGGGCACCGGCGCCGAGGGCGGCGAACCAGGCGATGCTGCCCAGACCGGCCCCGCCAGCGAACCACCACCGCCCGTCCGGGCCGTGGGTGCCGGCCAGGGAGCCCAGCAGCAGGACGGTGTCCAGGTAGACGTGGGGGTTGAGCCAGGTCAGGGCGAGGCAGGTCCCCAGGGCGGCCGCCCATGTTCCGGGCTTCCCGGCCGACAGCTGGGACGCCTGCGTTCCGCGGATGGCCCGCCGTGCCGCCATCAGGCCGTAGGCCAGGAGGAAGGCGGCACCGGCCCAGCGCACGACGTCGAGAACGCCGGGCGCCTGCTCGATGAGGACGCCCACCCCGGCCACGCCCAGCACAATCAGGACAAGATCGGAGAGGGCACACACGGCAACCACCAGCAGCACGTGCGAGCGCTGCACTCCCTGGCGGAGCACGAAGGCGTTCTGCGCACCGATGGCGACGATTAGGGACAGCCCGCTGGCCAGGCCTGAAAGGAGAGAGAGGATCACGGGCTCCACGCTAGGGGCCCCATGAACATGAGACCAGTTAATAATTGTTGGCCAACATAAGATGAACTAATGATAGATATCCATCCGGACCAGGCCCGGACCCTCGCGGCCATCGTGGCCCTCGGAAGCTTCGAGGCCGCCGCGAGCCACCTCCGGGTCACGGCGTCGGCGGTGAGCCAGCGTGTCCGCGCCCTCGAAGTGGCCGTC
Organism: Pseudarthrobacter sp. PvP090; assembly: GCF_040547365.1. Taxonomy (NCBI): domain Bacteria; kingdom Bacillati; phylum Actinomycetota; class Actinomycetes; order Micrococcales; family Micrococcaceae; genus Pseudarthrobacter; species Pseudarthrobacter sp. PvP090. The sequence continues at coordinate 69,619 of NZ_JBEPPO010000004.1, forward strand.
GGCCGGCCGGTGTTGAAACGGACCCGCCCAGTCGAGCTCACCTCCTCCGGCCACGCCGTGGTGCGCTTCGCCCGGCAGTTGGACATGCTCTCCGCCGATCTGGCCGCGGAGCTGCAGCCCGGCGCGCAGGCCGCCAGCGTCCGGCTGACGCTGGTCATCAACAGCGATTCCCTGCATACCTGGGCGCTGCCGGGGCTGGCGGCCGTGGCCGACAAGGTCCAGCTGGAAATTCTGCGCGAGGACCAGGACTACTCGCTGGAGCTACTCCGCAGCGGCGCCGCGGCCGCAGCCATCACCGCCACGGAGAAGGCGGCGCCGGGCTGTTCCTCCCGGCGCCTGGGCGTCATGCGCTACCTGCCGGTCTGCACGCCGGATTTCGCCGCCCGGTGGTTCGCGGGCGGGGCAACGGCGGAGACGCTCGCCGCCGCCCCGGTCATCGTCTTCGACCGCAAGGACGAGCTGCAGGACCGGTACCTGCGGTCAGTGAGCCGCACAGTGCTCCAGCCGCCGCGGCACTATGTTCCGGCGGCCCATGAGTTCGGCGAGGCCATCCGCTGGGGGATGGGGTGGGGGCTGCTCCCCGAGATCGAAGTGTCGGAGGAACTGAAGCGCCGCACGCTGGTTTCCCTGGACCCCGCCGCGCACGTCGACGTGCCTCTCCACTGGCAGCAGTGGCGGTACGGATCGGCGGCCCTCGACGGGGTCGCAGCGGCGATCCAGGCCGCCGCCCGCCCCCTCCGGTGAGCCGCGGGCCGCGGCTGCGCCCCGGCTGGCAGGAACTCGACTAGACATGGCCGATTTCCGCCAGTCCCGGGGCCGCTGCGCGGACTAGATTGGCAGCATGGCAACAACCGCCCAGACAGGCTCCCCCCAGCCGGACAGCTCGCACCCGGACGGCACCCACGAAGTGCCGCCGCATGCTCCCGCCCCCGTTTCCGCGCCCAAGACCCCGACGAAGACCCCGCAGCCGGGCCAGATCAGCAGGCTCGGCATCGCCGCCGTCGTGGTCACCGTGGTGCTGTGGGCGTCCGCCTTTGTGGGCATCCGGGCCGTGGGGCCGAGCTTCTCCCCCGGCTCCCTGACCTTGGGCCGGCTGGCGATTGCCGCCGTCGTGCTGGGCCTGGTGGTGCTGCCGCAGCTTCTGAAAAACGGCAACCTCCCGCGGGGCCGCGAATGGTGGCCCATCCTGGCTTACGGTGTTATGTGGTTCGGCGGCTACAACGTGGCGCTGAACGCCGCGGAGCACCTCCTCGATGCCGGCACGGCCGCGCTGCTGATCAACGTCAACCCGATCCTGGTTGCCATCATGGCCGGGTTGATCCTCAAGGAGGGCTTCCCGCGCTGGCTGATTATCGGCAGCCTCGTCGCGTTCGGCGGTGTCGCGGTGATCGCGCTCGGTTCGGGCCAGCGGTCGACGGCGGACGTCACCGGGGTGCTGCTGTGCCTGCTGGCGGCGGCCCTCGCCGCAGTGAGTGTCATCGTGCAGAAGCCGGTGCTGCGCAAGTTCCCCGCCGCCCAGGCCACCTGGTTCGGGATCATGGTCGGCGCCGTCTGCTGCCTGCCCTTCAGCGGCCAGCTGGTCGCCGAACTGCAGGCGGCCCCGCTGCCGGCCACCCTGGGCCTCGTCTATCTCGGCGTTTTCCCCACCGCGATCGCCTTCACCACCTGGGCCTATGCCCTGTCACTGATCGACGCCGGCCGGCTCGCCGCCACCACCTATCTGGTGCCCGGCACCACGATCCTGATCTCCTGGCTGGTGCTCGGCGAGATCCCCACCGTCTGGGGCCTGGTCGGCGGCGCGATCTGCCTCGTGGGGGTGGGGCTGACGCGGCGCCGGTCCCGCTGATTCGGCGCTAGAGTTTCAGCTATGCCCGCCTCCCTGCCGCCAGGCCTCCCGATCATTCCGAGCGGCCCGGACGGGCCGGACGACGGCGCGAACGGCGGCGGGAACGGCGGCGGCCACGACCACCCGCCGTTCCCGATGTCCGAGACCGATTTCGAAGCCGCGGTGAACGACGCCCTGGACCGGATCCCGCCGGAACTCGCCAAGACCATGAACAACGTGGCCATCTTCATCGAGGACGACTACACACCCCAGCCCGGCGACGATCCGGATACCGTGCTGCTGGGCCTCTATGAGGGTGTGCCGCTCACCGAGCGGGACTCGTGGTGGGACGCCGGCTCGCTGCCGGACCGCATCACCATCTACCGCCAGCCGATCCTGGACATCTGCGAAACGCGCGAGGACGTGATCGACGAAGTGACGGTCACGGTGGTGCATGAGATCGCACACCACTTCGGCATCAGCGACGATCGACTGCACGAGCTCGGCTGGGGCTAGCCTTGTAGGCATGGGACACGACCACAGCCACTCACACGGCCTTACCGGCACCGCAAAGCACCGGAAGCGCCTGGTCGCGGTCCTGGCCATCACCCTCGCCGTCGTCCTGATCCAGATCGTCGGCGCGCTGGTTTCCGGTTCCCTCGCCCTGCTGGCCGACGCCGGCCACATGCTGTCCGACGCAGCCGGGGTGTTCATCGCCCTGCTGGCCGCCTGGATCGCCGCCCGGCCGGCGAGCGACCAGCGCACCTACGGCTACCAGCGCGCCGAGGTGCTGGCCGCCCTCGCCAACGCCCTGGTGCTGATCGTGATCTCGGTGGTCATTTTCACTGAGGCGATCCGCCGGCTGGGCTCCGCCCCCGAGGTGCAGACCGACGTCATGCTCTACGCGGCGGTCCTCGGCGCCGTCGCCAACCTCGTGTCCCTGCTGATCCTCCGCGGCGCCCAGAAGGAGAGCCTCAACGTCCGCGGAGCGTACCTTGAGGTCCTGGGCGACCTGCTCGGTTCCTTTGCCGTGATCGCCGCCGCCGTGGTCATCATGGTCACGGGCTTCCAGACGGCGGACACCATCGCCTCGATCGTCATCGCGCTGATGATCCTGCCGCGCGCCTGGCACCTGCTCCGCGACGTGGTGGACGTGCTGCTTGAGGCCACCCCGAAGGGGGTGGAAGTGCAGATGATCCGCGAGCACATCCTTGCCGTGGAGGGTGTGGTGTCCGTGCACGACATCCACATCTGGACCATCACCTCCGGCGTGCCCGTGTTTTCCGCCCATGTGGTGGTGGAGGATGCGGCGCTGGGTGCCCGCGGCGCCGACCAGATCCTGGACAAGCTCGTCAGCTGCCTGGGCTCGCACTTCGACACCGAGCATTGCACCTTCCAGCTGGAACCGGTCTCCCACGCGGAGCACGAATCACACCAGCACGCCTGAGACCCGGGGCACTGGCCCTGCATTGCCGGCCGGGGGGCCACCTTTAGGAGAGCACGTCCTTGGTGACGAACCGGCCGTACGCAAGCGCACCGAACACGGCGACGTAGCCGCCCTGCAGCAGCGCATTGGTGAGGAAGGACTCCCAGGCGATGGGCTGGCGGAGCAGGTCGGCGAAGTCCAGCCAGTAGTGGCTGAACAGCCACGGGTGCAGCCATTCCAGCTGCGGCAGCGCGTCGAGGACCTGTGAGACCACCGAGAGCACCACCGTGGACGCCATCGCCCCCACGGGGACGTCCGTGAGTGTGGACATGAAGAGACCGATCGCCGACAGTCCCATCAGGGACACGGCAAGATAGGCGGCAATCAGCAGCAGCCGCTGCAGTGCCTCCGCCGCCCCGATCGAGTCCCCGGAGAGCAGCGTGACCGGCCCCACGGGGAAAAGCGCCGCACCGATGCCGGCCCCGACCAGCGCCACTGTGAGCGGCGCCGCGACGGCGAAGGCCACGGCCCCGGCGTATTTCACGAGCAGCAGCCGGACCCGGCCCGCGGGCGCCGCCAGCAGGTACCGCAGGGTACCCAGCCCGGCCTCGCCGGCCACAGTATCGCCTGCGACCACCCCCACGGTCAGCGGCAGGAACAGCGGGACGGAGACCAGCATGGCGGTCACGCCGACAAACAGTCCGTTCTGCGAAATGCGGTCCAGGAACGCCGGCCCCCGGCCGGGCGGCACCGCGGAGGACAGCCGCACCGCCACGGCGATCAGGATCGGAATGGCCGCCAGTGCGCACAGCATGGCCCACGTCCGGCGGCGGCGGAAGAGGACGCCGAGCTCGGACGCGAGCAGACCGCGGCCCCACTGCCCCCGCGGTGTGGACACAACGGCGGGGCTGGATTCCCTACTGGACAACGTCAAAGCCCTCCCCCGTCAGCGCCACGAAGCGGTCCTCCAGGCTGACCTGCTCGGTGGCGAAGCCCCGGACCCGGACGCCGGCGGCCACCAGGGCGGCCACCACCGCCTCCGGCGCCACGGCTCCGTTACCTGCCGCCGCGGGAAGCGGCGCGTAGAGCACCTCACCGCCGCCGGGGATGGCACTGCCGGAACCCGTTGCCGCGCTCAGGCCCAGCCGGGCCAGCACCGCGGCCGCGGTCCCCGCGTCGGGCGTCAGGACCCGGATCCGCGCCTGTCCGCCCTGGCGCAGTTCCGCGAGGGTTCCCTGCGCCACCAGCCGGCCCGCGCTCATGATGGCGGCGTGGGTGCAGATCTGTTCCACCTCGGCCAGCAGGTGGCTGGAGACGAACACAGTGGCGCCGTCGGCAGCGAGCGAGCGGACCAGGCTGCGGACCTCCCGGGTGCCCTGCGGATCCAGTCCGTTCGTGGGTTCGTCCAGGATCAGGAGGTCCCGGGGAGCGAGCAGGGCATTGGCGATGCCGAGCCTCTGCTTCATGCCCAGCGAATAGGCCCGGACCTTCTTGTCCGCGGCGTGAGTCAGTCCCACCCGCTCCAGCGCCGACTGGACCCGGGCCTTCCGGGTGGCGGCGGGAACATGCGGGTCGGCGGCGTCGAACCGGTGCAGGTTGGCCGCACCGGAGAGGAACGGATAAAACGCCGGCCCCTCGACCAGGGCACCCACGCGGGGCAGCACCCCGTGCAGTTGCCGCGGCATTTCCTCGCCGAGGAGCCGGACGGAGCCACCCGTGGGCGCGGCGAGCCCGAGCATGAGCCGGATCGTGGTGGTCTTTCCTGAACCGTTGGGGCCCAGGAAGCCGAAGACCGATCCCGTGGGCACGGCCAGATCAACGCCGTCGACCGCCAGCTGGTGGCCGAATCGCTTGCTGAGACCGGTGGTCTCGATGCTCAGTTCCGTCGCCGGCGCGGCGGCCGTCACGCGGCGGTCACCGGGTGGTTCGCCGACGGGTTCACCAACGGGTTCACGGCGCCGTGGCGGCGGCCTGCAGCCGCTCCAGCGGCACGGAACCGGCGAGGATCCGCCCGTCGTCGAGGATCAGCACGTTCACCAGCGACGTCGACACGAGGCGTCCGCCCGGGACGGCGACGGCGGCCTGCTCCAGCAGGGCGGCGGGCCCGGACGCGGTCCCTTCCTGGTCGGAGGGTTCAGCCTGCAGGGGCTTGGCGGGGAATTCGAGCACCGAGGCCCACCCCGTGCCGGTGACGGCGGGCCTCTTCGCGGCCTTCGCCGCGGCAGCGTCCGACGGCGGCAGGGCGTCGGCGGCTTTGTGGTCCGGCAGCGGGATTTCCTCCACGGTGGCCCCGGGCGGTGGGGTGAAGTTGAAGATGGCGGCATCCGGGGCCTCAAGGGTGAGGCTCGTGTAGGCCACGCTGAAGGCCGGCTCGGCCTGTCCCCGCGCCTTCACTTCGACGCCAAGCGGAAGTCCGCTTTCGCCGTCGACCGCGATGGCGACGGAATCCACGAGGGTGGCATCCGTCGTCGGGGTCAGCACGAGGTTGTAGGCCGCCCGTCCGGCAATCTGGACATCCGGCCCGACGGTCACGTCGGTGCTCGCGTCGAGTTTGGCGAGCAGCTTGCCGGCCAGGTCCTCGGGGGTCGCCGCGGCTCCGGGGCCGCCTGCGTGGCGGCCGGCTGCATCGGCGGGAAGCTGGGCGTGGGCTGCCGTGTTGTCCTTGGAATTGTAGAACCAGAGGTCGTCACCGTTGCGGACCGCGTTCCGTTCCGCCATCCGGTCCATGATCTGCACCCGGGCCTTGGAGGGCCCGTCCAAATAGACGCGGGCTGTGTGCGGTCCGGTCAGCAGCTCCAGCCAGGCGGTCTCCGGGGAGCCCGCACCGGGCCCGGCCTTCGGAAGTTCGGGCAGGCCGATCTCGGAGCTTTGTTCCAGCGTCCCGGACAGGGCTTTCTCGCCGTGCTGGGCGATCATGAGCAGCACCTGCTGCGGGGTCTTCTCCGGCAGCGGGTCTCCGGCGCTCGCGGGAAGGGATCCGGACAGGACGCCGGCCGCGATCACGGCAGGCACCACCACGGCGGGCATCCAACGCAGCCATTTGCGCGTCATCGCGACCGCGCTCCAACCTTGCAGTTCATGATTCAACACTACGCCCGGGAGTGGCGCGTTTCACCCTTTCACCGGGAGACATTGCCGGCAGATGCATCCGGGCAGCCAGCCGCTTGGGCTGGGGCCCGGCGGCGCGGCTAAGCGAAAACATTCAACGTCAACTCGACCGCCCCGAGCACGAGCGCGAGCAGCGACGTCCCGAGTCCGGCGACGAGCAGCAGCCCCGGGTGGGCGAGACCCACGACGACCCGCCTGAGCCGTGGCCTCCGGCGCAGGAATTTCTTGGGCACTCCGGCTGGCGCCGGGTCCTGTTTCCAGCCGCGAATCCGGCGCAGGAACCACGCGCAGCGGATGATGAAGGCCAGCCAGAGCACGGACACCACGAGGGGAACCGCGGCCAGCAGGAGGTTGAATCCCAGGGCAGTGACCTCCCGCTCTGAAGCACCGACGAGGGACTGAATGGTGGTGGAGATCGAGGCGCTCATGACCACTGAGACACCCCACACGAGGAACGCTGCCGAGAGGGCGAGGAAGCGGACGAAAAAGTGGCCAAGCACGGAGTCCTTCCGCGGCTTGAGGTACCGGCGGGGAGTAGCGTGCAGCAGTGCGATGGTCGCCAGCAGCGTGGGCAGCGCGGCCATTCCGACCATCACATACCAGGACCATCCCGCAAAGTCCAAGAAATCGTCTGCAACGATCAGGGCTGCCCAGAACCCCGTCCAGGCCCAGCCGGCGGTGAGTGGGTGGCTGACCAGCCAAGTGGGGAGCCAGGGATCGCCGACGCTGGGCGCCGCGGGTCGGGGCTCCGCCAGTTGTTCGGGCGCCGGCCCGGGTTCGCCCGTCACATGCGGCGGACCTTGGACGTCACTCATGAGCCCACTCTAGCTACGCACCCGGCGGACCGGTGTTCGGCACGACGGTGCCGGCGGCGCCGTCGACCGTGACGCTGTCCCCGGTCGCGATCAGCGTGGTGGCGTCCGGAACCCCGACCACAGCGGGAATCCCGTACTCCCGGGCGACGACGGCGCCGTGCGAGTTGGGACCGCCCATTTCCATCACCAGTCCGCCGGCGGTCAGGAACAGCGGCGTCCAGCCCGGGTCCGTGGATGGCGCCACGAGGATCTCGCCGGGCTCCAGATGCGCGCCCTGCGGCTCCAGGATGACTCGGGCCGCGGCGGTAACCGTGCCCGCCGACGCCGGCGTGCCCGTCAGCAGTCCCGCGGGTCCGGCCTCCGCCCCGGGAACGCCGGCCTGCAGCGCCTCAGGTTCCGTCCCGTCCGAGAGCAGCACCCGCGGGATGCGCCGGCGGCCCAGTTCCTGGGCGTACGCTTCGCGGCGCTGCGTCACGACGTGGTGCAGCTGCTTCCCCGCGAGGCCTTCGCGGACCTCGGCCAGGTCCAGGAAGAAGACGTCGTCCGCTGCGGTGATGCTGCCGGCGGCCGCGAGTTCGGTCCCGATGGCCTGGAGCTGCCGGCGCACCGCGGCCAGGGCCTCGACGATGTGGTACTTCGGCAGTTCCCGCAGCCCGGCGAACATCCTGGTGCGTTTCAGTGCCGCCCGCACCAGCGCTGCCCGCAGCCTGCCCCGCTGCCCGGCGGCGGCAACAAGCCGCTCCACGTGGGACTCTGCATCGCGGGCCGCTTTGCTGAACAGCAGGTCGGGGGCCTGGCCCGGATCGTCCAGCCGCAGGTAGTTGGCCAGGACTCCGAGGATATGGGCCGGGTCGTCGGACCAGCGCGGCATCCCGAGGTCTATTTCCGCCACAGCACGGTGCCCGTAGCGGCCCAGGAAGCCGGCGAGCCCGGACTGCACGACGGCGGGCAGCTCACGGGCCCGGTAGCGGCGGACCAGCTCCGGCACCCCCGCGCCGTCGAACGCTGAGTCGTCGAACACCGCGGCGGATCCGGCGTCGGCCCGGATGGCTGCGGCGAGCTGCCAGAGCGCCAGGTCCATTTCGGTGGTCACGTTGTGGGGAAGTCCCCGCAGCACCGGCTGCAGTGACCCCGGGCCGGCACCGGGCCCCAGCAGCCGGCCGGCGGCCGCCAGGAGGGCGAAGCCCAAGGCGGGCAGCGGCAGGATGTTGGGTACCACGGGGAAGAGCTCCTGCCCGAGGATGCGTTCGACGTGGTCCAGCCGCTGCACCGGGGTGGACCCGGCCGGCACGACGAGGGCGGCCCGGAATCGTTCGCCGAACCGTTCCGCCCGGCGCAGCGCGGCCTCGGGCCGGAACAGGGCACGGAGCAGCGATTCCGGGACCCTGGCCCGCGCCGCCACGGGGCCGACGTGCCGGAGCACCTGCCAGGGGGACCTGCTGGTGACGGAGAAGCGGGGGTCCGCGAACAGCCGCCGCAGCACGGCGGCGGAGCGGGCCTCCATAATGTCGAACACGCGTGGCACGATGGCCCGTCCCACGGCGCTGCGCACCACCGGGGTCAGGTCGAAGAAGATGCGCTGGCCGGCCTGGACGTACGGCGAAGGCCCGTTGTGCGGCACGGGAACGTCGAATTTCGCGGCCCGTGCCACGGACGAGGCAATCAGCCGGAAGCCTGCCAGTCCCATCGGGGTCAGCGGGCGGGTCAGGCCCTGGGCAAGGCTGAAGCACAGGTACACGCGTGTCCCGGGCCGGTCCCGGGGCAGCTCCGGCAGCGGGTAGAGGGTGGTGATGGGCCGCGACTGCGTCAGCCACACCGCTCCGCCGCCGTCGATGGCCCATTCGAGGTCCTGCGGCGCGCCAAAGTGCACCTCCGCGCGCCGGCCAAGCCGCTCCAGCGCCAGGACCTGGGCATCGTCCACGCTGGGCCGGGACCATGAGCCGGGCTGGTCGATGCGTTCGGTTCCGCCGCCCGGCCGTGGCCTGATGGCCACCCCTTTGCCCCCGGTCCGGCGCTCGAGAATTCTTCGCGTGGCGCTGTCGACGACGAAGTGGTCCGGGTTGACCGCCCCGGACACCACCGCCTCGCCAAGCCCGGGGCTGGCATCGATGACCGCCTCATGCCGCCGTCCGGTCACCGGATTCGCGGTGAACAGGACACCGGCCACGGCCGCGTCCACCATCTGCTGGACCACCACGGCCAGTGACACGGATGAGGGGCTGATCCTGTGGGTGGCGCGGTAGCTCACGGCGCGGTCCGTCCAGAGCGATGCCCAGCACTGCCGGACGGCGGCCAGGACGGCGTCGGCGCCCACAACGTTCAGGAAGGTGTCCTGCTGGCCGGCGAAGCTGGCGAACGGGAGGTCCTCGGCGGTCGCGGACGAGCGCACCGCCACCGGGGCGTCCGTTCCCAGTGCCGTGTAGGCGGCCCGGACGGCCTCGGCAATGTCAGTGGGGATGTCGGCCGTCAGGACCAAGGCCCGGCCGGCGGCGGCCAGCCGGGCGAGCCCCGGAAGGTCAGCCGGGGCGGTCGCTGCCAGGCCGGCGTGGACCACCTCGAGCCCGGCGGGCGCAGTGGCGCGCCGGTAGGCCTGTGTGGTCAGGCAGAAACCGGCCGGAACCGGCAGCCCGGCCCGCCGCAGTTCGCCGAGGTTGGCTGCTTTGCCGCCGACGTCGGGCAGCAGCCCGGCGCCGACGAGGTCCAGTGCGAGCACGAGCTGTTCCACCTGCCGGCCCTCCCTTCAGCGAGGAAGCCCTCGGGCCAGGGCCCGGGTTCGGGTACGCCCCGGGCTATGAATCGCCGAGGATGGGTCCGAAGTTCACCCGGTCCGCCAGCCGGGGATCGTCCCGGTCCGGGACCACCATGACGGGGCCTTTGGCGTGGTGCAGGATCCCGTCCGAGGTGGAGCCGAGCAGCATCCCCGCAAAGCCGCCGCGTCCGCGGGTGCCGACGACCACCAGTTCCACGTGCCGGCTGGCCTCGACGAGGATGTCCACGGGCGAACCGTCCACGAGCTGCGCCTCCACCGTGAGGTGCGGGAAATGGCTCCTGATCCAGGCCGTGCCGGCCTCGAGCTGGACCCTGATGTCGGCGAAAAGCGCATCACGGTCCATCGGCGCGGGCACCCAGGCGAGCGAACCGCTGTACTGCGGGACGGCGCACACCACCCGCAGCGGGGCCGAGAGGCGCTCGGCCTGCGCCGCTGCCTCCAGCACCGCCACGCGGGCCTGTTCGGAGCCGTCGACCCCCACCACCACCACGTTTTCGACCGGGAAGTGACCGGACTTCGCCCGCTCCGCGAGGACATGCTTGTCGTCGGTGGTTTCGCCGAGGCGGTCGGCGCAGATCAGGGGCACGGTGACCGTGGGGCATTTGGCGTGCGCGGGGAGGGCGCTGCTGACGGAACCGAGCAGCCGTCCAACGAAACCGCCCCGGCCCCGCGTGCCGAAGACCAGCAGCTCGGCGGTCTCGGACATTTCCAGCAGCACGCCGGAGGCATCGCCGTTCTCGACGGAGGCGTCGACGTCGATCAGGTACCCGGACACCTTGTTCACGGCCTGCTTCAGGATGGCCTCCGCGCCCTCGCGGATCACCGAATCATCAACGGTGGCGTAGCCGCCGTCGAGCCCTGACGCCGCGAAGATCGGAACGGAATAGGCAGTCACGATGTGCAGCGGACGATTGCGGCGCTCGGCTTCGCGGGCGGCCCATACCAGGGCGCACTTGCTGTGGTCTGAACCGTCGACACCGACCACGATCCCCCGGGGAGCCGCGGACCCGCCGGGGGTCTCCCCGGCCGGATCCGGATGCACCTGTTCTCGGCCCATGGGGTCCGCCTCCTCGCGATTCTTGCCTGATGTTGCGGCTATTCTGCCAGACGTGTCCGCGTGCAGCGTCCATTGGCCACGCGCCCGAAGAATCTGCGGCTAGAACCCCTGGTTTTTACAACTATTCTCGGTTTTCGGGGAACTAGCAAGCGCGTTGGAGGGCCCCCCGACGGCTGATCGCCACGCAGGTTTTACCCAGTGTTTACACGGCGTCCGGCAGCCCCGGAGGACGGCGGAAGGAGGCGGCGATGCCGCCCGAAAAGCCCGGGAATTCCCGGTTGGACCAATGTGGCGGCTGCTCTATCCAAGGCCGGAAATGTTAGGTAGTCTTCGAGGCGTTGCTGAACCGAGACTCGTGTTTCAGAACGCGGATCCTGCTGTTGGGGCATGGAGAGGCGCGTTCTGGGCGGGCAGCGGAAAAGCGTCCGGGGCATCGGCCCCGCGACTGGCACCATTCGAGGAGGGACCCTGCAGTGTCGACCATGCCTATGTCCGGTGGTATCGAACGGACCGCAGCCGTCGTGATCGGCACCGGTCTGTCCGGGCTGGCGGTTGCCAGCGAACTGCAGCGGCGCGGCGTGGACTCCATCATTGTGGACGGGCTCGATCTGCTGGGAGCCGGGCATCCGGCCAACACCTCGTCCCTGCAGCGCTGCGACGCGGCCGACGCCGCGAGCCTGCGGGAGCGCAATGAGATCCTCCGGCACCTGCGGAACTACGCCGCCAGCCACAAGCTGGACGTCCGGAACAACATCCGGGCCCTGCAGCTGGACCACGTCGATGCCGGCGTCACCGGCCCGGCCCAGCAGTGGGCTGTCCGCACCCCCGGCGGCGTCCTCCTGGCCGATCACCTCGTCCTGACGCGCTGTGCCCACAGCCAGCTGCGCCGGATGCTTTCCGAGCTCGGCATGACCGCGGGGCAGAACCTGATGGCGGCCATGCACGCCCTCGGGATGTACCTCGTGGGCGTTGGCGAACTCATTACGCCGACGCCGAAGGAAGTGCTGCGCCAGGCGAAGGTCGTGGGCCAGGCGATCTCGGCCAAGGTCTACCCCGACGGCTTTCCCGCCGTCCTCCCGGGATACTACGACCTCGCCGCGCCTGCCTAGCCTGACTTCAGCTCTTGGTGTCGCTGCCGGAGTCCGATTTGAGCCGGCTCTTGGCCATCAGGCCCAGGACCACCAGGATGCCGATGGCCGTTCCCACAAAGATCACAATGCTCCACGGGAACGGCTCCGCGGCGCTGGCCGGCTGAGACGGGGCGGGCGTGGTGCCCGGCTGGGCGGTTCCCATCGTGGGAACCGCGGCAGCCGCCGTCGAGCCGGTGGCTCCGGCCGTGGCCGTGAAGGTGAAACTGCCCTCGATCGGGTGAGAATCCGAACTGACAACGCGCCACACCACCGTGTAGGCCCCGGCCGGGGCGCCGGCCTTGAGCTTCTGCGAGGCGACGTTGTCCACGATCTCGACGGCGCCGTCGGACCAGTTGGTGCCGGCGGCGTCATTCACCAGAATCTGCGAGCCCAGCGCCAGCGGATTCTTGTTGAACGTGACCGTGACCTGCTCCGGCGGTGCCGGCACCGTGGCGCCGGAGGCCGGGCTGGTGGATTCGGCGGCATCGTGGGCCGAGGCCGGAGCCACGGCACCCAGCAGGGCGGCGGCGATGATCGCGGCGCCCAGGAGGGCACTTAAAAGCTGTCGGATGAACCGCATGGAAAAGCTGCTCCTAGTGTTGGCTTCCTTACAGACTAGGCGAAATCGGCCGAACGCCGGGCGCGCGCCCAATAGAATTTAGGCAACACCCATCACTCCCGGAGGACTAATGCAAGACCTAATGCTCAAGCAGGGCTCCGCACTCGACCGGTACTTCAAGATATCCGAGCGGGGGTCGAACTTCTCGCGCGAGATCCGCGGAGGCTTCGCCACGTTCTTCGCCATGAGCTACATCGTGGTGCTGAACCCGCTGATCCTCTCCGGTCCCGATTCCTCCGGCGCCACCCTCGGCTTCCCCGCCGTCGCCGCCGTCACTGCGTTTGTGGCCGGCATCCTGACCATCCTGATGGGCGCCTGGGCCAAGCACCCCTTCGCGCTGGCAACAGGCCTGGGCGTCAACGCCTTCGTCGCAGTCACGGTGGCCACCAACCCCGGCCTGACCTGGCCGGACATGATGGGCCTCGTTATGCTCTCGGGCATCACCATGCTGATCCTGGTCCTCACCGGCTTCCGGACCGCGGTCTTCAAGGCGGTCCCGGAGGGCCTGAAGACCGCGATCGTGGTGGGCATCGGCCTGTTCATCGCCCTGATCGGCCTGGTCAACGCGGGCTTCGTTCGCCGCATCCCGGACGTTGCCGGCACCACCGTTCCCGTCGGCCTGGGCTTCGACGGCAAGCTGCTGGGCTGGCCCACCCTGGTCTTTGTCTTCGGCCTGATCCTCACGATCGCCCTCGTGGTCCGCAAGGTCAAGGGCGCGATCCTGATCGGGATTGTCGCCTCGACGGTCCTGTCCGTGATCCTGGAATTCACGCTGCACATCGGCCCCAGCTTCGACGGCACCACCTACAACCCGCAGGGCTGGTCCCTTGTGGCCCCGGCGTTCTCCGAATGGGCAGCCCCGGACCTGTCGCTGATCGGCCAGGCCAACCCTTTCGGCGCCTTTGAGCACCTGGGCTTCGTCGCCGCGACCCTGCTGGCGTTCGTGATCCTGCTTAGCATCTTCTTCGATGCCATGGGCACCATGGTGGGCCTGGCCACGGAGGCCGGCAGCATCGACAAGGACGGCAACATCCCCAACGTGGACCGTGTCCTGCAGGTGGACGCGCTCGGCGCGATCATCGGCGGCGGCGCCTCGGTGTCCTCGAACCAGATCTACGTCGAATCCGGCGCCGGCATCGGCGAAGGCGCCCGGACCGGCCTGGCCTCCATCGTCACGGGCCTGCTGTTCCTCGTGGCCATGTTCTTCACTCCGCTGATCAACCTCGTGCCGTTCGAGGCCGTGGCCCCGGCGCTGGTCATCGTCGGCTTCATGATGGTCTCCCAGGTCGGCAAGATCGACTGGCAGGATCTGGGCATCGCGATCCCGGCCTTCCTGACCTTCACCCTGATGCCGTTCACCTACTCGATCGCCAACGGCCTGGGTGCCGGCTTCATCACCTTCGTCCTGATCCGCACCTTCCAGGGCCGCGCGCGCGAGGTGCACCCGCTGATGTGGGCTGTGGCCGCGGCGTTCCTGCTGTTCTTCGCGATCGGCCCGATCGAGGCCGCGCTGGGCATGCACTAGGCACTCCCTTCCCCGCCGAGTTCGCATTTCGCGGCAGTGTTTCCCGAAAACATTGCCGCGAAGTGCGAACTCGGCGGCGTTTAAGGGGCGGATTCCGGGATTACGGACAGTCCGACGGCGGCGCGGCTGGTTTTCCGGCCCGGGCTGCGGTGAGCTAGGGGCATGGTTTCCCCCGTGCCCGCCGTTGATGTCCCGCCGCAGCCCTGGACCGGACGGTTCGACGGCGATTCCCCCGAGCACCGCCGCTGGTGGCAGGCCGTCACGACCTACACCCGGCACGGCGTCCAGCATGTCTCCGTCCAGCCCGCCCCTGGCCAGCCCGCCGCACGCCCCGCCGTCATTCTCGGCTTCGGCAGCGACGCCGGGGTGCGCCGCAACAAGGGCCGCACCGGTGCCGCCGCCGCCCCCGCTGCGATCCGCGCCGCCCTCGGTCCGCTCGCCTTCCACCTCCACCGGGACGTGCACGACGCCGGCGACGTCACCGTGGCCGGGGATGCCCTGGAAGCGGGACAGGCGCGCGCCGGGCTCGCCATCACCAGCCTGCTCGACGCCGGGCAGCTTCCCGTGGTGCTGGGCGGCGGGCACGAGACCGCGTTCGCGAGCTACCTGGGGGTGGCAGGCTCGGCGGCGGTCCGCGAGGGCCTGCGCGTGGGGGTGCTGAACCTGGACGCGCACTTCGACCTCCGCGACGAGGCCGTGCCCAGTTCCGGGACACCGTTCCTGCAGATGGCCCGCGCGGAAGCCGCCGCCGGCCGGGAACTGAGGTACGCCGTCGTCGGGATCTCCGAACCGAACAACACCCGGGCGCTGTTCCGGACCGCCGAGGAGCTGGGCGTGGACTACCTGCTGGACGAGGACTGCTCCGCCGAGGCCGCGCGCGTGTTTGTGGCCGCGTTCCTGGCCCAGGTCGACGCCCTGTACCTGACCATCGACCTGGACGTGCTGCCGGCCTCGGTGGCGCCGGGCGTGAGCGCGCCGGCGGCCTACGGCGTGCCGTTGCCGGTGATCAGCGCGGTGTGCCGCCAAGTGGCTGCGAGCGGAAAGCTGCTGCACCTCGATGTGGCCGAGCTGAACCCGGAGTTCGACGTCGACGCCCGGACCGCGAAGGTGGCAGCGCGGCTCATTAATACGCTGCTGGGGTAGCCGCCAGGCCGCCGGGCACCGCGGCCGGCCCCGTCAGATCGGTGTTTTGGGCGCCTTGCCCTCGTCGCCTGTCTGCCGCACGGCCTTCCGTTCGCGGAGCCGGTCCAGCCTGTTCATGACGGGCGCCGTTGTCGCCCCGTGCAACACGATGGACATCGCCACCACCAGGCCGATGAATGCCCACAGCTCTTCGGCCTGGGCGCCGAAGTCGCCCTTGCTGAGCGCGTAGGCGAGGTAGTAGAGCGAGCCGATGCCGCGGATGCCGAAGAAGGCGATGGCGATCCGTTCCCGCGGGCCGGTCTTGCCCCGGGCCAGGCCGATCCAGCCGGCCAGCGGACGGACGACCAGCAGGAACGCCAGCGCCACCAGGATCTCCGCCCAGCCGATGCCGGCGAGCAGGCCCCGGGCGATCGCGCCGCCCAGGAGCACCAGGATGACCACCGTCATGAGCCGTTCGAGCTGCTCCACATAGGAGTGCATCACCCGGTGGAACCCATGCGTGCGTTCCGCGGCCCGGATGGTCACCGCACACACGAAGACGGCGATGAACCCGTAGCCTTCTAGCATTTCCGTCACCCCGTAAGCCAGGAAGGTCGCCGCCAGCGCCACGAAGCCTTCGGAGTGGCCGGACAGCCGGACGCTGTCCCGGGCGGAGAAGAACAGCCGGCCCAGGGCCTTCCCGGCCAGCCAGCCAAGGAGCACGCCCATGCCGATCCGCCACACGACGTCGGTGGCGAACCAGGAAACAAACCACTCAGACGGCGAGGGGCCCAACAGGCTGATGGCGATGGCCAGGTAGACAAACGGGAAAGCCAGGCCGTCATTCAGGCCCGCCTCGGAGGTGAGTCCGAAGCGGATCTCGTCTTCGCCGCGCTCGGTTTCGTCCTCGTCATCGGCGGGCTCCCCCACCTGGACTTCCGAGGCCAGCACCGGGTCGGTGGGCGCGAGCGCCGCCGCGACCAGCAGTGCGGATCCGAGACCCAGCCCCAGCACCCCCAGGCCCAGCAGGGTGAGGGCAACGATGCAGATCGGCATGGCCACGCCCAGCATCCGCCAGGTGGTGGACCATTCGCGCCTGCCCACGGGACGGTCGAGCGCGAGGCCGGCGCCCATCAACGAGATGATGACGCAGATTTCGGTCAGGTGGGTGGTGAACTCCCCGTATTGCAGGGGGTCCGGGTCCGGCAGCGCCGGGATGAACGTGAAGGCCAGCATGCCCGCGGCCAGGAAGACCATCGGCATGGACAGCGGCGCATTGCGCAGCAGCTTGGGCAGAAGGGCTGCGGCGAAGACGGCCAGGCCGGCCGCCGCAAAAATGATGCTGGGAGCCTCAAACACTGCGTGATCCTCCTGCCGGGGCCCGGATGCCCGGGGATGAGTGGGGCGCCGTCCCCTGCGGAACGGCGCCCCCTCACCAAGATACGCGCGAGCGGCGTAAAAACCGGTTGCGGCTAGCTGCGCCGCACCTCCACGCCGTCGGATTTGAGGAAAAGCTCCGTCTCGGACGGGACCGCCGGGACCAGCCAGAGAACGTTGCCGCTCAGTGAGACTTCTTCGACCTCACCGGCGGCCAAAACCTGGGCATGCTTGAGGATTTCGACCCGGTCCCCAGCCTTGAGGCTCCGCCAGTCGGAGACTGCGCTGACCGATGCCAGGCGCCTGGACATTACCGTCCCGCGTGCTTTCATGAACTTCTACCCCTTTGTATATGTTCCTCGTCACAACTTCGTTGGTGTGACTTTCCATTTGTACTACAGTTCCCGGGCCCCCGCTGGCCGTGTTGCCCACTATTTCGGGGGCGCCGGAATTTGGTCACCCAGACTGCATTTTGTTTTCCCTCAGGCGAGATTTCCGACGGCGGATTCGGCCGCCGCCCGGACCCGGCCCGAGGCGACGAGGCGGTCCGCCGCTTCGAGTTCCGGGGACAGGAACCGGTCCGTGCCGGGACCCTCGACGACGTCGCGCAGGACGGCGATCACGGCTGTGCCGGCGGGACCCGGGGTGAGGTCGCCGCCGGAGAGCTGGGTGCGGATGTCGAGTGCCCGCGCCGAGGTCACGAGTTCGATCGCCAGGACGCGGCGCAGGTTCTCCACGGCGCGGCGGAGCTTGCGGGCCGCGTGCCAGCCCATCGACACATGGTCCTCCTGCATCGCGGAGCTGGGGATCGAGTCCACCGACGCCGGGACCGCCAGCCGCTTGTTGTCCGAGACCAGCCCGGCCTGGGTGTACTGGGCGATCATCAGGCCGGAGTCGACGCCCGGGTCCGCCGCGAGGAACGCCGGCAGCCCGTGCGAGCGGGCCGGGTCGAGCATGCGGTCGGTCCGGCGCTCGGCGATGGAGCTCAGGTCCGCGACGGCGATCGCCAGGAAGTCCAGCACGTACGCCACCGGGGCGCCGTGGAAGTTGCCGTTGGAGCTGACCCGGCCGTCGGGCAGGACCACCGGGTTGTCGATCGCGGCGGCCAGCTCGCGGGAGGCGACCATGGCGGCGTGGTCCACGGTGTCGCGAACGGCGCCGGCCACCTGGGGGGCGCAGCGCAGCGAGTACGCGTCCTGGACCTTGGTGTCGTTGATCCGGTGCGAGGCCACGATCGGGGAGTCGGACAGGACCCGGAGCATGTTGTCCGCGGAGGCGGCCTGGCCGGGGTGCGGGCGCAGGGCCGCGTGCAGCTCGGGCAGGAACACCTGGTCGGTGCCGAGCAGCGCCTCGACGCTGAGCGCGGCGGTGATATCCGCCGTCGTGAGCAGCTGGCGGATGTCCGCGATGGCCATCAGCAGCATGCCCAGCATGCCCTCGGTGCCGTTGACCAGCGCCAGGCCTTCCTTCTCGGCCAGGGTGACGGGCTCGATCCCGTGCGCGGCGAGGAGTTCTGCGACAGGTCCCTCGCCCCGCCCGCCGTAAGTCACGCCGTCGGGGCCCGTCGCTTCGCCTTCGCCCATCAGGACGAGGGCGCAGTGGGACAGCGGCGCGAGGTCACCGGAGCAGCCGAGCGAGCCGAATTCGCGGACCACCGGGGTGATGCCGGCGTTGAGGACGTCCACCATAGTCTGCAGGACCACGGGGCGGACGCCGGTGCGGCCGGAGGCGAGAGTCTTGGCGCGCAGGAACATGATGCCGCGGACCACCTCGCGTTCCACGGCCGGGCCCATGCCGGCTGCGTGGCTGCGGATCAGCGACTTCTGCAGCTGGGTGCGCAGCTCGGTCGGGATGTGCCGGTTGGCCAGTGCGCCGAAACCGGTGGAGATGCCGTACGCGGGGACCTCGCTGTGCGCCAGGCTGTCGATGTGGGCGCGGACCTTGGCGACGGCGTCGAGGGCGTCCTGGGAGATGGTCACCTTGGCGTCGTGGCGGGCGACGGCGACGACATCCTCGGGGGTGACGCCGCTGGAGCCGAGGGTGACGGTGAGCGGTGAGTGCGTGGTGACAGTCATGGGATGTTCCTGCTTCATTCTCGTCGAGTGCTCCGCAAGTGCCCTTTTGGTGGCTCAAAACGGCAGTTACGGAGCAGTCGATGTGGGTTGGGGAGCTGGTTAGCGGGTTTCTGACATGGGGATGCGGACGCCGCGTTCGGCGGCGACTTCGACGGCGCGGTCGTAGCCGGCGTCGACGTGGCGGATGACGCCCATACCGGGGTCGTTGGTGAGGAGGCGTTCGAGTTTCTGCGCTGCGAGGTCGGTGCCGTCCGCGACGGAGACCTGGCCGGCGTGGATGGAGCGGCCGATGCCGACGCCGCCGCCGTGGTGGATGGAGACCCAGGTGGCGCCAGAGGCGGTGTTGAGCAGGGCGTTGAGCAGCGGCCAGTCGGCCACGGCGTCCGAGCCGTCAGCCATGGCCTCGGTTTCGCGGTACGGCGAGGCGACGGAGCCGGAGTCGAGGTGGTCGCGGCCTATCACGATGGGCGCCTTGACCTTGCCCTCCCTGACGAGCTGGTTGAACAGCAGCCCCGCCTTGGCGCGGTCGCCGTAGCCCAGCCAGCAGATGCGGGCCGGGAGACCCTCGAACTCCACCCGTTCCTGCGCGGCGTCAATCCAGCGGTGCAGGTGCTTGTTCTCGGGGAACAGCTCCTTGATGGCCTTGTCCGTGACCGCGATGTCCTCCGGGTCGCCGGAGAGCGCCACCCAGCGGAACGGGCCCAGGCCCTCGCAGAACAGCGGCCGGATGTACGCCGGGACGAAGCCGGGGAACTCGAAGGCCCGGCTGTAGCCGCCCTTGCGGGCCTCGTCACGGATGGAGTTCCCGTAGTCGAACACCTCGGCGCCGGCGTCCTGGAACTCGACCATGGCCTGGACGTGCTTGGCCATCGAGGCCTGGGCCTTCTTGGTGAAGCCCTCCGGATCGGCCGCGGCCTCGCGGTGCCATTCCTCCACCGTGATGCCCTCGGGCAGATAGCTCAGCGGGTCGTGCGCGGAGGTCTGGTCCGTGACGATGTCCACGGTGAGCTCACCGGAGTTGTGGCGGCGCAGGATCTCCGGGAAGACCGTGGCGGCGTTGCCGACGTAGCCCACGGACCAGCCGCGGCGCTCCTCCTTGGCCTTCAGGACCTTGGCGATCGCGGCGTCAAGGTCGGTCTCCACCTCGTCGAGGTAGCGCTTGCCGGCGCGGCGGCGCAGGTGGCTTTCGTCGACGTCGACGATCAGGCAGGCGCCGTCGTTCAGGGTGACGGCGAGCGGCTGGGCGCCGCCCATGCCGCCGCAGCCGCCGGTGAGGGTCAGGGTGCCGGCGAGGGTGCCGTTTTCGTCGCCGGTGAGCTTGCGGGCGATCGCGGCGAAGGTTTCAAAGGTGCCCTGCAGGATGCCCTGGGTGCCGATGTAGATCCAGGACCCGGCGGTCATCTGGCCGTACATCATCAGGCCCTCGGCCTCGAGCCGGCGGAACTCGGGCCAGTTCGCCCAGTCGCCGACGAGGTTGGAGTTGGCCAGCAGGACCCGCGGCGCCCATTCGTTGGTGCGGAAGACTCCGACCGGCTTGCCGGACTGGACCAGCAGGGTCTCGTCCTTTTCCATGGTTTCCAGGGTGCGGGTGATCGCATCGAACGCGGCCCAGGACCGGACCGCGCGGCCGGTGCCGCCGTAGACCACCAGGTCATCGGGACGTTCGGCGACCTCGGGGTCCAGGTTGTTCATGAGCATGCGCAGCGGGGCTTCCGTCTGCCAGCTCTTGGCGGTGAGCTCGGTGCCGCGGGCTGCTTTGACCGGGCGGGCACCGGTGGTGAAATCGGCGGGTGCCATGAGGGGCTCCTTTGTGTCTTGGTGGTTCTGTGCTGGTGGATGAGGAGGAATGAGGTTCTGTATCAACTAAAGCCTGTCCGCGGCCGCGGAAACAGGGCCCACAGAGGGGTGCTGTCCGGGATTCCAGACGGGCCCGCCGTCTCCCCCCGCCTCCCGTTGCGCTATCACTTTTGGTCCCCAAAATGCCCAAATGGCAGCCAAAAGTGATAGGGCAACCGGGGTGGGGTGGGGGGGTCAGTTGGGCTGCGGGCGGCCGTGGATCCGGAGGGACAGATCGTCCGCGGCTTTCCGCACCCGGACGGCAAGGGCGGGCCACTCCTCGGGCGGCAGCTTGTCCTCGAGGAAGGTCACGGCGATGGCAGCGGTCGGCCAGCCCACATGGTCCGTGACGGCGGCCGCGATAGATCCAAAGCCGGGCGTCACCTCCCCGTGTTCGGTGGCGTAGCCGCGCTGCCGGACCTGGTCCAGATGCGAGGAGAGCGCCGAATACTTCATGATCGGCGACTCGGTCTCGTGCCGGGCGGTGAAGGCGGCCGCGTTGGGGTACAGCGCCCGGACCTGCGACTTGGGCAGCGCGGCGAGGATGGCGCGCCCGCTCGCGGTGAGGTGGCTCGGCAGCCGCACCCCGACGTCGGTCACCAGCGAGGGCCGGTTCTTGGCCCGCTCCTCCACGATGTAGAGAACATCGCGGCCGTGCAGCACCGCGAGGTGGGCGCTTTCGCCGATCGCATCCACGAGCGAGGCGAGCAGCGGCCGGCCCAGGCGCGAGAGCGGCTCCTGCCGCGAATACGCCGAACTGAGCTCGAAGGCACTGATCCCCAGCCCGTAGCGCTGCTCCTCGTGCAGGTGCAGCACAAAGCCGTTGGCCTCCATCACGCCCAGGAGGTGGTAGACGCTGGAACGCGGCAGACCCAGCGCAGTGGCAATGTTCGACGCCGCCATCGGCCCCCGCTTGGAGGCCAGCAGTTTGAGGATGCGCAGGGTATTTTCCGCCGCCGGAACCTTGGAGGTCACCTTGGGCGGGGCGGATTGGGGCGCCGCCCCGTCGGCAGGCGGGGTACTGCTGGTGGCTGGCATGGATCCTCTTCAATAACGCGGTGTCCGGTATCCCGTACTTAAGCATGCGCCCGGGGCGGTGGTCCAAGACAGTCCTGCATCGTCAGCGGTGTCTGGGATCCCGGACAATGAAGCAGGCCTCCTCAGACCGTAATGACGACCTTCCCGCGGGCGTGGCCGTCGTGCATGTAACGTATTGCTTCCGGGGTGTCACCCAGCGGAAAGCTCTTTTCGATCACGGAGGTGACGGCACCGGCGTCGACGAGCTGGGCAAGATAGCGGAGGTCCTCCTGGCGCTCCGTTGCCATCAGGCCCGTCAATCTCTGCCCGACGAAGGGTGAGAGCAGGGCAGCCCGGAGGGACCGTTCAAATCCTCCGGTCCAGCGGCCCCCGCCTTCGCCTCCTACGATCACGAGGGTTCCGCGGGGCTTCAGCGCCCGCCGCAGGACCGACAGCGGTCGGTTACCGGCCGTGTCCAGGATCAGGTCGAACTGCCGCGCGCCGTCGGCGAAGTCGTCGTGCTTGTAGTCAATGACATGATCGGCCCCGATCGACCGGACCAGATCCAGCTTCGCCGTGCTGCACACGCCCGTGACCTGCGCCCCGAGCGCCTTGGCGAGCTGGACGGCAAAGGAGCCCACTCCGCCGCCGGCGCCAATAATCAGGACCTCCTGCCCGGGCTGGAGCCGGCCGCTGTCGCGCAGGCCCTGCAATGCCGTGGTGGCGGAGATGGGCACGACCGCTGCCTGCTCGAAGGTGGAATTCACCGGCTTCAGGGCAATCTTGCCCTCCTTGGCGCAGACAAATTCGGCGAAGGTTCCCTCGGCGGTCCCGAACACTTCATCCCCCGGCCGGAACCCGACAACGTTCTGCCCCACCGCCTCGACCCGGCCCGCGACTTCCCTGCCGCGGATCGGGTTTTTGGGGGCCTTGAACCCGAAGAAGGCCCGGGTCAGAAACGGCAGTCCGGTCATGAGGTGCCAGACGCCCTGTTCGACGCCGGCGGCGCGGACCCGGATCAACACATCATCGTCGCCGGGTACCGGAGTGTCGACGTCGCGCAGCACGAGCACGTCAGCGGAGCCGTACATATCCTGGGTGATGGCTTTCATGGCGCGTCTCCTTCACAGTCGGGGTACTGGAATGCAGCGTCCAGCGGCACCCTGAGCGCACGGGCGAGGCACGGCCCTGCTCAAAGCGCAGGAGACGAAGGGATTCGCGACCCGGATCGGTTCTATCACGGCCGGATGCCCCTCCGGTAGGGCGCCGGACCCGCGGACCGGCGGCGGGGTCCCCCCGCGGGGCTAAATTGAGTCATGGTCCCCGCCACCCACCTGCTGGCCTTTGCCCTCGCCGCCCTCCTCCTGATAGCCGCGCCCTGACCCAACGTGCTGTTCGTGATCGCCGGTACGGCCCGCCACTGGTTTGCGACTTCACCCCCGGCGGATCGCCGCGCTGGACACCGCAGGCGGCGCGATAATGATCGGACTGCGCGGGACCCTTGCCCTGGGCGGGAACGGGACGGATTACCGGCGGGGCAAGTAGTCGGCGCCGCATCCCAAGTGGTACCCGGTCTGGGAGGGGTAGAAGTTACTCGTGTGACGAATGGGGCTGAGGGCTACAGTAGCTTCACGGCGGCACGGACCGGCCGGGTCGCGGGGCAGGGAACCCTCACAAAGCTGGTCCGGAAGCCGCTGCTAGTCCGAGTGGCGCTTTCCGAAGGAGCGGTTCCGATGGAGTCACCAGCATCTCCGCAGGCACAACACCAACGACCACAACACCACCGACGCCGTGTGGCCCGCTTCCTGTGGGGCACCGTCAGCCGCGCCGGCACCCCGCGCGTCCCATTCCGGGTGGGAGAGGTGCTGGTTGGCGATGATCCCTTCAACGGCCGGCACGTCGGAACAGTGGCTGTGATCGAGGCCCCCTACGTGGGTCTCCGTACCGCCGGCAGCGCAGTCGGGGACGTCACGTTTTACGATTACCGGCAACTCCGGTACCCCGACTAGTGGACGGGCCAGAAGACATGAACACAGCGAATCTCTCCTCCCATTTCCTGACGATCGCGGAGGTCGCTGCGGCCATGCGGGTGTCCAAAATGACCGTCTACCGGTTGGTGAAATCACACGCCATCGCGGCCGTGCGCGTGGGCCGCTCGTTCCGGGTTCCAGAAGAAGCCGTCAACGACTACATCCGCCGCGCCACCGAGCCGGCCACCCAGGATCAGGGCGACGACACTAAGGACGGCAGGAAGACTGACTGACCAGCCACCAGGAGCAACGCGGGGTCAGATCGAGCCCATCCAGGGTCCCGGCGTGGGCGCGATCTGACCCCGCGTTGCTGTGTGCGCGGCGGTTGCTGTATGGCTGGCGCGCTACCGGGCTGACCAGCCGCCGTCCATCGTGTAGCTCGCGCCGGTGACCATGCCGGCGTCGTCGGAGGCCAGCCAGGCGACGAGGGAGGCGACCTCCTCCGGCTCGACGAGGCGCTTGACGGCAGCCTCGGTCAGCATGATCTTGGTGAGCACCTCGGACTCCGGGATCCCGTGCACCTTGGCCTGGTCCGCGATCTGGGACTCGACCAGCGGGGTCCGGACATAGCCGGGGTTGATGCAGTTGGAGGTGACGCCGTGCGCGCCGCCTTCCAGCGCCGTGACCTTGCTCAGGCCCTCCAGGCCGTGCTTCGCCGAGACATAGGCACTCTTGAACGGCGAGGCGCGGAGCCCGTGCACGGAGGACAGGTTGATGATGCGGCCGAAGTTGTTGGCGTACATGTGCGGCAGAGCGGCGCGGATGAGCAGGAACGGCGCTTCCAGCATGAGTGTGATGAGGCGGCGGAAGTCCGCCGGGTCGAAGTCCTCGATCGGGCTGATGCGCTGGATGCCCGCGTTGTTGACGAGAATGTCGCAGTCCAGGCTGACGGACTGGAGGGACTCGACGTCGAGCAGGTTGACCGCCCAGGAGGTACCGCCGACCTCATCGGCGAGGGCTGCAGCCGCGGCCTCATCCATGTCCGCGATGACCACTTTGGCACCCCGTGCCGCGAGGGCCCGGACGCTCGCAGCGCCGATTCCGCCGGCTCCGCCGGTCACCAGGGCCTTGCGCCCGTTCAAGCTGCTTTCCATGTCCTGCACTCCTCAAGTTTTGCGGTCGTCAACAGCCCAGAGGAGGTGCGATGCACAGCGCTGAGCAGTTGTACTGAGTATTGCCGCACAAAGTGGGCGATTCAATGGTCAAACCAGCACCCCTTATGTGCAGAATTGCAGATATGAATGCCAACCCGGATGACCTGCTCGTACTTCTGGCCGTCTCCCGCTCCGCGAAGTTCACGACGGCGGCCCAGTCCCTGGGGCTGAACCACACCACAGTGTCGCGCCGGATCGCTGCGCTGGAGAAGGCCCTGGGCGGGCGCGTGCTGTCCCGCGCCTCCGGCGGCTGGGAACTCACGGAACTCGGCGCGGAAGCCGTGCAGGTGGCGGAGCGGGTGGAAGCGGCGGTCCGGATGCTCGAACAGCCCGGCCGGGTACCGGACCCGATCACCGGCGTCGTCCGGATGACCGCGACGGACGGCTTCAGCGCCTACATCGCGGCCCCCGCGGTGGCCAGGCTGCGCCGTGACCACCCCGGCCTCAGCGTCGAGATCATCACGGTGACGCGGCGGGCGCTCCAGCAGCGTTCCGGACTGGACATCGAGGTCGTGGTGGGCGAACCGCAGGTGCACCGGGCCGAGGCCGCCCGGCTCGGCGAGTACATGCTCGGCATGTACGCCTCCCTCGATTACCTTGCCGAGTACGGCACCCCCACGACGATCGAGGAACTCACCACCCATTCGCTGGTCTACTTCGTGGATTCCATGCTCCAGGTAGACGACCTGGACGCCCCGCGGCGCCTCGTGCCCACCATGCGGGACGGCCTGAGCTCCACCAATGTCTTCGTCCACGTGGAGGCGACCCGCGCCGGCGCCGGGATCGGGTTCCTGCCGTGTTTCGCGGCGGACCTGCATCCGGACCTGGTCCGGCTGCTGCCGGAGGAGTTCGCCGAACTGCTGCCGTACTGGATGGTGCTGCGGCCCGACTCCATGCGCCGCCCGGCCGTCGCGGCCGTGGTGCAGGCGTTGCGCGAACAGACGAAGGCACACCGCAAGGCGCTCCTGGGGCGGGGCGGCTCATCGACTGCTCCGTAACCGCCGTTTTGGGGCGCCTAACGGGCCGTTACGGAGCAGCCGACGCCGGTTCCACCGTTTTCGGGTCGCGGCGGACGGGGGCGCCGGCGGCAAAGGCCCGGACCTTGGCGTCGTCCCAGATGTGGGCCGGCACCGCGCCGCCCAGCAGCCGCCGCGCAAGTCCCGGGTCGTCGTCGAACGGGAGGTCGCTGCCTGCCATGATCATGTTCCCATAGCGCCTGCCCTTGAGCATGGCGGGGTCAGCGATGATCACGGTGTGCTTGAAGGTGTCCGCGATGGTGGCGGCGTCCTCGCGGGCGTTTCTCAGGTCCGGCGCGTCGCCGGAGTTCACGACGTAGATCCCGCCGGGGGCCAGAATGCGTTTGGCGTGCTCGTTGAATTCCCTCGTGGTGAGCGGCCGCGGGGTCAGCGAGCCGGCGAAGACATCGCGGATGATCAGGTCACGGGTCTGCGGCGTCAGGCTTTCGGTGACCTCGCGGGCCTCCCCCACCCGCAGCCGCATCAGCGGCGCCTTCGGCAGGTCGAACCAGCCCCGGACATATTCGGCCAACTTGCCGTCGAGTTCCACGACCACCTGGCGGGCCTCGGGGTAGGCGGCGTGGAAGTAGCGCGCCAGCGAGCATGCTCCGCCGCCAAGGTGCAGGGCGCGCAGCTTCGGCCGGGAGTCCCGCGGCCAGCGCGATTCCACCAGGGCAGAAATCCAGCGCATGTATTCAAAGTCGAGGAACAGTGGATCCGCCAGGTCGATGTGCGAGCTCATGACGCCGTTGATCCGCAGCAGCCAGCCGCTGGAGTTGTCCTGGTCGGCGATCAGCTCGCAGTCACCGGTATCGATGTAGTAGATGCCCTCCACGGGACCGTCGGGGCGGCTGCCCTTTGGGATCTCCACGACTCCGGCGGTCTTTTCGGTGTTGCTCCGGCTGGCCGCCCTGCCCCGCTTGGCCATCAGGCGTCCACCGTTTTGCTCATGTTTCAAGCCTAGTTCACTGGCCCGGACGGGCCTTACCGCGGCTGGCTCCGGGCCCCGCAGCAAGAATTAAGCAAAGGGTACTTACTAATTACTAGTAATCATGCTTACTATTAGCACCCCAGTTGATGCTGGTTTGTGATCAGCAGCCGATCTTGAAAAGAGAGCGAAGATGACAGAGAACAAATGGCCCCAGGACGGTAGCTACGGCACTCCCATGGCCACCCAGCAGACACCCCTCCGGCCGGAAACCACCTTCCCGCCGGCGGCGAACGGCGGGAACCCGACGACCGCCACCCCCACCGACGGCGGGGGCTCCAGGACCGATGCGGCCCGGGACGAAGCAGCCGACCTCAAGCGCCAGGCCACCGATTCCGCCCAGACAGTGGCGGAGACGGCCAAAACGGAAGCCGCCAATGTCGCTTCCGAAGTGAAGACGAACGCCCGGGATCTCCTGTACCAGGCCAAGTCCGACCTGACCGACCAGGCCGGCACCCAGCAGCAGAAGGTCGCCGAGGGCCTGCGCTCGATCTCCACCGAACTGCACACCATGGCCACCGCCTCCGAGCAGCCCGGCGTCGCCAGCGACCTCGTGCGCCAGGCCGCCGAGCGGTCCTCCGCCGTCGCCGGCTGGCTCGATGGCCGCGATCCGGGTTCGTTGCTGACCGAGGTGAAGTCCTTTGCCCGCCAGCGCCCCGGCACGTTCCTGCTGCTCGCGGCCGGTGCCGGCGTCCTGGCCGGGCGCCTCAGCCGCAGCCTGAGCGCCGGAGCGCCGGAAACGGGCGCCACCGGCGCCGTCACGACCCCCGTCACCCGGGTCCCGGACACCGGGATGGCCGTTCCGCCGCCGCCCGTGCAGATGCCTGTCCCGGAAACCACAACGGCCGGCTTCGCGGAGACGTACCCGCCGAATCCGCTCGACGCCGATCCGCTCGGCGACGGCGGCCGGCAGGACCGCTGGGCTTCCGAGCCAGTGGTGACGGACCCGGCCCGGCAGGATCCGTTCCGTGATGATCCCTTTGATGGTGGCCGTCGATGACCAGCGAAATGCCCCACACCGCCGCGCACGCCAAGGCCGAAACGTCATCCCTCGGCGACCTCCTGGGCGAGGTGACGCGGGACATGTCCACCCTCATGCGGCAGGAAGTCGAGCTGGCGAAGGTCGAACTCAAGCAGTCCGCGACCCGCGCCGGCAAGGGCGCCGGGATGCTGGCCGGTGCCGGCGTCGCCGGCCACTTCGTCCTCCTGTTCCTGTCCCTGGCGCTCTGGTGGGCGCTCGGGAACGTTCTGGGGCTGGGCTGGTCCGGCGTCGTCGTCGCCATCATCTGGGGAATCGTCGCCGCCATCCTGGCAGCCAAGGGCCGCAAGGAACTCAACGCGATCAAGGGCATGCCCCAGACCGGCGAGACACTGCAGGAAATCCCGCCCACGCTCAAGCCCACCCCCTAAATACAGCGAGGAAACACGATGAGTGAAAACCCGGATGTCATCCGAGCAGATATTGAAGCAACCCGCGCGCGGCTGGGCACGAATGTCGATGCCGTAGCGGACAAGGTCACCCCGTCCCACATCGTCCAGCGGCAGACCGACAGAGTTAAAGATGCCGTCTTTGGAGTGAAGGAGAAAGTCATGGGAGCTGCCGACCACACCGCCGGCAATGTCCACTCCGCCACCGGCACCGCCGGGGCGCACCTCAGCGACGCCGGTGCAGCCATCGGGGACACCCCGACGCAGGTCAGGACCAAGACCCAAGGCAACCCGCTGGCGGCAGGTCTGATCGCGTTCGGGGCCGGCCTGTTGGTCTCCTCCCTGATCCCGGCCAGCCAGAAGGAACGCGAAGCCGCGGATGCCCTGAAGACCGCGGCCGAACCGCTCACCACGGAACTCACCGAGGCCGCCAAGCACGTGGCGGAGGGGCTCAAGGAGCCTGCCCAGGCCGCGATGGACAACGTCAAGGCCACGGCCGCCGATGCGACCGAACACGTCAAAGCCGAAGGCCAGGGCGCCGTGGCGGACGTCAAGGACCGCACCGCCGAGGCCAAGGACAACGTCCGGCAGGCCTGATCCCGCCGGCACCCGGCCGGCCGTCCTGCGCTCACGCGCCGGGCGGCCGGCTGACGCACTTAACCCCTGAAGGAAGTATTTCCATGTCCAAGAATCCCGCCGCGGCACAAACGCCGGCCGACGCCGAAACGCAGGAAAGCAGCACCGTCAAGGACCGCACGGCGCCCGCCCCGGACGACGCCCGCAAACCGGACAGCCCCACGGATGTCACCAAGCCCTCATGGCAGTACATCGCCAAGAAGACCTTCCGCGAATTCACCAAGGACCAGTGCCCCGACCTCGCCGCGGCCCTGACCTACTACTCGGTGCTCTCGATTTTCCCGGCGCTGTTGGCCCTCGTATCGCTGCTGGGCATCTTTGGACAGCCCGAGAAGACCACCGGGGCACTGCTGGACATCGTCCAGGGTTTCGCGCCAGCTGAGACGGTGGACGCCATCCGCGCGCCGGTCGAACAGCTCAGCAGTTCCTCCGCCGCCGGACTTACGCTGGTGATCGGCATCCTCACCGCCCTGTGGTCCGCCTCCGGCTACGTGGGGGCGTTTGGCCGGGCCATGAACCGGATCTACGAAATCGATGAAGGCCGGCCGTTCGTCAAGCTTCGCGGAACCATGCTCGCGGTCACCATCGCCACCGTCCTGATCGTTGTGCTGCTGGCCGCCATGCTGGTCCTCAGCGGCCCGGTGGCAGAGTCGGTCGGCAACGCCCTCGGCCTCGGTGACGTGGTCCTCACCATTTGGAACATCGCCAAGTGGCCCCTCATCGTGCTGCTCGTGGTGGCCGCGATCGCCATCCTCTACTACGCCACCCCCAACGTTAAACAGCCCAAGTTCCGCTGGATGAGCCTCGGATCCCTCATCGCCCTGGCGATCTTCCTGCTGGCCTCCCTGGCCTTCGGCTTCTACGTTGCCAACTTCAGCAGCTACAACGAGACCTACGGCACGATCGGCGGCGTCATTGTTTCGCTGCTGTGGCTCTGGATCCTCAACATGTCGCTGCTGTTCGGCGCCGAATTCGACGCCGAAATGGAACGCGGCCGCCAGCTGCAGGCCGGCATCGAAGCCGAGGAAACCATCCAGCTGCCACCCCGGGACACCAAGCAGAGCGACAAGCTGCAGGCGCGTGAAGAGGAGGACATCCAGCGCGGCCGTGAACTGCGTGTACGGAGCAGCAACGCTGACTCTGACGCCGCTACGGATTCCCGGTCCGCCCGGGACCAGGATCCCCGCAACCCGCGGGACCAAAGCCCCTAGCCCTTTCCGGGACCCTGCGTTCTACTGGGGGCAAAGTGCCGCCCGGAGGCGGACCTGGCCGACCGGGAGGACGCATGACGGCACCCGCTGCAGGGGACGAACGCACCACCGTGGCAGTGGGCTACGACGGGTCCGAGGCGGCGCGGGCGGCCGTCCGGTGGGCCGCCGGGTACGCGGCCTCCGGAGGGTACCGGCTCCGCGTGGTGCACGCCTGGGTCTGGCCCATCTTCACCAAGAAGCTCGGACCGGTCAAGGGTGTGGAAGGCAGCGGGCTGCGGCACGGGGCCGAGGTGGTTCTGGCGGAAGGTGTTGATCTGGCCCGAACGGCCATCGCCGACGCGCAGGGCCTGTCCGCGCAGGGCTCGGCCGCATCGTCCGCCCCGGCCGGCGGCGGTGAAGCGGCGGAGCCCGCTTCCGGCGTCGAGGGTGTCCTGGAAACCGGCCTTCCGGCTGCGGTGCTGCGCGATGCCGCCAGTGACGCCCGCCTCCTGGTGGTCAGCAGCCGCGGACTCGGCGGCGTGCTGGGGCACGTGGCCGGATCGGTCTGTCTCGACCTGGCCGGCTCCTCCCCCTGCCCTTTGATGGTCATCCGCCAGCTGCGAAGCCCCGGCCAGCCCGCCGGGCCCGTCGTCGTTGGCATCGACGGGACGTCCCGGAGTTCCGCGGCGCTGGCCGGCGCCGTCAAGTTGGCGGGAATGCTGGGCACCACCCTGCAGGTCGTCCACATTGACCAGTCCCGCGGCGGCGCCCGGGAAGGGCACGGCCGGCACGGCCCGCTGCACGGCCAGGAACTCCTGGACCGCACCCTGGAGGAGGCCCGACACCTCGCCCCGGAGCTGTCAATCTCCGGGGTCCTGCGGGAAGGCCACGCGGCGTCCAAGGAGCTGCTGGCGGCCGCCGGTGACGCCGAGGTGCTGGTCATCGGAACCCACAACCGCGAGGGCGGCGGCCCGGGCAACACCGTCTCGGGCATCCTGAACAAGGCGCGCTGCAATGTCCTGATAACGCGCTGACCCCGCTCCACCGGACCACCGCCTTCAGAGGGGAGCTGGAGGTTCTAGCAGAGGAGGACGCCCGTGCGAGCCTGGCGGGTAGGACAGCCCGGGCCGATGAGAAGCGGCCCCCTGGTGGCGGAGGAGTGCCCGGATCCCCGGCCGGGTCCCGGGGAGGTGCTGCTGCGGGTCCGGGTGTGCGGCGTCTGCCGCACCGACCTGCACCTGGCCGAGGGCGACCTCCCGCCGCGGCGCCACGGCGTCATTCCGGGGCACGAAGTCGTCGGCGAAGTCATCACCTGCGGGGCGCGCGCCACGCGGTTCTCCCCCGGCGACCGGGTGGGCGTCGCCTGGCTCGGCGGGACCTGCGGCACCTGCCGCTTCTGCCTGCGCGGCGCGGAGAACCTCTGCCTCTTCCCGGTGTTCACGGGGTGGGACCGCGACGGCGGCTACGCCGAACTCATCACGGTGGCCGAGAAGTTCGCGTACCGGCTCCCGTCGAGCTTCTCGGACGAGGAGGCCGCACCCCTGCTGTGCGCGGGGATCATCGGCTACCGCGCGCTGTCCCGAGCCGACCTGCCCATCGGCGGACGGCTGGGGATCTACGGCTTCGGCGGATCCGCGCACCTGGCGGCCCAGATCGCCCTCTTCCAGGGCGCCCGCGTGTACGTGATGACCCGGTCCGAGGAAGCGCGCGCCCTCGCCCTCGAGCTGGGGGCGACCTTTGTCGGCGGCGCCGAGGAGCAACCGCCGGATCCGCTGGATTCCGCCATCCTCTTCGCGCCGGCCGGCAGCCTGGTTCCGGTGGCCCTGCGGGCCCTGGACCGGGGCGGCACGCTCGCCGTGGCCGGCATCCACCTGAGTGACATTCCGCCGCTGCACTACGCCACGGAGCTGTTCCAGGAACGCCAGCTGCGCAGTGTCACCGCCAACACCAGGGCCGACGGCGAGGAGTTTTTCCGCGTCGCCGCTGAGATCCCGCTGCGCCCCACCACGGTGCCGTATCCGTTCTCGGCAGCGGACCAGGCCCTGCTGGACCTGTCGGAGGACCGGGTCACCGGCGCGGCCGTGCTCCGGATGGACGCTCCGTAGCGGCCTGGCGCTCCAGCCGGGTCAGCCCTCCTTGCGCAGGAAGAGGTGTTCCTGGCCGGCCTTGAGCAGCACCCGCTGGGTTCCCACCCGCACCAGCACAGGGGCGGCGTCACCGGGGGCCGCGGACACCGTCAGCCGGTCCCGTTCCAGCTGGACGGCGAGCATCTGGTCCCGGTAGCGGACGTGGAAATCCAGGCGGCTGAGCTCGACGGGCAGCCGGGGCGTGAAGTCGAGGGCGTCGCGCGTGATCCGCAGCCCGGCGAAGCTGCGCTGGACGACGTCGATCGTCCCGGCCATGGCGCCCAGATGGATGCCGGAGCTGGTGGTTCCGCCCTGTGTGTCGTCCAGGTCCGCGTCCAGAGCCTCCCGGAACACCGCCCACGCCCGCTCGGGGTCCCGTTGCGCCAGTACAGAGGCATGGGCCACCCGGCTGAGCGTGGATCCGTGCGCCGTCCTGGCCAGGTAGAAGTCCACCGTGGCGGCCATCTGCGCGGAAGTGACGGCGTAGCCCATCCGGGCCAGGAACTCGATGAGCTGGTCCTCGCCCAGGACGTACAGCAGCATCAGGACGTCGGCCTGTTTGGCCAGCCGGTAGTGGTTGGTGCTGTCCCCTTCCGCCTCCAGGATCAGGTCCAGCCGCTCGATGAGCCCGTAGCTGCGGCGGTAGTGCTTCCAGTCGAGTTCCCGGAGCGCGCTGTAGCCGTCGAACTGGCTGATGACGCCGTCGTCGTGGAACGGAACAAACATGCGCCGGCTCAGGTGTTCCCAGGCCTCGATCTCGGCGGCGGTGACCATCAGCCGGGCCCGCAGCTCCTCCATGTCGAATCCCCGGACGGAATGCATGATCCAGACGGCCTGGTCGAACACCCAGGCCGCCATGACATTGGTGTAGGCGTTGTCGTTCAGTCCGCCGCCCGGGTCGCCGGGATTCCCGGTGTGGTATTCATCCGGGCCCATCACGCCCCGGAGGTGGAAGCGGTCATCCGCCGGGTCGAACTCCGCCATCGAGGCGAACAGCCGGGCGACGTCGACGATGATTTCCGCCCCGTGCTCGGTCAGCCAGCCGCGGTCCTGGGTCGCCTCGAAGTACTGCCAGGCGTTATAGGCGACGGCGAGGCCAACATGCCGCTGGAGCCGGGAGTAGTCCTGCATCCAGTGCCCGGACCTTCGGTTGAACAGCAGCTTCGGCGTCTGTTCCGTGCCGTCGCTGCCGCTTTGCCACGGGAACAGCGCCCCCTTCAGCCCCGCCGCCCGCGCCGCGTCCCGGGCGGCGCCGAGCCGCCGCCAACGGTAGTCGACCAGCTCCCGGGCGAGGGACGGCAGCCGCGAGTTCAGCACCGGCAGGACGAAGAGTTCATCCCAGAAGATGTGCCCCCGGTAGCCCTCGCCGTGCAGCCCGCGGGCCGGGACGCCGGCGTCGAGTTCGGCGGTGTGGGTGGTGAGCGTCTGCAGCAGGTGGAAGACGTGCAGGTTGAGGATGAGCTGCGCCTGCGAGCTCGCGTCGAACTCAATGATGAACGGCTTGAGCAGGATCTCCCACGCGGCCTCGTGCTCGGCCAGCAGGGCAGCGAAACCGCCCGGGGCGCGGGCCAGGGCGGCCCGGGCGGCCGCCAGCGGCGAGGCGATGGCGTGGTCTCGGGAGGACGCCACGGCCACGGTCTTGAGCACGGTCAGCGGCTCCTCCGCATTCACGGAAAGCTCGAAGCGGTGGGCGTGCAGCCCGCCCAGCTGTTCAGGTATCCCGGCCCCCGCCGGCCCGCTGGCCCCGGACACTTCGGTCCGGAGGGCCAGGGCGATCCCGATCCCGCTGGTGACGGTCCGGACCTCGACCGTGAGGCCGGCGAGGCCCGGGCCGGCCACGGAGGCGGCCGCCTTGACGGACCCCAGGTGCCGGCTCGACAGGGACGCGTCCTCGGGGACATTGGAGTTGGTGACGTCCGTGTCGCAGCCGCTGCGGATGCTGACGCCCCCGCTCCAGCCGACCGCCGTGACGACGGTTTCCAGGGCGGCGAGGTTCGGGGTGGCCATGGACACCAGGCGGCGCTGCAGCAGCCGGAGCTGCCGGCCGGCGTCGTCCTCCAGGAGCGCCTCCCGGGTCAGCAGCGCCCGCTTCAGGTCCAGGGTGCGCCGCTCGCTGCGGAGCGAGAGCCCGCCGTCGGACCACCAGGCGCCGTCGCCGATCCGGAGGTCCAGGGGCAGCCAGTCGGGGATGTTGACCATGTGCTCGTCGTCGGATTCCTGGTCCAGGACCACACTGTGCAGGCTGTTGTAGACCCCGGCGAGATAGCTGCCGGGATAGTGCACCGCCCCTGCCCGGTGCTCCGGCGCGGCTCCCCGGGTGGCAAGGTACCCGTTGCCCAGGGTGGTGAGGGCTTCCCGGTGGCCCTCGTGCGCCGGGTCGAAGCCCTCGTAGACCAGCAGCCACGGGTGCGTGATGACGAGGCCGATGTCCAGTTGGCTGACATCCTCGACGACGACGTCGGCGCCCGCCGCTTCCAGCGGATCCCGGCGCCCGGCCCGGTCGATGCCGACCACCAGCCCGAAGCCGCCGCGCCGCCCGGCCTCCACTCCAGTCACGGATTCCTCGATGACCATCGCCCGGGCGGGCGGGATCTCCAACCGGCGCACCGCTTCCAGCGGCAGCGCGGGGGCCGGTTTTCCCGCGAAATCGCGCTCCAGGGCCGTCTGCCCGTCGATGATGTGGTCGAAGGCGTCCGCGAGCCCGGCGGCGGCCAGCAGCGCGCCGGCGTTCCTGGCGGAGGTGGCGAGCACCACCGGGATCCGGCCGGCCTTCAGCCGGCCGAGCAGGTCCGCGGTGCCGGGGAAGGCCCGGACCGGGTTGGTGCCGAGGAGTTTGTCGAAGAGTTCGTTCTGGCGTGCTGCGAGGCCGAAGGCGGTCCACTCCCCGGGGCCATCCGACGGTGAGCCGTCCGGGATGGCCCCGCCGCGGGAGCGCAGGAAGGTGCTGACCGCGTCCTCCCAGGTCCGGCCCGCCACGAGGTCCAGGTAGTCCTCGGTGCTGAACGGGTCCCGGCGCGTCCCGGCGGGCAGCCGAGGGTCCTGGAGGACGCCGTCGAAGAGCTGCTTCCACGCAGCCGCGCGGAGCTCGGCCGTGTCCGTGACCACCCCGTCGAGGTCAAAGATCACGGCATCGACGGGTGCCAGCGCGGCGGCGAGGGTGGGCGACTCCGTCATGCCAGCAGCGCATCGAGGGTGGTGAAGCCGTATCCGGCCGCGCGGATCCGCTCGATCACCCCGGGCAACGCGTCGGCGTCGAGGGTGGTCCCGTCGTTGGGGTTCGAGCCGATGTGCATCAGCACGATCTCCCCGGGCCGGAGCCCGGCGAGCACCCGGTCCGCCACGATCTGGGCGGTGATCCCTCCGCTGCTGCCCTTCCAGCCCAGGGTGTCCACGGTCCAGCGGACGGGCAGGTAGCCGTAGGCGTTGACTGTGGCGATGGTGCGGGCGTCGCGTTCGCCGAAGGGGAAGCGGAACAGCGGCCGCGGATCCCCTCCGCCGGCCCGGATGGCCTGCTCTGCTCCGGACAGCTGGCTCCCGATCGCGGAGTCGGGGAGCCCTGTGAAGCCCGGATGGGTCATCGAATGGTTGCCCAGCCGGTGGCCGCCCGCCACGATGGCCGCGACTCCCGCCGGGTTCGCGGCGGCCCAGTTGCCGGTGAGGAAGAACGTGCCGCGCACGCCGGTGGCGGCCAGGGTCCGGAGGATGCTGGGCAGCCCGGCGGAGTTGGCTCCGGCGTCGAAGGTCAGCGCCACCACCGTACCGGCCCCCGGAATCACCTCGAGGTCGCGGCCGGCGAGCGCGGCGGGGAACGGTGCCGCCGGGGCAGGAGACGGGGGTTCAGGCGACGGGGGTTCAGGCGACGGCGTTGCGGTAGGCGGGGGCGGCGGGCTGGTGGGCATCGGCGCGGGCTCGGCCGGAACCGTTTCGCTGGGGGTGGGGACCGGAACCTCGGACGGCGACAGACCCGGCGTCGCACTGTCCGACGGGCCGGCCGTAGCCGGAACCGACGGCGAAGGCGGCACGGTGGGCTGCGGTGACGACTCGGATGGGGACGGGCCGGCCGACGGCGGGACCGCTGTCAGGGCGGCGGCCAGGACCACCGCGGCGGACAGCAGAAGCACCGCGGCCACGGCCACAAGCCACCGGCGCCGCTCGGACAGGAACGACCACATGCTTCACTGTGGCACCACCGGCCACAGCCAAACTAGGGCTGAAAGGCCCCCGGGGTGCCGGACGCTGCCGGTATCAGGCGGCCGGCCCGGAGCCGGTCGAACAACCGGGTGAAGGAGTCTTCCGTGCGGCGGTACCCGGTGAAGCCGGCAAGGCGGCTCTTGCTCATGTCGGTGACGACTTCGAGGTTCCGGCCCAGATCACCGTCCGTGTGCCACCAGGAGGCGAGCCGTGCGAGATCGGGTTCGGCGAGCCCGTGGCGGGCGGCGATGTCTGCCCAGAGGCCCTCCATGCCGAGCATCTGTTGTTCCAGCGGGCGGGGCTGGCCGTCGTACCCGACGGGTTCGACGCCGAAATAGGCGGCCAGCGCAGGCCACATGCGCCGCCAGCGGAAGATGTCGCCGTTGACGATGTTGTAGGCCTCGTCGCCCACTCCGCCGGCGGTGGCGGCCCAGATCATGTGGTCGGCCAGCAGCCCGCTGTCCGTCATGTCCGTGAGGCTGTTCCACTGCGTCTCGGAGCCCGGGAAGATGAACGGCTGGCCGAGTTCCCGGCAGATGGAGGCCTGGACGGCGAGCGTAAGTCCCATGTTCATGGCGTTGCCGACCGCATGCCCGATCACCGTATGCGCCCGGTGCACGGACCAGCCAAAGCCCTGTTTCCCGGCGGCGGCCCACAACTCGTCTTCCTGGGCATAGTAGAAGTTAGGCGTCGGCAACCTCGGTTCGTTTTCGCGGAAGGGGGTGTCCGGCATCTCCCCCGCCGCATACGCCTCAAACGGGCCCAGATAGTGCTTCAGCCCGGTCATCAGGGCCACGTGCTCCACCGGATGGCCGGCCAGGCTGGCCAGCAGGTTCCGCAGCATGGCCGCGTTGGTCTCGATGTTTTCCTGTTCCGTGTTCATCCGCGACCACGCGGTGTAGAACACATGGCTCGGCTGTTCGCCCGCCAGGGCTTCCCGCAGGCTCTCCACCGAATTCAGGTCCGCGCTCACATGGCGGACGTCACTGCGCCGGAGCGGGCTGCGGGAGAGTGCCACAACGTCCCAGCCCGCGTCCGCGAGCCTGTCGACCAAGGCGGATCCGGCAATCCCGCTGGCTCCGACCACCAGGGCAGTCTTGGTCTCACCGGTGTCTGAACTGCTTCGCACGCCATTCCTCCTGGTACTGTCCCGGCTGGACCGGCCCCAACCTGCGGGCCGGTCCAGCCGGGACGGATCCTTCCCCGCCCCGGTCCAGCGTCTCATGCCCGTGAGGCGACCGCCCGCTGGCGGATTCGTAACCTGTGCCCGCACGGACCATCAGGGAAGGGGGCCGCAGTAGGATGCAAATAGTGGATCATTCGTGAAGATGGCCCGAATGCGAAGGCAGGATATCCGTGAAACTTTTGCTCCGGTATCCGCTTGTTGCGGGCACCATAGCTGCCCTGCTCGCGGTGCTGATACTGCTCCTGTCCGGGCAGCCGCTGATTGCGCAGGTCTCCGCCAGCGTCTATGCCCTGGCCGTGGCAGCCTACCTGGCCGTCGGCATGGTCCGCCGGCTGATCGGCGGCCAGTGGGGCATCGACATCCTGGCGGTCACCGCGATCGTCAGCACGGTGCTCGTCGGCGAGTACATCGCCTCCATGATCATTGTCCTGATGATGGCCGGCGGCACCGCCCTGGAGGACTACGCGGCCGGCCGGGCCAAGAAAGAGCTGACATCCCTGCTGGAGCGCGTCCCGCAGACGGCCCACCGTGAACGCGCCGGGAGCTCCGCCGCCGAAAACGGCCAGCACGAGGATGTCGCCGCCACCGAGGTCCAGGTCGGTGACATCCTGCTGGTGCGGCCGGGTGAGGTGGTGCCGCTGGACGGCGTCCTGCTCTCCGAATCCGGCAGCTTCGACGAATCCTCGCTCACCGGGGAGAGCCTGCCGGTGGAAAGGGTTGCCGGTGAGGGGCTGATGAGCGGCTCCCTCAACGGGGAGGCCGCGGTCCGGATGCAGGTCACGGCCCGGATGGAGGATTCGCAGTACAGCCGCATCGTTGCCCTGGTCAAGGAAGCCGCGGAAAGCAAGGCGCCCATGGTGCGGCTCGCGGACCGGTATGCCGTTCCGTTCACGGCCCTCGCCTACTTTCTGGGCGCGGTCGGCTGGATTATCAGCGGCAGCCCGGCCCGGTTCGCGGAGGTGCTGGTGGTGGCCACCCCGTGCCCCCTGCTGATCGCCGCTCCGGTGGCGTTCCTGGGCGGCATGAGCCGTGCCGCGCGCGGCGGAATCATCGTCAAATACGCCGGTGTCCTGGAACAACTGAGCCGGATCAAGACCGTCGCCTTCGACAAGACCGGCACCCTCACCTACGGCCGACCGGCCCTGGTCGGGGTCCGGACCTCGGGGTCCTTCACCGAGGACGAGGTCCTCGGCCTGGCGGCCTCCGCCGAACAGTATTCCTCGCACGTGCTGGCCGCCTCGGTGATGGACGCCGCGCACAGCCGCGGGCTGGCCTTCGACACCGCCACGGAGGCCACCGAATTCGCCACGCACGGCGTCCGGGCCCGCTTCGACGGCCGCGACGTGGTGGTCGGCAAGCCCAAATTCGTGGCTGAATCGGCCGCCGGCGTCGTGGAGACGAAGCTGGCCAGCGGCGAACTCGCCATCTACGTGGGCGTGGCCGGGGAATTCGCTGGGTCCCTGGTGATGAGCGACCCGATCCGCGGGGAGGCCCGCCGCACCCTGGCCGAGCTCAAGGAACTCGGCGTCATCCAGACGGTCATGCTGACCGGCGATGCGCTCGCCACCGCCGAGCACATCGCGGCCGAGGCCGGGCTCACCGATGTCCGCGCCGAGTGCCTGCCGCCGGACAAGGTCGAAGCCGTCCGGTCCCTGCCGCTCCGCCCGGTCATGATGGTCGGCGACGGCGTCAACGACGCCCCCGTCCTGGCCGTCGCCGACGTCGGGATCGCGATGGGGGCGCGCGGCTCGACGGCGGCAGGCGAGTCGGCCGACGTCGTGATCATCCTTGATGACCTGTCCAAGGCCGCCTCCGCGGTGCGGATCGGCCAGCGCACCGTCAAGGTGGCGCTGCAGAGCATCTGGATCGGGATCGGGCTGAGCGTGGCGCTGATGGTCGCGGCGGCGGCCGGCTATATCCCGGCCATCGCCGGAGCCCTGTCCCAGGAACTCGTGGATCTGGCCACTATCCTTAATGCGCTGCGCGCACTCAGCCCGGGCAAGAAGGGCGCCGGAACAAGGGCGCCCGGGAAGAAAGCTGCCGGCGTTACCGGGCCGACGCCTGTTTCTCGGCTTCCGCGATCCGCGGAACGGTCCTGAGATAGCTGTCCGGGTTCAGCGAGATGGAATCGATGCCCTCGCTGACCAGGAACGCCGCGAACTCGGGGTGGTTGCTGGGACCCTGGCCGCAGATGCCGATTTTGATCCCGGCGGCGTGGGCCTTGCGGATGGCCTCGCTGATCATCGCCATGACGGCCTCGTCCCGCTCATCGAAGAGTGAGGCCAGCTGCGCCGAATCCCGGTCAACGCCCAGGACCAGCTGGGTGAGGTCATTGGAGCCGATGGAAAAGCCGTCGAAGCGGGTGGCGAACTTTTCGGCGAGCACAACGTTGGACGGGATCTCGCACATCATGTAGACCTGCAGGCCGTTCTCGCCCCGGACCAGGCCGTTCTCCGCCATCACGGCAAGCACCCGGTCCGCTTCCTGCGGGGTCCGGCAGAACGGAATCATCACGATGATGTTGCCGAACCCGAGCTTCTCCCGGACCCGTTTGAGGGCCACACACTCAAGGGCGAACCCCTCGCGGTAGCGCTCGTCGTAGTAGCGGGAGGCACCGCGGAACCCGAGCATGGGGTTCTCCTCCGGCTCCTCGAAAGCCGAGCCGCCAATCAGGTGCGCGTACTCGTTCGTCTTGAAGTCGCTGAGCCGGACGATCACCGGCCGGGGATGGTAGGCCGCGGCGATCTTGGCGATGCCCAGGGCCAGGGCGTCCACGAAGTAGTCCTTCGGGTCCGCGTAGCCGCTGGTCAGGACGCGGATCTGCTCGGCGTCCCCGGCGTCGGTGACCCGCTCGGGGTGGACCAGCGCCATCGGGTGGACGCGGATCAGGCTGCTGATGATGAACTCCATCCGGGCCAGCCCGACGCCGTCGGCCGGCAGCCGCCACCACTGGAAGGCGGCCGCGGGGCTGGCGATGTTCACCATGACTTTGGTGTGCGTCTCCGGCAGCTCCCCGAGATCCACCTCCTCGGTTTCAAACGCCAGGCTGCCCCGGTACACGCGGCCTTCATCGCCCTCGGCGCACGAGATGGTCACGGCGAGGCCCTCCCCCAAGACGGTGGTGGCGTTGCCGGTTCCGACGACGGCGGGGACCCCGAGTTCGCGGCTCACAATCGCCGCGTGGCTCGTGGGACCGCCGTGGTCGGTCACGATGCCGGCTGCCCGCTTCATGATGGGAACCCAGTCGGGGTCGGTCATCTCGGTGACGAGGATGGCGCCGTCGCGGAAGTTTTCGATGTCCGCCGCGCTCCTGATCACACACGCGGTGCCCTGCGCGATGGAATCGCCGATCGCGGCGCCGCGCGCCAGCACGGGGCCGGTTTCGAGCAGGTGGTGGAGGGTGAACCGGGATCCGGTCTTCTGCGACTGGACCGTCTCCGGCCGGGCCTGGACCATAAACAGCTCCCCGGTCACGCCGTCCCGGGCCCATTCCATGTCCATCGGCCGGGCGTAGTGCTCCTCAACGCTCACGGCCCAGCGCGCCAGGGCGAGGATCTCGGCGTCGGCCAGGACAAAGGCGCGGCGTTCGGCTTCCGAGGTGTCCACCATTTTGGTGCGGGCGTGGCCGCCCCGGCTGTAGACCATTTTCCGGGTCTTGGAGCCGAGTGTCTTCTCGATGATCGGACTGAATTCGTCCGCGGTCGCCGCCAGGAGCGGTTTGAACACGAGGTATTTGTCCGGGTTGATGGTGCCCTGGACCACGGTTTCGCCCAGGCCCCAGGCGGCGCTGACCACGGCCGCCCGGGGAAAGCCGGAATCCGTGTCGATGGAGAACATCACGCCGGAGGCGCCGACGTCGGAGCGCACCATCCGCTGCACGCCGATCGAGAGCGCGACGTCGAGGTGGTCGAAGCCCTTGACCTCGCGGTAGCTGATCGCCCGGTCCGTGAACAGGGAAGCGTAGCAGCGGCGGCAGGCGTCCAGGAGCTCCCGCTCCCCGGCGATGTTCAGGAACGTTTCCTGCTGCCCGGCGAAGCTCGCGTCGGGCAGGTCCTCGGCGGTGGCGCTGCTGCGGACCGCGACCGAGAGCCGGACCAGTCCGGCACGCTCGCCCAGTTCCCGGTAGTGGGAGCGGATGGATTCGCCGATGTCCGCCGGGAACTCACTGTCCAGGAACAGCTCCCGGATGGCCTCCCCCGTGGCGCGCAGGGAGGTTTCGCCTGACCGGTAGGCCTTGATCCGCGAGCGCATCGCGGCCTCGATCCCGTTGGCCTCGAGGAACCGGCGGTAGGCGTCGGCGGTGGTGGCGAAGCCGTCCGGCACACGCACGCCCTTGGCTTTGAGGGACTGGATGAGTTCGCCGAGGGAGGCGTTCTTGCCGCCCACCTGCGGGACATCGCCCATGCCGATCTCGTCAAACCACAGCACCGGGGAGTCAGTCATGAACCCATCCTGTGGCGGCGGCCCTTCCGGTGTCAGAGTCTTTGGACCTTTGTGGCCGGTTCGGCCTTCGCGGCCCGGCGGTGGCGGGCGATCTTGTAGAGCCAGTCCGCGAGCAGCACGGCGGGAATGGCGGCGAGCGCCACGGCCAGGCCGCCGGGCGACGGCGGTGCGTGGCCCAGCAGGGCGGCCAGCGGCCCGAGGAACAGGAACACCGCCAGCAGCCCCAGCTCTGCCAGCACCGCCCAGACCAGCA
Organism: Pseudarthrobacter sp. PvP090; assembly: GCF_040547365.1. Lineage (NCBI taxonomy): Bacteria > Bacillati > Actinomycetota > Actinomycetes > Micrococcales > Micrococcaceae > Pseudarthrobacter > Pseudarthrobacter sp. PvP090. The sequence goes on from NZ_JBEPPO010000004.1 coordinate 111,962, forward strand.
GCCGGTTGGTGAACCAGCCGAGCCGCCACGGGGGAACGGAGGCGCTGCGGCAGGCGAAAGCGTTGGCGAGCTGGGCCAGGACGACGGTGGTGAACGCGGCGCCGGAGGCGGCCATCAGCACGTCCGACGGCGGCAGTTCCGCCCCGGGGGTCCAGCCGGCACCGATCAGCACCGCCGTGTACGCCGTCATTTCGAAGAGCGCCTCGACCGGGCCCAGCAGCCCAAACACGCGGAACATCAGCGCCCGGTCCATCAGGTGCCTGCGCTCCGGCGGGCGTTTCAGCGTTCCCTTGCTCGGTGCCTCGCTGCCCAGCGCCAGCGCGGGGAGCAGGTCGGTGCCGATGTCGAGGGCGAGGACCTGCAGCACGCTCAGCGCCAGCGGGAACCGCCCGCCGGAGAGCGCCCAGATCACGAAGGGGGTGAGCTCGGCGACGTTGTCGGTCAGATGGTAGGTCAGGAAGCGCCGGATGTTCGCGTAGGTGGCGCGGCCCTGTTCCACCGCGGCGATGATGGTGGCGAAGTCGTCATCGAGCAGCACAAGGTCCGCCGCCTCGCGGGCCACGTCCGTGCCGCTCAGCCCCATGGCCACGCCGATGTCCGCCTGCTGCAGGGCCGGGCCGTCGTTGACGCCGTCGCCGGTCATCGCCACGACGTGGCCGCGGCCCTGAAGCAGCCGGGCCACCCGGAGTTTCTGTTCCGGGGTGACCCTGCTGACCACCACCCCGTCGCGGTCCAGCAGCGCGGCCAGAACGGCGTCGTCCTCGGGCAGGTTGTGGCCCTCCAGTACCAGCTCGGGCGTTCCGATCAGCCCGGTTTCCCGGGCGATGGCGGCTGCCGTGAAGGCATGGTCGCCGGTGACCATCGCGACCTTGATGCCGGCCTCCCGGGCCGCCTCGAGCGCCACGCGGACCTCGGCCCGGGGCGGGTCGTGCAGGCCGATCAGCCCCAGCAGCGTCAGTTCGCTCTCGGCGTCCTCCAGTTTGAAGCTGGCGCCGGGCGGGCCGGGCAGGGTCCGCTCGGCCACGGCCAGCACCCTGAGCCCGTGGGAGGCCATCTGGTCGACTTTTTCCCGCGCCCGGGCGGCGCCCGCTGCCTCGCCGGCGTCGCCGCCGCCGTGCACGCACAGCGGAATCACGGATTCCGGGGCGCCTTTGACGTACAGGGTGGTTCCGACGATCGCGGACTCCCGCAGCCGGCGGGGATCGAAGGCGAAGCGGTGCGACACCTCAGGCTCCGCCGGACCCCGCCCGGGATCTGGCCCGGGACCGGCCAGCCGGGCGGCCAGCGCGGCGATGGCCGCCTCCATCGGGTCCCCCTCGGCGACCCACTTGCCCTCGTGGAGCACCGCACGGCCCACGGAGGCGGCCAGCGCGGCGGTGCTGAGGTGCTGTGCCTCCCCGGTGCCCGTCCCTGTGACCTCAGCCTCCGGCCCGTACCCGGCGCCGATGACGCTGAGCACGCCGGCCGGGGTCCAGACCTCGACGGCGTTCATCCGGTTCTGGGTCAACGTGCCGGTCTTGTCCGTGCAGATGAAGGTGGTGGAGCCGAGGGTTTCCACCGCTTCCAGGTTCCGGACCAGTGCGTTGCGCTGGGCCATCCGCTGCGCCCCGACGGCCAGGGACAGCGTGACTGTGGGCAGCAGGCCTTCGGGCACCAGCGCCACCATCACGCCGATGGCAAACAAGAAGGCGTCCCGCCAGGAGATTCCGACCAGAAGGGACAGCACGAAGAACAGCACGCCGATGCCCAGCGCCATTGTGGCGGTGATGCGGACGATTCGTTGCAGTTCCCGCGCCAGCGGGCTCGGCGGCGCCTCCACCTTTCCCGTCAGGGCTGCGATTTCGGCGAGCCGGGTCTTCCCGCCGGTTCCCGCGACCACACCTTCTGCCTGGCCGTTGACCAGGAAGGTCCCGCCAAAGACGGTGTCGCCGGGGACCTTGGCGAGCGCCTCGCTTTCACCGGTGAGCATCGATTCGTCCACCGAGCAGCCTGCCGCCATGACCAGACGGAGGTCCGCGGGTACCCGGTCGCCGGCAACCAGCACGACGGCGTCGTCCGGCACCAGCTCGGTGGTGTGGACCTTGATGACGCGGTTGTCCCGGCGGACGGAGACCATTGCCGGGAGCAGCTCACGGAGCTTGGAGGCAGCGTGCTGGGCTCGCTCCTGCTGGATGTAGGCGAAGATCCCGTTGACCAGGATCACGACGACGATCGCGATCGCCAGCTGCGGCATTCCCGCCAGGTAGGCCAGCACGGAGGCACACCACAGCAGGATGGCGAAGAAGTGGGTCAGTTCGCCCAGCAGCTTCCGCCAGCCAGGGACTGTGCCGGGCTCTGGCAGCCTGTTCGCCCCGAATTGCGTGAGCCTGCGCGCCGCCTCGGCGGAGCTCAGACCCTCAACGCCTGGCAAGGCCCCGGCGGTTGGCCCCCCGGCGGGAGCCTCCGGTGTCACGGCTGGCCGGGTCCGCTTAGGCGCAACAACGCAGACCGGCCCTGGTCAGGAAGCTCATGGATCGAGGGTGCGCCCCGCGGGCGCCGGCCGTTAGGGCCAAAAGTCACGGCGGGGCGCCGGGCCCGTATCCGTGCTCGCACCAGCTAGTCCATGCAGTGGACCGCTAAGCAAGCGAATGAGCAGCCCAAGAGCCGACGCTCAGGGCGCAGGCTCGTATCCGATGAGCCAGTGAAGTCCGTGACGGTCGATGACCTGGCCGTCCGAAGCGCCCCAGGGTTTCGGGGCGAGGGGGTCCACCACCTGGCCGCCATCAGCGAGTCTGTCGAACCACTCATGGAGAACGGACGGTTCGGCGGTCCCCAGCAATGAGAGCATGACACCTTCGAGCCGGACACTCTTCTGGCCTGGTGCCGCATCCGATCCGGCCAAAGCGACTGCGCCGTTGAGCACTCCGTGAGCTATGGCCTCTGGCGGGCCGTCGCTGCGGCTGAAGTCCTCGTAGGTGTACAAGGAAAGCTCTCCGCCGAAAACGTCCGCGTAGAAGCCGAGTGCTTCACGTGCCGTGCCGGGGAAACTGACATAGATCTGCAGCGCCGTCATGCGCACAGCATACAGACACCGCCCACGCACAGATCCTTAACGCCGCGCCCGCGGCTCCGGGCCGGCCGACAGGCCGCGGGCGGCAGCCCCGCGTCAGTCGTCCGCCGGTGGCCGGTGCCGTCCAAGCGTCCGGAGGTAGGCGCCGAAGCCGTGCGGCGCCCGGGCGTGGACGCGGCCGGAGGTCAGCACTCGCATGCTGTCCGTCGCCGTCACGGTGAAGGCGCGGTTGCGCAGGCTTTGCACCAGGGTCCGGTCCTCGTGCGAGGAGAGCTTCGGGAAGCCTCCGGCGGCCAGGTAAGCCGAGGCCCGGACCCCGAAGTTGGCGCCGTAGATGTGCGGGTGGTCTTCCTCGAACGGGTGGCGTTCCAGCCAGCGCCGAAGCAGCTCCGGGTCCATCCCGTCCGGGTCCGGCTCCACCGAGCCCAGCACGGCGTCGGCCCCCGCGTCGGCGAATTCCAGCTGCCGGATGAGCCAGCATTCCGGAACCTGCGAGTCCGCGTCCGTGTTCGCCAGCCAGGTCCGGCCCGCCCACGGCGGGGGTGTCCAGCGCAGGCCGGGCGGCCGGCGCCGGGCCGTCCCGATCCCGGCCGCCCGGATCCCGGCACCCCGGCTGGCTCCGGCGTTTCGAAAGGACACTTCAAGGACGTTGAAGCGGCGGTCCGCCGCGGCGTACCGGGCGGCGATGCCGGCGGAGCCGTCGGTGCAGCTGTCCAGCACCACGGTCACCCTGACGTCCACGTCAGGACGGACCCGGTGCAGGGCGTCGGCGGCGCACTGCACTGCCAGCAGGGCCCGGCCGAGGTGTTCGTCCTCATTGTGGGCGGGCATCACGACGGCGATCCGGTCGATGCTGTGGCCGCGGGGCAGCGGCAGGGCGTGGGCAGCCATCTAGCTGCCCGGGCCCGGCACGGGGGCCGCTTCCGGCCGCGGTTCCCCGCCGGCCTCCGGCGCGATCAGGACCTCCAGGATGAAGTCACGTTCCCGGTAGAGACCGGCGTCGGCCCAGCCGAGGTGGCGGCGGGCGGCGGCGTGGACGGAGTCGCCGTCGAGCTCCCAGCCGGAGATGGGGTGGCGCCAGTGGCACAGGGCCAGGGTGCCGCCGGGAAGGAGTGCGGCCTGGACCCGTTCGAATAGCCCGGCCAGCTCGCCGGGCGAGAGGTAGTAGCCGACCTCGGAGACCACGATCAGGTCGAACCGGCCGTCCGGCCAGTCCTGCGGGACGGTGAGGTGGCGGGTCCGGGCCTCGGGCAGGTGTGCGAGGCGCCGCGCGGCGTGGCCCAGCGCGGCGCTGCTCGCGTCGACGGCCGTGAAGCTGGCACAGCGCTGCGCGAGTTCCACGCTGAGCGTCCCGATCGAGCAGCCGATTTCCAGTCCTGCCGCGTAGTTCAGGCCGGGCAGGGCCGCGAGGGTGAGGGAGCGTTTGCGGTGTTCATACCAGCTGGTGGTGTACTGCCACGGGTCGTCGGTGCCGGTGTGGACGGCGTCGAAGACGCCTTCCGCGTCGGCGGCGGCGTAGGAGCCACCGCTTGCGGCCGGACGTTGCCACGCAAACGTCTCGAACGGCCGTTCAAAGTGCTCCAGGAACCCCGGCGGGAGCAGCACCTCATCCCCGGGCTGGCCGGACAGGGGCCGGACCTGCGAGTCGTGGGAGCCCATCGCCGCCGCCTTCGCCCGCCGTTCGGCGGGGTCCAGCGGCAGGCGCAGCCAGGACTGCCATGCCTGGTCCGCGGCGTCCGCCCAGAGCCAGTACCAGATGGGGTATTCCAGGAGTCCGTGGCCGCCGGCGCCGGCAGCCTCGGCGGCTGCCGCGCCCAGTGCCTCGTGGTCGGTGTGGCCGTCGTGCCGGTACGGGGCCACGAGGGTGATGCGCTCCGCGGGCAGTCCCGAGGCGGCAGCGTCGGCGATGGCGTGCTGCAGCGCCGCACGCAGTTCCGGCGTGTGGTCGGCGAGCCTGCCGTCGGGCAGGGCGAGGAACCGCCAGTCCGGATCCGGCAGCAGATGCGCGAGTGCGCCGCCGAATTCCCTGAGCCGCACGGCGGCGAGCTGTTCCGGCGTCGTGGTGGGTGAGTCGGGGTGGGAAGCCTCCCCCGCCGTGCACAGCAGCACCGTGACGCGGGCGCCGAGCCCCCGGAGCCGGGCCATCAGCCCGCCGGCGCCCAGGGATTCGTCGTCCGGGTGGGCGGCCAGGACGATAAACGCCTGGCCGGCGAGCTCCCCGCCGTCCAGCGGCAGCTCCGGGAGCGCAGCCAGTCCGCTGGCCGCCCAGGCATCCTCGCCGGTTCCGGCGTCCTGATGGGTGAAGCTCACCATGGGTGGTCTCCCTTGAGCGTCAGGGCACCAAGCTGGGCGTCGTCGCGCATGGCGTGGTGCTGGCGGATGTAGAGCGCGAGGTCGGCCATGCGCTTTCCGTAGACGTCGTCGAAGGCAAGCGGTCCTGGCCCGAGGTTCTGGCTGACCAGCGTCTGGATGCGTTCGACGGCGGCGGCGACGTTGCCGCGGACGCGGAGTGCCTCGCTCCAGGCGCCGGTGTCCGTGAGTTTTCCCTCATCGATCTGCCCGGCGGTCTGTGCGAGGTACCCGGTCAGGGCGGCGAGGGTGCGGTCGATCTCGCCGAGGTGGGCGAGCGCGAGCTGGTCCGGTTCGCGGCCGCCGTCGGCCGCCTTGAGCAGGGATCCCCTGAAGCCGCGGGCGACGGCGACGGCGCCGCCCAGCCAGCAGGCGGCCACGCCCATGCCGCCCCAGGCGAAGCCGGGCCGGCGGTAGTACCAGCCAGCGTCGCCCAGCGGCACGGCGGGGACGGCATCGAAGTGCACAGTGCCGCTGGGGATCTCCCGGAGACCCCGGCTGGTCCATTCCGGATCCGCGAAACTCACGCCAGGGGCATGGAGGTCGACGGCGAAGGCGGCGCGGCCGCCGTCGTCCAGATGCGCGGTCACGACGGCGTGGTCCAGCTGGGCGGCCAGGGAGCACCAGGGTTTGGATCCCTGCAGCAGGAAACAGCCGTCCACCGGCGTCGCCTCGAGCCGCAGGCCTGCGGCTTCGGCGGCGAATACACCCCACGCGCCGTCGAAGTGGACACCCTTGAAGTCCGGGCAGTCCCAGCCTTCCACCGCCGCGTGGCCGGCGGCCTGGGCGAGGATTGCCGACGCGTCCAGGTGCGGTTCAATGGCCCGGCCGGCCGCGACGTCGACCGCAGTGACGGAGGCAAGGATCTCCCACAGGAAGGCCGTCCGCCCCTCGCCGGGTTTCGGGGCGGCCTCGTCTGCGGCTTTGGCCAGCTCCAGCAACGCCGGGACGTCGCCGACGGCCGAGCGGGCGGCCTCCAGCAGGGGGGTGAGGCCAGCCAGGCGTTCCGGCCCAGAACTGATCCTCACGGCGCGGGGCCGCTGGGAATCTGAAGTCCGGTTCATTGGGCCTGTTCTCCTTCGAAGTGCATCTGCTGGCGGCGTCCACGGCTGTCAGCCGGGCTACTGTTCAGTAATTGCGGGCTGCTCAGTAAATCTAAGCACACTTAGCACTTTGGGAATTCCGGTGGCAGTTCCGGCGCCGCTGCGCGCTCCACCGCCGCTACAGCACCCGTGCGAGGGCGAAGCCGTCCCAGCCTTTGGAACCCACTGTCTGGATGACGGTGCCGTCCAGCCGCGGGTCTTCGCCCAGCATGTGCAGGGCACTGATGATCCCCGGGGCATTGACGGAGTCCATGGAGGGTTCCAGCACGGCGCCCTCCCACACCACGTTGTCCATCACGACGGCGGTGCCGGGCCGGCCGAGGCGGATGGCCCAGTCGAGGTAATGCGGGTTGTTTTCCTTGTCCGCGTCGATGAAGACGAAATCGAAGGGCTCCGCGCCCTCGTCGGCGAGCGCCTGCAGCGTGTCCAAGGCCGCCCCGACACGGATCTCCACGAGGTGGCCCAGCCCGGCCGCGTCCACGTTGGCGCGGGCCACCTCGGCGTGTTTGGGGAGGTATTCGCACGTGAGCAGCCGGCCGCCGTCGGGCAGCCCTTGGGCCATCCAAATGGTGCTGAAGCCGGCCAGCGTCCCGATCTCCAGGACGCGGCGGGCGCCGGAGAGCTGCACCAGGAGTTTGAGCAGTTTGCCGGCGGTGGGGGCGACTTCGATGGGCGGCAGGCCCGCCTCGACGGCGGACGTGACGGCGCGCTTCAGGGAATTGTCCGGACGGACCACAAGATCGGACAGGAAGTCCTCGACGGCGATCCAGCGGGCGGTGGGCTGATGCTCGAACATGCCCCTCAGTCTTCCAGCTGGCCCGTCCCGGCGGTAGGCTCCGGACGGCCGGGAATCCCAGCCCGCTCCACTGACTCGCTAGTCGCCGAGCGCCTGCTCCAGGCGGTCCAGCTTTCCGGTGAGTTCGCCCGTGAAGCCCGGCCGGATGTCAGCTTTGATGACGAGGGAGACCCTGCTGCCGTAACGGCCCACTGCCTCGGTGGCCCGCTTCACGACGTCGAAGACCTCATCCCACTCGCCCTCGATTGTGGTGAACATCGAGTCGGTATGGTTCGGCAGGCCGGACTCCCGGACGATCCGCACCGCTTCGGCCACGGCGTCGTGGACCGAAGCCTCGTCCGCCGGGACGGCTGCGGAACCGGCGGGCGAGTCCGCGGCCGTGCGTGCCGGACTACCAGAGGGGGCAACAGAAAATGCAAGCAACATGGCACCAGTCTGTCACGTGCACCGGATGCCTGACGGCCTGGAGTGGGCCCGGATAGGGCCCGCGCCCGGCACGGCCCCGTCCGCAGAAACCGTCACATTAGTCACTACCCGGGAGTAATCTCCCGGCCCCGGCCTTGCGTTGCTAACCTAGGCAAATGAACCGGGTAGCAGACCGCAGGCCGCTCCGCGCCGATGCCGCGCGGAACGTGGACAAGATCATCACCGCCGCCCGCCAGTGCTTCCGGGAGCACGGCCCCGAGGTGCCGTTGCAGACCATCGCCGTAACGGCCGGAGTTGGACCCGCAACGCTGTTCAGGAATTTCGCCGACAAGGAAGAACTGGTCCTCGCGGCCCTGCACCGCCAGCTCGGCCTGCTGGTCGACCCGGTCATCGAGGAGGCCCTCGCCGGGCCGGACGCCGCGGACGGGCTCTTCCGTGTCATTGACGCGCTGATGGGCGTTGCCAGCGAAGAAGCCAACCTGCTGGGAGCCGTCGCCGGCCGGCGCGGACTCCTCACCGGAATCACCGGCGATCTGATCGAATCCGTGGCCGTGCTCCTGGGCCGCGGACAGGGCCAGGGAACCCTGCGCAGCGATATTTCGATGACGGACCTGATCCGCCTGCTGGCCATGCTGATCGGCGTCGTGGACACCATGGAGGCCGGTTCCGACGCCTGGCGCCGTCCTGTCGCCCTGGTCGAGGACGCCATCCGCACGGAGCGCCCGAGCCGGCCGCTGCCGCCGCAGTCGCCGCTGCCGGGCACGGCGTTCGACTCTGTCCTCGGCTAGCACCGGTGTCATGGGAAACCGTGGCGGGCGCCGTTGGCGGCGTGCTGCTGGTCTACGCCGTCCTGTTGCTCCTCCTGTGGGGCTACGCGCGCCGGCACCCGGAAACGGTCGCGATGAAGGACGCCCTGCGCTTACTGCCGGACCTGCTGCGGCTCCTGCGGCGGCTGCTCGCTGACAAGACCCTGGGCGCCGGTGTACGGGTTCGGCTGGCCCTGCTCTTGGCGTACCTGCTCTCGCCGATCGACCTCGTACCGGATTTCCTGCCCGTGATCGGCTACGCGGACGATGTCATCATTGTGGCCCTCGTGCTGCGTTCGGTGATCGCGCGGGCGGGCGAGGATGCGGTGCGCCGGCACTGGCCGGGCACCCCCGAGGGGCTCCAGCTCATCCTCAGGCTCGCCGGCCTCGGGGCACCGCGGTAAGGGATCAGGCGCTGAAGGCCGTTCCGGCCGCGCCGCCGTCGAACCTCCGGAGGATTTCCTCGGCAAGGACCCGGAGTTTGACGTTCCTGGTGTTGGAGACCGTGGACAGCAGCTCGAACGCTTCGGACTGCGAGCAGCGGCTCTGGGCCATGAGGATCCCGGTGGCCAGGTTGATCGCGGTCCGCGACCGCATGGCCTGCAGCAGGTCGCGGTTCAGGCCTTGGGCGGAGTCAAGCCGGACAGCCAGCCGCATCACCTTGGCGGCGCGGACCGCGAGCGCCCCGCAGGCTGCCACGGCACCGTCGTCGAAAGCCTCCGGGGATGTCGACGAGAAGGTGAAGACGGCTGTCGCGTCCCGGTCCGCCAGCAGGGTTACGGAGAGAATACTGCGGTTCCCGCGCTGGGCGGCGGCCCGCTGGTAGCGCCTCCACCGGGGATCCATCGTTGTGTCCGGGACCAGCACCGCCAGCCCGGCCAGCCGGGCCTCCAGCCCTGGGCCCTCCGACACGCTGTCCTGCAAACTGTCCAGTATCAACGCCTCGGGGCTGCTGCCGGCCAGGACGATCGGCTGGCGGCGCCGCGCCAGCCGCACCGAGCACAGCACCGGGCGGCCCGTTTCGGCTGTTGCGAACTCTGCCCCCAGGGCGGACAGCTGCCGGAGAAAATCCTCCAGCGCGTCGTTGTCGAGCAGGAGGTCCTGCAGCCGTTCCGCGAGCCGGGCTCTCAGCATCAATCCTCCGCCGGCTTCTCTTTGGCCTCCTGCAGGTGGTGCTGCAGCTTCTCCTCGGCCTCCCGGCGGCGCCGGGCCATCTCACGCAGTTCCCGGGTGGACTCGGCACCCGGCGGAACGAACGGCTCATGCGGCTTGGAATGCTGGCCCTTGCCGGGCGCAGGGGTATCCGGATCCTCGTTGTCGCTCATATCCGAATGCTCCCACGGGGCCTGAGTGGCAAGTAGGGACTAAAGACCGTTACGGAGCGGTACTGGGCGAGGTAGCGGAACAGCTAGCTCCAGCCCAGCAGCCGGAGTCCGGCTGCCGCGCCGGCGCCGGCGAGGACGACCACCAGGAACGGCGCGCGGAGCATCAGGGCAATGCCGGCCGCGGCCAGTGCCCCCAGGCGTGCATCCAGCGCCAGCGTCTGCCCCGATGCCACCGTGTTCACGATCGTCAGGGACGCCAGCAGGCCTATGGTCATGGTCCCGGCGATCCGGGACATCCGGGGGTCGCGCAGCACGCTGGCCGGGACCAGATAGCCCAGCAGTTTCCAGGCGTAGGCCAGCAGGCAGGAGAGCAGCAGCCACATCCACAGGGTCATTTGGCTTCCCCCGATGGACGCGGGTGCGGGTGTTCGTAGGGGTCCACGTCCGGTTCCAGTCCTTCGTCGCTGCGGCCGTGGCTGAACCAGCCGATTGCTGCCGCCACCACCGCGGCCACCAGGATCGGCACTCCGGCGGGCACCAGCGGTACGGCCAGCACGGTGGCCAGGGCGCAGACGACGGCGATCGCCACCGGCTCGCGGCCCTTGAGCCGTGGCCACAGCAGGCCCAGGAACGCCGCGACGGCGGCTCCGTCCAGGCCCCACTGCTTGGGATCCCCCAGCGACGCTCCGGCCAGCGCGCCCACCGCGGTGAACAGGTTCCAGAGGACGAAGATGCCCAGGCCCGCGGTCCAGAAGCCGCGCTTCTGCTCGAGCGGGTCCGTCTGGCCCGTGCTTGTGGCGGTGGATTCGTCGATGGTGACGTGGGCGGCGGCGAACCGCAGCCAGCCGCGCGGCCGCAGCAGTGCGTTGATCTGCATGCCGTAAATCCCGTTGCGCATGCCCAGCAACGTGGCCGCACCCATCGCGGCGACGCCGGAGCCACCCCCGGCCACCACCCCGATGAAGGCGAACTGCGAGCCGCCGCTGAACAGCAGCAGGCTCAACGCCATGGTCTGCCAGAAGTCGAGCCCGGAGGTGACCGAAAGCGCGCCGAAAGACACACCGTAGAGACCGGTGGCGATGCTGATGGACAGCCCGACCCGGACGGCCGGGGACTGCAGGAGCCTCACCGCCGGACCGGGTTCCGCAGGAGGCCGACGGCGGCGCCCGCCTCCAGCAGGCCACTGAGCGCCACCGCGGAAAGCGTCTGGGTGTCCCGGCCGGACCAGCGAGATGGCATGGAACCACTCAATCACAGCCACGGGGTGCCCGCTAACCGCGGCTGCCAGCGGGAAAAACGGGACTTTCCGCAGGGGTGCCCGCCGGTCAATCCGGCGTACCTTGTTGACTATGAGCGGTGTCGTGGAAATGACTGGCGTAGTAAAGCGCTTCGGGGCCGTGACGGCCCTGGACGGATTGGATTTCGAGGTGGCGGCCGGCGAGGTGCACGGTTTCCTCGGTCCCAACGGATCCGGCAAGTCCACCACCTTGCGGCTCCTGTTGGGGCTCTTGCGCTCCAATGCGGGCTCCATCCGGGTGCTGGGCCTGGACCCCTGGAGCGAGGTGGCGACCCTGCACCGCCGGCTGGCCTATGTCCCGGGGGACGTGGCCCTCTGGCCGAACCTGACCGGCGGCGAAGTGATCGACCTGCTCGGCCGCTTACAGGGCGGCCAGGACCGCGCGCGCCGCGAGCGGCTCCTGGAGCTGTTCGAGCTGGACCCCACAAAGAAGTCGCGCACCTACTCGAAGGGAAACCGGCAGAAAGTGGCCCTCGTGGCAGCCCTGGCCACCGATGCCGAGCTGTTCCTCCTGGACGAGCCGACGAGCGGCCTGGACCCGCTGATGGAGGACGCCTTCCGCGGCTGTGTCCGCGAACTGCGCGCGCAGGGGCGCACCGTGGTGCTGAGCAGCCACATCCTCAGCGAGGCCGAGGCGCTCTCCGACCGGGTCAGCATTATCCGCGCCGGGAAGGTCGTGGAGACCGGCCCGCTGGAGCAGCTGCGCCACCTGACCCGCACCTCGGTCACCGCCGACGTCGCCACGGTGCCTCCCGGACTCGACCTGCTGCCCGGCGTCCACGACGTCGTCGTGACGGACCACCGGGTCAGCGCGCAGGTCGAGCCTGCCGGGCTGACGCACCTGATGCAGGCGCTCACGACGGCGGGACTGAAGTCCCTCACAAGCCAGCCGCCGACGCTGGAGGACCTGTTCCTGCGCCACTACGGCGACATCGCCGCCGGAGTTCCTGCCGCGGCCATCGGCACCTTCCCCGGCCGGCCCGGCACCCCGGTGCCGGGCGGACGGCAGGCCGGCGATGCTTGAGACCCTGGCCGGAACGGGCGTCCTGATCCGGCTCGGACTGCGGCGGGACCGCTGGTTGCTTCCGCTCTGGATCCTTGGCTTTGCCCTGATCGCCTACTCGACGGCGGTGGCCGGAGCCGAGCTTTACCCGGATCTGGCGAGCCGAGTCGAGGCCTCTACCGTGCTGAATGCGACTGCCTCGATGGTGGCCCTGTTCGGGCGGATCTACGATCCCACCTCCATCGGCGCCCTCTCGCTGATTAAATACACCGCGTTTATGACGGCCATCCTCGCCGTCCTCATGGTCATCCTCACCATCCGGCACACCCGAAGCGACGAGGAAAGCGGACGACTGGAGCTGCTCGGCGGCGGACGGCTGGGCCGGGACGCCCCGCTGGCGGCCGCGCTCACCATCAGCTTCGGCGCCAACGTTGTCCTCGGGTTGTTCTCGGCGGCCGCGCTGGCGGCCGGCGGACTGCCCGCCGTCGGCTCCCTAGCCTTCGGGCTGGGCTGGGCTGCCACGGGGATGGCCTTCAGTGCCGTGGCGGGACTGGCTGCCCAACTGACCGCCAGCGCCCGGGCCGCCACCGGGTTCAGCATCAGCTTCGTGGCCCTCACCTATGCGCTGCGCGCCGTCGGGGACCTGGCCGAACCGGGCCCCTCGGTGCTCTCGTGGCTGTCGCCCATCGGGTGGAACCAGCAGATCCGGGCGTTCTCCGGGGACCGCTGGTGGGTGCTGGTGCTGCCCGTCGCCCTGTGCCTCGTGCTCGTCCCGGCAGCCTTTGTACTCCGTGCCCGGCGCGACCTTGGCGCCGGACTCCGCGCTGAGCGCCCCGGTCCGGCCAGGGGTTCGCTGTCCGGCGTCTGGGCTCTGGCCGTGCGGCTGCAGTACAAGGTGCTGCTGGCCTGGGCCGTGGCGTTCGTGGTTTTCGGCGTCGTGATCGGATCCCTTGCCAGCAACGTGGCAGAGCTGCTCAGCTCGCCGAACGCGCAGGACTTGATCAAACTGCTGGGCGGCCGGCAGGCCCTGACGGAGGCCTTCCTGGCCGCGGAGATCAGCATCATGGGGTTGTTGGCGGCAGCCTATGGGGTGTCCTCCGCGAACCACCTGCGCAGCGAGGAGGCTACGGGCCACACCGAAGCCCTGCTGGGGACGGCCACGACCCGGGTCCGCTGGGCGAGCAGCCACTTCGTCTTTGCCCTGGCCGGGGTGGCTTTGCTGCTCCTGCTGGCGGGCGCATCGATCGGCGCCGGCGCCGCTGTCGCCGTCAACGACGCCGCCGTTCTGGGCCGCAGCACCGTAGCCGCCCTGGCGCAGGTCCCCGCCGCGTGGGTTGTGACCAGCGTGGCGCTGGTCGTGTTTGGCTGGGCGCCGCGGCTGGCCGGAGCCGTCTGGGGCCTGCTGCTGGCCCTCGTCGCACTGGGAGAATTCGGGGTGCTGTGGAACGCCCCTGAATGGCTGATGGACCTCTCCCCGTTCCGGCACTCCCCGCTGCTCCCGGTGGGCTCCGGTGATGTGCCGGCGCTGGCAGTCCTCACCATGGCCGCGGCGGCCCTCGCGGCGCTGGGGTATTCCGGCTGGCGCCGGCGCGATCTCGCAGCCTAGGCCCTGTCTTTCTGGAGAACGCCAGTCCGTGTTGGTGGAGAAGCTCAGCGGCCCGGGCACGAGTCAGTTGACGAAAAACCCCTTTCCAGGTGCCAGTACCAGCGTCACGCCGGCCGGTCGTCTTTTTGTCGGTGCTCGATGATTTGATGGGTTTATGGGAAGCACGGACTGGAGTGCGGAGGCAAGGGAGGCCCTGGCGGCCGTCGCGGCGTTGACTGCGGCACTGGATTCCTTCGCCGGGGGCGGCGCTGACCGCGCTGATTTGTCCTGTTCTGATCAGACTGGTCCGTCTTTTTCTGATCGGACTGGTCCGTCCGGGGCCGGCCCGTTGTGGGACGATCCGTTGCGGGATCTGGCGGACGAGTGCCTGGACGGCCTGGGCGACATGGCCCAGGTGGAGGCGAGGTTTGCTGCGTTGAAGGTGCTGCTGGCCGCGGCCTATCTGCGGGCCACGCACGCCCTGGCCGCGCCGCCGGTGGCCCTGCAGGACGCCAGGTGCCAGGAGATGGCCGTGACCGCTGAGGTCGCGTGTGTCCTGACGGTGGGAGCGGGGACCGCCGGGGCGTTCCTGGGCGACTGCCTGGCCCTGACGAACCGTTTGCCGCTGACCCTGAAGGCGCTGGGTGCCGGGACGATCTCCTGGGACCACGCCCGGGCCATGGTGGATGAAACCGCGAACCTGGACCCGGCCGGGGCGGCCGCGCTGGAGGCGCACTTCCTGGACCCCGACGCGCCCAACCCGGCCCGGGGCTGCCCGGCCGGGGAACTCGTCCCGTACCGGTTCCGCGGCAAGGCCCGCACCTGGCGGGAACGCCACCACCCGGACAGCATCGAGAAACGCCACGCCAGAAGCGCGAAAGACCGGCGGGTCGAATTCCGCCCCGACTCTGACGGGATGGCCTGGTTCTCCGCGTACCTGCCGGCAGATACCGCCGCGGGGATCTGGGACCGGACCACCACTGCCGCCCGTGCCCTTCAGGGCCCGGACGAGGCACGCACCCTGGCCCAGCTCCGCGCCGACATCGCCGCCACCTTGCTCCTGAACACCGGCACCGACGCCGGCACCGACGGCAACGGTCTTGCCGGGGAGGTGCCGGTCCCGCGGGCACAGGTCCTCATCACCGTCCCGGTCCTGTCCCTCCTGGGCGCCACCGAGGAACCGGCGATGCTCGACGGATACGGTCCGATCCCGCCGTCCATGGCCCGCCGCCTGGTCGCCGACGGCGCCGACTCCTTCCACGGGGTCCTGATCGACCCCCGGGACGGGGCCCCGCTGGAAATCGGGAGGACCAGCTACCGCCTCACGAAGACGATGCGCCAATGGCTCCGGCTCCGCGACGGCAGATGCCCCTTCCCCGGCTGCAACAACCCCTCCCTGGACAACGACGCCGACCACCTCCTGGCCTGGGCCGACGGAGGCACCACCGGCATCTCCAACCTCGGCCAGCCATGCCGCCGGCACCACCGCCTCAAACACGCCTCAGCCTGGACACCGAGCGGGGCCAACAAGCACAACCCGCCCGGCTGGACCTCCCCGTCCGGAAGGTACTATCCCAGCGAACAACAGGACTGGGAACCACCCCACTGGCCACCCGGCATCCTGGCCGCCGAGACGCTCCCGGACACACTGATGGATTCAGGCCTGCCCGCGTATCCAGGCTGGGATACCGACCTCGACCCGCCGCCGGACCCCGACCGGGATCCCAACCTGGAACTTCCCCCGGACCCCTTCGCGGACTGGCACGACTCCGCTGCCGCTTAGCGGTGGCTCTGGGTGCCGGCCGACAGCTGGGCGAGGACCTGGGCTGGCCGGTTTGTGGTGATCTCGTGGATCCCGAGCTCCTGGCAGAGCGCGACGTCGTTTTCCGAGTCCACGGTCCACACCCGGAACCGGCGGCCGGAGTTGAGCCAGCGCCGGATGGTCCGGGAATGCCCCCGGACATAGTCAATGCCCGGTCCTGCCAGCCCAGTCTCGCAGTCGTCCAGGATCCGCTCGGCTTCGGTTTGCGCCGCCTTCATCAGGTTCGCGAGCGCCCCGCCGGTGATCGCCCCGAGGCCAAGCTCCTCCCGGATCTCCAGGACATTGACGTCATCCACGAGCTGGCACACGGCGGCGGACGGGACAGACTTGAGCAGGTGTTTCACCGAATCCGGGCTGAAGCTCATGAAGGACACCGTGATGTTGCCGAGCCGGGACGTCGCCGGGTCCCAGCCCTGGGACCGGAGGACCTCCAGGACCCGGTCCTCCAGCTTGAGCTGGAAGGGGCTGGGGTGTTTGAGCTCAATCGCCAGGCCGATCTCCCGGCCGGCGCACTGCAACAGGACCAATAGCTCCGGGAGCGTCAGCAGCTGGGTGGACCGGGCACCGTATTCGTCCGGGATCCGGGCCCCTTTCCAAGAGGAGAAATCCAACTGCCGCAGCTCGTTGAGGGTCCGGTCCGCCACCGGGCCGGTGCCGTCCGACGTGCGGTCCAGGTTGGCGTCGTGCAACAGCACCGCGTGCTGGTCCCGTGTGAGGTGGATGTCGCACTCCACGCCGTCGGCGCCGTCGGCGATTGCCTGCAGGTAGGCGGCCCGGGTGTGCTCAGCGAACGCCCCGCTTGAACCGCGGTGCGCGTAGACCAGCGGACGGGCTGCGGCGGACTCGTCAGTCGTCATGCTGCCACGTTAGCCGACAGCCGCTGCCAAAGCGGGGCTAGGCTGGGCACATGCAGGTGAATACTGAGCCAAGTACCCGTCCGGAAGGACACGGCGACGCCGGAGCTGCCGCGGCCGGCGACGCAGTCCGCCGCCATACCCTGTCCGCCGGCGACGCCGAAAAGGCGGCCGCGCTGCGGAAGATGAAGCTGCTGGCGCTCTCGCTGCTGGTCCTGATGGCGGTCATCTTCGTGGTCGCCTTCGCCCTGCAGAAGCAGTACCCCTGGCTGGAATACGTCCGGGCCGCGGCCGAAGGCGGCATGGTCGGCGCCCTTGCTGACTGGTTCGCGGTGACGGCCCTGTTCAAGTACCCGATGGGCCTCAAGATCCCGCACACCGCCATCATTCCGCAGCGCAAGGACCAGATCGGCGCCTCGCTGGGCGAATTCGTCGAGACCAACTTCCTCTCCGAGCAGGTGGTCCAGGAAAAACTGGCCTCCGTTGACATCGCCCGGAAGGCCGGGGCCTGGCTCTCCGGGCCCGGCGGCGCCGAGCGCGTCGCCAAGGAAGGCGCCGCCGTCATCCGCGGTGCCTTTACCGTGCTCAACGATGACGACGTCCAGGCCGTGATCGAGGGCATGGTCCGCCGGCACCTGCTCGCCCCGCCCTGGGGCCCGCCGGTGGGCCGCGTCGCCCAGCGGATCTTCGAGGACGGGCACCACCACGCCCTGGTGGACGTGCTGGTGGACCGGACTGTGGACTGGGTGCGGGACAACCAGGATACGGTCAACCGGCTGGTCACCGACCGTTCCCCGACGTGGGTGCCGTCGTTCGTGGACGGGCTCGTGGGCGACAAGGTCTACGTGGAGATCCTGAAGTTCACCCGGGCCGTGCAGTCGGACCCGAAGCACCAGGTCCGCCTCTCGATCGACAAGTACCTCAAGGACCTTGCACAGGACCTCCAGCATGATCCGGTGATGATCGCCCGGGCCGAAGGCATCAAGGCCCAGGTCCTGGGTGATCCCGAGATCCGGGAACTCGCCTCCCGCACGTGGGGGACCATCAAGGCCGCGCTGCTCTCCGCCGTCGACGATCCGCACAGCGAGCTGACCGTGCGCTTCAAAGCCGCGGTGCATGACTTTGGCACGCGCCTGGTGGTTGACCCCGAGCTGGCCGGCAAGGTGAACAAGTGGATCGGGGACGCCGCGGGGTACCTCGTGAAGACATACCGCTCGGACATCGCGGGCGTGATCACCGATACCGTGGCCCGCTGGGATGCGGTGGAGACCTCGGAGAAGATCGAGCTCCAGATCGGCAAGGACCTGCAGTTCATCCGGATCAACGGCACCGTGGTGGGCGCCCTCGCCGGGCTCGCGATCTTCACGGTGGCGCATCTGGCCTTCGGCTGACACTCCTGGCCTCCGCCTAGGCGGCGACCTTCGCCTTTGCCCGGCCCGGTACGGCGAAGATCGTGAAGGCCAGCGCAGCAAGCGCCGTGACCACCAGCAGCAGCAGCCCGATCGAGTAGCTGTGTGTCGCGGGGTCGTACGTCGCTCCCATGATCAGCGGCGGGAAGTAGCCGCCGAGGCCGCCGGCGGCGCTGACCACTCCACTGATGCTGCCGACTTTCCCCGGCGGGGCGAGCACCCCCACCCAGGCGAACACCCCGCCTGTCCCGAGTCCCAGCGCCGCCGCCATGGCGACGAATGTCAGGCCGGCGGGGACCTCGCCGTCGGGCTGCAGGTTCACCACCCAGGCGAGGACCGCGACGCCTGCCAGGGACGTGATCACCACGGGCTTGGGCCCGAACCTGTCCGCGAGGACGCCGCCGACCGGCCGTGCCAGCACGGCCGCCAGCGCGAAGCCGGCGGTGCGCGCCCCGGCGCCGCTCGGATCGAAGCTGTACACGTCGCGGAGGTAGGTGGGCAGGTAGGTGGCGAAGGAGACGAATCCGCCGAAGACGACGGCGTAGAGGAAGCACATCTTCCAGGTGATCGGGGTCTTCACGGCGTCGAGCAGCTTGGGCAGGACGGGGAGGTTGTTGCGGGTCCAGCCCGGGGCTTCCTTCATCAGGAACCAGACCAGGCCCGCCATGACCGCGAGAATCCCGGCGATCAGCAGGTGCGTGGGAAAGTAGCCGATTCCCGCGACCAGCCGCGGGTTCAGGAAGGCGGCCAGCGCGGTGCCGCCCATCCCGGCGCCGAAGACGCCGGTGGCGAAGCCGCGCCGCGACGGCTCGTACCAGGCGCTGACGAAGGGGATCCCGACGGCGAAGACCGTTCCGGCAACGCCCAGCAGCAGCCCGGCACCGAGCACCAGGGCGAAGGAACTGAGGAGCCCGCCGACAGCCACGAGCAGGATCGGCAGGATGGAGGCCAGCAGCACGAAGGTGAACATGGCCCGGCCGCCGTACCGGTCCGTCAAGGTGCCGACGACGATCCGGCCCAGCGAGCCGACGAAGACCGGCATGGCCACCAGCACGCCGGTGGCGGCCGGAGTGAGCTGGAGGGTCTGCGTGTAGAACGCGCCGAGGGTGGCAACCGAGTTCCAGGCCCAGAAACCGACCACCGACGCCGAGGTGGCGAGCACGAGGTTGCGGGTCCGCCCGGCGGGGGCGGCCGACGGAAAGGGCTCGGATCCGGCCACTGGTGGTCCTCTCAGTTCGACATCAGTTGTGCGCCGGGCTGCGGCCCGGCTCAGCGGTTGCGGGTGTCCCGGTCCCGGGTTCCGACGGCGGACCAGCCGCGGCGGGCAGCGACGTTGGAGGTCCGTGCGGCCGGTGCGCCCGCTGTGCCGCCGTTTCGGTCCCGGTCCCTCGAGCGGTACACGATGTAGGGGCGGAACAGGTAGTGGAACGGGGCCGTAAAGGCATGGACCAGCCGGGTAAACGGCCAGATGATAAACAGGGCCATGCCCACCAGGGTGTGCAGGTGGAAGGAGAACGGCGCGGCCGCCATGGCCGCGATGTCCGGCTGGAGGACGAACAGCGAGCGGAACCACGGGGCGACCGTCTCGCGGTAGTTGTGGCCGTGCTCCCCCTCGAAAACACTGGCCAGGGTGGTCCACAGGCCGAACACGATGGCAGCGGTCAGCACCACGTACATGGTCTTGTCGTTCGTGGTGGTGGCCATAAAGACCGGTCCGGTGGTGCGGCGCCGGTAGATCAGCAAGAGGATCCCGCCGAGCGTGCCCACGCCCGCAATCCCGCCCACGAACAGGGCGTTGAAGTGGTAGAAATCCTGGCTCATCCCCACCGCCTGGGTCCAGGCCATCGGAATGACCAGGCCGAAGAAGTGGCCGGCGATCACTGCGAGCAGGCCGAAGTGGAACAGGGGCGAGGCGATCCGCAGCAGCCGCGATTCGTAGAGCTGGGACGATCTTGTGGTCCAGCCGAACTGGTCGTACTTGTAGCGCCAGACCAGGCCGCCGACCAGCACCACAACCATGATGTAGGGCAGGACGCCCCAGAGGGCGACGTCCAGGGCGGAGATTTCGACGGCGGATCCAGGCTCGGTTTCGGACGCCAGCATGGTCAGGCCCCCTTCACGGGCAGCAGTCGCGGATCGTACGGGTCCAGGCCCACCGCTTCGGCGGGCGGACCGTAACCGGCCATCCGCATCACGGCCTGCTCGTCGGCCGGCGATTTCCCGGGCAGGGTGGCGCAGATGGCCTGCAGGATCCGGGCATGCGGAAGCCCGTCCCGTAGCAGCCCGAACCGGAGCATCTCCAGGCTCGCCCGGAAACGGATCAGCAGCTCACGGCCGGCCGCGCGGTCCACGAGGGCGGCGTACTCCAGCACCATCGGCAGGTAGTCGGGCAGCTCCCCGTGCGTGTCCACCAGAATGTCGCTTTGCCGGTAGGTTTTCTTGAAGTTGCCCAGAACTTCGCCGCGCCGGCGGGTGTCCCCGTCCGTCCAGTAGGACAGGTGCAGGGCGTGGCGCTTGCCGAGGTCGAACTCCCGCACGTACTGGGCCTGGCTCTCCATCGGCGGTGCGGATTCCAGCGAATCCAGCACCTCCTGGAAGTCCGCGGTGGCGCCGCGGAACTCGGCCAGCGCGGCGCGCATGAGCGGTACCTTGCCGAGGAGCTCCTCGTCCGGGTAGGACAGGCACCAGGACGCCGCGAGATAGACCACCTGCTCGCGCCGGCTCACGGCTGCTCCCCGTCCGCCGGGGTGCCAGGACCGGGCGCGGGCGCGGGCGGTTCCTCAGGGCGCGGCGCCTTTTCCGGAAACAGCCCGGAGGGAGCCCCCGTCCCGTCCCAGTTCAGCAGGTTCACCCGGCCGCGCAGGGTGGTTTCGCCGGGCGCATCGCCGGAGGTCTGCCGGTCGCGCAGGGCGTTGAAGGTTTCCACGGCCACCGGGACGGGCCGGCCGCTGGCTTCGCCGAACGGGGACGAGTCCTGCATGCCCGGTCCGCCCTCGAAATCCAGCGAGCAGCCCATCTCCTCCAGGTCATG
Source organism: Pseudarthrobacter sp. PvP090 (assembly GCF_040547365.1). Taxonomy (NCBI): domain Bacteria; kingdom Bacillati; phylum Actinomycetota; class Actinomycetes; order Micrococcales; family Micrococcaceae; genus Pseudarthrobacter; species Pseudarthrobacter sp. PvP090. The sequence continues at coordinate 132,817 of NZ_JBEPPO010000004.1, forward strand.
CGCCTGTTCCACGTGCGCCTTCGGGATGACGTACCTCTCCTCGTACTTCGCGATCGCCATCAGCCGGTACATCTCGTACATGGTCTGGCTGTCCATGCCCACGGATTCGGGGATGGAGTCGTCGGGGTCGTTGCCGAGGCTGATGCCGCGCATGAAAGAGCGCATGGCCGCGAGTTTCTTCAGGACCGCGGTGACCCGGCCGGCGTCGCCGGCGGTGAAGAGTTCCGCGAGGTATTCCACCGGGATGCGCAGCGCGTCGATGGCCCCGAAGAGGTTGCCGGCGTCCTCGCCGTCGTGCCCCTGGTCGCGCAGCAGGTCCACCACGGGTGAGAGTGGCGGCACGTACCAGACCATCGGCATGGTCCGGTATTCGGGGTGCAGCGGCAGGGCCACCTTGTAGATCTTGGCCAGGGCGTAGACCGGCGAGCGCCTGGCGGCGTCAATCCAGTCCTCCGGGAGGCCCTGCGCCCGGGCTTCGGCCTGGACGGCGGGGTCGTTCGGGTCCAGCAGCACGTCCATCTGGGCGTCGTAGAGTTCCTGGGGGTCCGTGACGGACGCCGCCGCCGTGACGGCGTCGGCGTCGTACAGGAACAGCCCCAGATACCGCAGCCGGCCCACGCAGGTCTCCGAACAGACCGTCGGCAGCCCCACCTCCACCCTCGGGTAGCAGAAGGTGCACTTCTCGGCCTTGCCGGTCTTGTGGTTGAAGTAGATCTTCTTGTACGGGCAGCCGGTGACGCACTGCCGCCAGCCGCGGCATTTGTCCTGGTCCACCAGGACAATCCCGTCTTCCACCCGCTTGTAGATCGCGCCGGACGGGCAGGAGGCCATGCAGGAGGGGTTCAGGCAGTGTTCGCAGATCCGCGGAAGGTAGAACATGAAGGTTTGCTCGTAGGCGAACTTGATCTTGTCCTCGGATTCCCGCCGGACCTTTTCCACGATCGGGTCCAAGTGCCCGTGCTCGGTGGAACCGCCCAGGTCATCGTCCCAGTTCGCCGACCAGGTGATCTTCGTGTCCTTCCCGGTGATCAGGGACTTGGGCCGGGCCACCGGGAAATCGTCGCCCAGGGGCGCGTCCACGAGGGTCTTGTAGTCGTAGGTCCACGGCTCGTAGTAGTCCTTGAGCTCGGGCTGGACCGGGCTGGCGAAGATCCCGAAGAGCTTCTTGACCCGGCCGCCGGCCTTGAGGACCAGTTTGCCGCGCTTGTTCAGCACCCAGCCGCCCTGCCACTTGTCCTGGTCCTCGTAGCGGCGCGGATACCCCTGGCCGGGGCGGGTTTCGACGTTGTTGAACCAGACGTATTCGGTGCCGGCACGGTTGGTCCAGGCCTGCTTGCAGGTCACGGAGCAGGTGTGGCAGCCGATGCATTTGTCCAGGTTCATGACCATGCCCATTTGAGCCATCACACGCATCAGTACTGCACCTCCTGGGAACGACGGCGGACGGTGGCGACCATGTCGCGCTGGTTCCCGGTGGGGCCGAGGTAGTTGAACGCATAGGCCTGCTGGGCGTAGCCGCCGATCAGGTGCGAGGGTTTGACCAGCAGCCTGGTCACGGAATTGTGGATGCCGCCGCGGCGTCCGGTGGCCTCGGACTTGGGCACGTCGATGGTGCGTTCCTGCGCGTGGTGGACGTAGACGACGCCGGCCGGCATCCGGTGGCTGACGATGGCCCGGGCCACCAGGACGCCGTTGATGTTCAGGCACTCCACCCAGTCGTTGTCCTTGACCTTGATGGCGTCCGCGTCGGCGGGACTCATCCAGACCGTCGGCCCGCCGCGGGAGAGGGAGAGCATCAGCAGGTTGTCCTGGTATTCGGAGTGGATGGACCACTTGGAGTGCGGCGTCAGGTAGCGGACCACCACCTCCATGGCCCCGTCCTGGCCGAGTCTGGGTTCGCCGAAAAGCTTGTGCATGTCCAGCGGAGGCCGGTAGATCGGCAGGGCCTCGCCGATGTCGATCATCCAGTCGTGGTCCAGGAAGAAGTGCATCCGCCCGGTCAGGGTGTGGAAGGGCTTGAGCCGTTCGATGTTGATGGTGAACGGGGCGTAGCGCCGCCCGCCCGTTTCGGAGCCGGACCATTCCGGCGAAGTGATCACCGGGACCGGGCCGGCCTGGGTCTGGGCGAAGGTGATGAATTTTTCCTCGGACCCCTCCGACAGGTCCGCCAGTTTCCGCCCGGTGCGGAGTTCCAGGTCCTTGAAGCCCTGCACGGACAGCGCGCCGTTGGTGGTGCCGGAGAAAGCCAGGATGGCCTCGGCCATTCTCGCGTCGGTGTCGATCGCCGGGCGGCCGTCCGCGGCGCCGCCGAGCATCACGCCGTTGGAGCGGCTGAGCCGGTCCAGGGACCCGGCGAGTTTGTAGGTGACGTTCTTGACCGTGAATCCCAGTTTGTCGGCCAGCGGCCCGACGGCAGCGAGCTTGTCCGCGATGGCGGTGTAGTCCCGCTCCACGACGGAAAAGACGGGCATGTTCTGCCCGGGGACCGCGGGGATGGACGTGTCCCGCCAGTCCCGGACGATCCCGCCGGGCTGGGCGAGCTGGCCGGGCGTGTCGTGCTGCAACGGCACGCTCACCAGGTCCCGGCGCACGCCCAGGTGGGTCCTGGCCTGCCGGGAGAACTCCTGGGCCAGCAGGTGGAACATGTCGAAGTCCGTCTTGGTCTCCCACGGCGGGTCGATCGCCGGGGTGAAGGCGTGCACGAAGGGGTGCATGTCGGTGGAGGAGAGGTCATGCTTCTCGTACCAGGTGGCGGCCGGGAACACGACGTCGGACAGCAGCGTCGTGGAGGTCATCCGGAAGTCCGCGGAGACCAGCAGGTCCAGTTTCCCTTCGGGCGCCTGGTCGTGCCATTTCACGTCCCGGGGTTTGAGGCCTTCGGCGTGGTCCTTGCCGAGGACATTGTTGTGGGTGCCCAGCAGGTTCCGCAGGAAGTACTCGTTGCCCTTGGCGGAGGATCCGAACAGGTTGGAGCGCCACAGCACGAGCGTCCGCGGCCAGTTCTCCGGGGCGTCCACGTCCTCGATCGCCGGGTTCAGGGTGCGGTTCTTGAGCGCGTCCGCGATGTAGCCGGGGGTGTCCCTCGCCGTCCCGGCGGCGACGGCGGCCTCCGCCTCGTCCGCGAGGTCCAGCGGGTTGCGGTCGAACTGCGGGTAGAACGGCATCCAGCCGAGCCGGGCGGACTGGGCCAGCGCGTCGGCGGTGTGCATGCCGTCCATGGCCCCGGTGGACAGCGGGGATTTCAGCGCATCCGCGGAGTAGCCGTCCTGCCGCCACTGGTCCGTGTGCATGTACCAGTAGCCGGTGCCGATCATGGTCCGGGGCGGGCGTGACCAGTCCAGGGCATTGGCCAGCGACAGCCAGCCGGTGACCGGCCGGGTTTTCTCCTGCCCCACGTAGTGCGCCCAGCCACCGCCGTTGCGGCCCATGCAGCCGGTCAGCATCACGAGCGCCAGCACCGCCCGGTAGGTGGTGTCGCCGTGGAACCACTGGCAGATCCCGGCGCCCATGATGATCATGGACCGGCCCTTGGACTGCTCGGCGTTCCGGGCGAATTCGCGCGCCACCCGGATGCAGGCCTGCGCGGGGACACTGGTGATCTCCTCCTGCCAGGCCGGGGTGTAGGGAGTCGCGGCGTCGTCATAGCCGGCGGCCCACTCCCCCGGGAGCCCGGCACGGCCCACGCCGTACTGGGCCAGCATGAGGTCGAACACGGTGGTGACCAGCTGCCCCTCCACCTCCAGGACGGGCACACCGCGCCGGAGCACGCTGCCGGTGCCGTCCGCCTCCTCGAAGCAGGGCAGCAGGATCTCGGCGCTCGCCGCGGAGACTTCGCGCAGCGACAGCGCCGGCTCGATCCCCTCAAGGTCCAGGTTCCATTTGCCCTCGCCGCTGCCGGAGTAGCGGAATCCCATGGAGCCGTTGGGGACTGCCGGGCGCCCGGCCTTCTTGTCGAACACCACGGTGCGGAATGCCGCGTCCTCGGCCCCGGCCTCGGCCGGGAGGTCCCGGGCGGTGAGGAACTTGGACGGGGTGAGGGAGCCGTCGTCGCGCCGTTCGAGCCGGACCAGGAACGGAAGGTCCGTGTACTGGCGGACGTAGTCGGAGAAGAACGGGACCTCCCGCTCGACGAAGAATTCCTTGAGCATCACATGGCCCATCGCCATGGCCAGGGCCGCGTCGGTTCCGGCCTGGGCGGGGAGCCATTCGTCGGCGAACTTCGTGTTGTCCGCATAGTCCGGGCTGACCGTGACCACCTTGGTGCCGCGGTACCGCACCTCAGCCATCCAGTGCGCGTCCGGGGTCCGGGTAACGGGGACGTTGGATCCCCACATCATGAGGTAGCCCGCGTCCCACCAGTCGCCGGATTCCGGGACGTCGGTCTGGTCCCCGAAGACCTGCGGGCTGGCCACCGGCAGGTCCGCGTACCAGTCGTAGAAGGACGTCATCACCCCGCCGATCAGCTGGATGAAGCGGGTTCCGACCGCATGCGAGACCATCGACATCGCGGGGATCGGCGAGAAGCCGGCGCAGCGATCCGGCCCGTAGTTCTTGATGGTGTTCACGTGGGCGGCAGCCGCGATTTCGATCGCTTCCTGCCAGGAGACCCGGACCAGGCCGCCCTTGCCGCGGGCCAGTTGGTAGCGGCGGCGCCGCTCCGGGTCCCCCACGATGTCGGCAAAGGCCAGCACCGGGTCGCCCAGCCGGGCCTTGGCCTCGCGGTACATCTCGACGAGGACACCCCGGGCGTAGGGGAACCGGACGCGGGTGGGCGAGTAGGTGTACCAGGAGAAGGCCGCGCCGCGCGGGCAGCCCCGCGGCTCGTATTCCGGGCTGTCCGGACCCACGGAGGGGTAGTCGGTCTGCTGGGATTCCCAGGTGATGATGCCGTCCTTGACGTACACCTTCCAGGAGCAGGAGCCGGTGCAGTTCACCCCGTGGGTGGAGCGGACCACCTTGTCGTGGCTCCAGCGGTCCCGGTAGAAGATGTCGCCCTTGCGGCCGCCTTCCCGGAACACCGCCCTGCCGTCGTCGGTCTGGTCCCATTTCGTGAAAAATCGGCCCAGCTTCAACATTGCATCCGAGGCGGGTCCGTCCAACCCCGCAGCGCCTCCGGCAGTCATGCCCTCAAGCTATGGGCCGGAATCTGGCCCGGATAGGGCCTTACGGCACTGGCCAGACCCCAGCCCAGGGTCAGAAATTGATACCTTTGACGAGGGTGATGAGCTTGTCCTTGATCTGCTCGGCCGTAGGACCGGCCGGGGAGATCAGGATCTGCGCGGTGAAAATGGCCATGTTCTGGCCGCGTGCGACCATGAGGGACATGTTCGTGAGCGGTACGTCGCTGGGCGGTCGGAGGGCCTTCGGTCCGCCGGCGTCCGTCCGGACGATCAGGATTGCCCTGTCTCCAACCCCCTCGATTTCTTGGCCGTCCGGCACCGGCCGGGACATCAATGAGGCACCGCCCTCATGGAATTCGATGGAAAACAGGAGCGAGTCGGGTCCGGGCGTACCCAGAGCGCCGAAGGTGTACCGGCAGCTGCCCTCGCCCGGGAGGACCTGCGCCTGGGTTGTCGCGCCGAACGCCTGCTGGACTGCGCCGGCGCTGACCAGGGCACACACCGGATTGTCGGTCGTGGTCTGCGGGCCGACGGGCGGTGCGGACGGAACACTGAGCGCACTCCCGTTGCCCCAGCCTCCCTCGACGGCGGCTTGGGCGAGCGCGCGGGCCGTGGCGTTGCCGTCCGGGACGGGGATCCCGGACGTCATCGGCGGTGTCGCCACGACGCGCAGGTCGAGTGACTCGTTGCCGCGGACCGCCTTGAGGACCGTGTTGGCCGACGCCCCGCCGGCCTCGCCGCGGAACCACCCCGTCCATTGGAAGCACGCGAAGTCGCCGATGCCCGCTACGGGGGAGCAGTCCGGCGTCTTCTTTGCCCCGGCGATCTCCGCCGCCGACGCGGGCGAGGTCAATGCCACGGTCAGTGCGTTCATGCCCTGGTCCGATTTGCTCATGTAGCTACACAGGTAGGCGGGACTCCCTGGAGGTTTGGCGGCCTGGTTCTGGCCCATGCCGGCGAAACTCGGGTCCACCTTGGCTGCAATCTCCGGTGTGATGAGATCGCAGGCCGGATTGCCGGAACCTGACGACGGCGACCCGGCGGACGGCGTCGTACCCCCTTGTGCGCATGCGCCGAGGAGAAGCACAAGCGCCGCGGAGAGCGCCAGGCATTGTCCAGAAGCACGGATCCGATGAACGCGCATGGTCTCCCCCAGTTCCGGGAAACCGCCCCCACCTGTTCGAGGGCGGCTTCGATGAGACCAACGCTAGGGACCGGCGGGTCGTACCAACAGGGCCGACCGGCCCCCGGGTGATACCGCGGCTTCTAGGCGAAGGACTCCAGTTCGACGCCGGCGCTTTCCAGGGCCGCGCGGATCGCGGCGGCCGTGGCGATGGATCCGGGGGTGTCCCCGTGGATGCACAGCGACTGCGGTTCGATCCGGAGCACGGTGCCGTCCACGGCCTCGACCTCGCCCTTCGTGGCGAGGCGCACCGCGCGTTCGGTGATCCGGCCTACGTCGTCGAGCATGGCGCCGTCCTGCGAGCGCGGCACGAGGGTGCCGTCCGGCAGGTAGGCGCGGTCGGCGAAGGCCTCGGCGAAGACCGGATGGCCGGCTTCCCGGGCGATGCCGAGCAGCGCGGAGCCCGGGAAGCCCAGGACGGGAAGTCCCGGGTCGTAGGCCTGGATGGCGGCGACGACGGCGGAGGCCTGTTCGGCGTCGCGGACGGTCCGGTCGTACAGCGCCCCGTGCAGTTTGACGTAGTCCACCGAGGCGCCGACCGCGTGCGCCACCCCGTCCAGGGCGCCGAGCTGGTAGAGCACGGCGCCGAAGAGGTCATCGAAGGTGATGTCCATGGACCGGAGGCCGAAGCCGGCGAGGTCCGGGTAGCCGAGGTGCGCGCCGACGCGGACGTCGAGCTCGTAGGCGGCCCGGCAGGTGTCGAGCATGGTCACGGGGTCCCCGGCGTGCAGTCCGCAGGCCACGCTGGCGCTCGTCACCAGCGGGAACATTGCGGCGTCGTCGCCCATGGTCCAGGTCCCGAAGGACTCCCCCAAGTCAGCGTTCAGATCCAAAACGTGCCGCCTTCCTGCGCTGCATTGTCCTTGCTGCCCCGCACTGCTGCCGGGCGGTCGGCTTCCGGGCCGTCCGCCGGGCTTGCGGCCGGTGCCGGGCCGCCCAGTTCGCCCGGAATGACGAGCGGCATCGGGCCGAACGCCTCCTTGGCGTTCGCGACGACGGCACGGCCCATCATCCGGTTGCCCACGCCGCCGACGACGGCGCCGATGCCGAACGGCAGCGCCCGGCCCAGCAGTGCCGTGCCCTGCTGTTTGAGCAGGGTCCGGAGGAACATTGTCTGGATCCGTTCCCGCACCGTCCCGAAGCCGGCGAGCGGCACCCGGCGGGTAAAGAGGGATCCCCAGGCCTGTGTGGGGCCCTTGCCGTGTCCCGCGGCCTGCCCGCTCAGCGAGCTCAACAGTGCGGTGCCCTCTTCGCCCAGCATGATCGCCATGACCAGGGTGCTGGCCTTCTCCGGATCCACCAGCCGGACGCCGTGGAGTTCGGCGAGGGACGTGGAGAACAGCGCGGTGGCTTCCAGGAAGCCGACGGTCGCGGCGGCCGAGAGGCCCAGGGCTGCGGCCGTCCCGACGCCGGGGATCACGGCCGCTCCACCCACCAGCGCGCCGCCGCCGGTGACGGCAATGAGGTAGTCCCGTTCCAGGGTCGCGGCGAGCTGCGCCGCGGTGGCCTGCGGATTTCTCCGCTGGAGCCGGCGGATGTTCGCCAGCACCAGCGGGCGCTGGACTTCCACGGCCCGCAGGAGCACATTGTGGACGCCCGGCTTGGGCTTGCCCTGGGCGTCGAACATCGCGTTGTGTGCTGACTTCTGGGCAATCTTTATTGCCGGGTTGCTGCGCTTGGCCATCGTCGCCTCTCGGTGAACTATAAGGGTGCTGAGCTTCGTCTGGTGTTAACACTAGGCCACGGGCCCGCCGGTCCGCGCCTCGGCCGCCCGTCCTCGACGGCGGCTAGAGAGCCCACGATTCAGCGACGGCCACGAACGCCGACGACGCCGGGCCCAGCGGCCCGGGGTACACGCTGGCGGCGCCGGGCCATTCCACCCCGAACTCCACGAGCCGGCCGGTGCCGCACGGCAGGTACACGTTGCTGAGCGAGGCGCTGGAGTCTCCGAGCTGGAAGTTGGGAGCCGCGAACTGCCGGCGGTCCAGGACACCGCTGATCTCCAGCGCGGCCTTCCGTCCGGTGGCGTGCACTCCCCGCCCGGCGTCGAGCCCGACGTCGAACTCGTCATCGGTGTGGGTGAGGGCGCCCAGCGGGAACCGGGCAGCCTGCGGGAAATGCCGGGTCAGTTCTTCCGCCAGGGACGCGGCGAAGAACTCACTGGTGCCGTAGCTCCGCCAGCCCTGGAGGGTGGCGACCAGCAGGGCATTGCCTGCGCCCCAGCGCGACCAGTCGACCATCCAGAACGAGGCGAAGCAGCTCGCCGGCTCGCCCGGCAGCAGCGTTCCACCGGCGTCCACCGGGTGCAGGGCGAGTCCCGCGTTGGCGCCGATGAGGGCCAGGCTGCGCCGCGAAGTTGCTGTGGCCGAGCCGCCCGAAGTGTTCATAGCAGGAGCCTATCCGGGGCGTGCCCGTGGCGCGGAAGCGCCCCGCCGATACGGTTCCGGACGGGCTGGGACGGGTCAGGACCGGGCCTCTAGACTGGAGCCATGCGCTCACTGAGGGCCCTCCGCCCGTTCGCGCACCGGGAATACCGTGTGCTGATATCGGCCCTGGCCATCTCCATTTTCGGCTCCGGCATGTGGGCCGTGGCCATGGTCTATGAGGTGATCCACCTGGGCGGCGGCCCGCTGGAGCTCTCCCTCGTGGCGGCCGCGGGCAGCGTGGGCCTCGTCGCATTTGTGCTCGCCGGCGGCATCGCGGCGGACCGGTTCCCGCAGCGGCTCCTGATCATCGCGGTGGAGGGTGCCAACCTTGCCGTCATCGCCGTCATCAGCGGGCTGGCCCTGCTGGGCTGGCTGCAGCTGTGGCATCTGGCGCTCGGCGGGTTTGTGCTGGGCGTCGGGGCCGCGTTCTTCTTCCCCGCCTACTCCGCCATCCTCCCCCGGATCCTGCCGCCGGAGGACCTGCTCGCGGCCAATGGCATGGAGGGGACCATGCGCCCCATGCTGCAGCAGGCCGCCGGCCCCGCCGTCGCTGGCATCCTGGTCGCGGCCCTGTCCCCCGCGCACGCCGTGACGGGGGTCGCGGTATGCCACCTGCTGGCCTTTTCCATCCTCAACCTGCTCCACCACCAGCCCCGGACGGACAGCGGAGAGGGCCGGGAGGCCGTGTCCGGGGAACCCGCCAAAACGTCCGTGCTGCACGACCTCCGGGAGGGTGTCAGCTACACGGTCCGCACGCCCTGGCTGCTGTGGACCCTGCTGTGGGCCTGCATCTCCGTGTTGTTCCTGATCGGCCCGATTGAGGTGCTCCTGCCGTTCGTGGTCCGCGACCAGCTCGGCGGCGACGCGCGCATGTTCGGCTTCCTGCTCGCGATCGCCGGCGTCGGCGGGGCCGCGGCATCGCTGGCCACCGCCTCGTTCCCGCTGCCGCGCCGCTACCTCAGCGTCATGATGGTGGGCTGGGGTGCGGGCAGCCTGCCGCTCGCAGCCGTCGGCATCATCGACAGCTTCTGGGCGCTGGCCGCCGCACTGTTCATCTTCGGCGCCACCGGCGGCATGGGAATGGTCATCTGGGGGACGCTGCTGCAGCGCCGGGTGCCGGCGCATCTGCTGGGCCGGGTGTCCAGCCTGGACTTCTTCGTCTCGCTGGCCCTGATGCCGGTCTCCATGGCCCTCGCCGGACCCGCCGCGGAGGTGCTGCCGATCTGGCTCATCTTCCTGGTCGCCGGGACGGTCTGCCCGGTCATGGCCGCCGTCGCCATGGCCGTCGCCCGGATGCCGGCCGACGAACTCGCCCACCCGCTGGACCACGGCCAGGTGGACAGCCTCGCCGATGCCCAGGCCCCTGGCCCTGCCCCTTCACCGTCCAGTGCCCCTGCCGACGCCTCCGGACCAGGGCGGCCCGGCCAAAAGCAACGCGGGGTCACGTAGCGCCCATATCCGCCGGGGATTATGGGCGCCGAGTGACCCCGCGTTGCTTGGGCGTGCTCAGACCGCCGCGCGCACGATCGGGATCGACGCCGTCGGGAGTCCGCTCGGGAAGATCGTGGGCTCCGGTGCCGCGACCGGGGCCAGCGGAACCTGCACCGTGTCGCCGTCGACCGTCAGCAGCTCACCGCGCACATCGACCTCGAGCGGTGCACCCTCGCGCACGGTCAGGCTGATGGAACCCTGCGCCAGTTCGAGCTGCAGCAACCGGCCCTGGATCTTCAGGTGGAAGGACAGCCCGTCCCATCCGGCGGGCAGCCGCGGGTCGAAGTACGGCACCGCACCCTGGTCGCGCAGGCCCGCGAAGCCGCTGACCAGTGAACTCCACACCCCGCCCGTGGAGGCGATGTGCACGCCGTCGATCGTGTTGCCGTGGGTGTCGTCCAGGTCGATGAACAGCGCATGCGTGAAGTGGTCCAGCGCGGCATCGGCGTAGCCGACCTCGGCGGCCATGATGCCCTGCACGCACGCGGACAGGGTGGAGTCGCCGGTGGTGATCGGATCGTAGAAGTCGAAGGCGCGTCGCTTTTCCTCGGCGGTGAAGTCCTGCCACTGCAGGAACATGGCCAGCACGCTGTCCGCCTGCTTGAGGACCTGGTGGCGGTAGATCACCAGGGGGTGGAAGTGCAGCAGCAGCGGGTATTTGGCCCGGGGCGTGCTCCAGTCCCACGGCTCCAGGGTCATGAAGTCGTTGTCCTGGGAGTGCACCTGGAGGTCCTCGTCGTAGGGCAGCTGCATCCGGTTGGCGGCCTGCTCCCAGAGCTGGCGTTCGGCGTCGTCGATCTCCGGGTGGTCCAGCGCCGCCGCGGCGCGCAGATTAAACCGGGCCATGACGTTCGTGTACAGGTTGTCATTGACGACGGCGGTGTACTCGTCCGGGCCGGTGACGCCGTGGATGTGGAAGAGCCCGTCCTTGCCGAAGAAGCCCAGTGAGACCCACATCCGGGCGGTCTCGATCAGCAGCTCCGAGCCGAGGGTTTCCTGGAACGCCTGGTCGCCGCTGGCCCAGATATAGCGGTTGGTGGCGAAGGCGATCGCGGCGGCGATGTGGAACTGGGCCGTGCCGGCGGCGTAGTACGCGCTGGCCTCGAGCCCGTTGATGGTGCGCCATGGGAAGAGCGCGCCGTCCACGCTGAGCTCCTTGGCGCGGATCTTGGCCTCTGGGAGCATGTCGTGGCGGAACTCGAGGACCTGGCGGGCGTTGCCCGGGCTGGTGTACGTCAGGTACGGCATGAGGTACACCTCCTGGTCCCAGAAGTAGTGGCCGTCGTAGCCGGACCCGCTGACGCCCTTGGCCGGGATGCCGGCGACGTCGGCGCAGGCCGTGGCCTGGGCCAGCTGGAAGAGGTTCCAGCGGACGGCCTGCTGGAGTTCGGTCTGGCCGGCGAGGACGATGTCGCTCGTGGTCCAGTACTCGCGGTAGTGCGCGGCACTTTCGGCGAAGATCTCCGCGAGCGGCTTGAGGCCCGCTTCCGCGTCGTCGGCCAGGTCCTCGGAGGCCTGCCCGACGGCGTAGCTGACGCTCTTTTCCAGCACGAACGGCTCGTCGGCGCCGACGGCCAGGACGTAGCGCACGCTGCTGTCGTCCTCCTGCACCAGGGTGTCGAAAGGCTGCACACCGGCGTTCGTCCAGTGGTCCACGGCCAGCCCGATGCGCTGTTTGGATTCGGCGGTCTCCCAGGACAGGCGCAGCGACCCGTCGCCGCCGTCGAGCCGCACGGGAAGCAGCACCCGCCCGGCGTGCCGGCCGGCGCGTCGCGGGTCATGGGCCGAGTGGTCATCGACCGGCTGGTCCTGGCGGTTGATCACCGAGGAGGTCACGTCCGCGGAGATGTCCCGGTCCGCGGCCAGTTCCAGCGAGATGCCGAGCGCACCCCGGGACTGGTAGCCGACGGCGCGGCGTTCGGTGGTGGTCACGGTGGCGCCGGAGCGGCACTGCCAGGTGATCCGGCACTCGTAGACGCCGGTGGCGAAGTCAACGCTGCGCCGGTAGTCCAGCACGGTGGATTCGTCCAGGCTCATTGTTTCGCCGTCGATGATCACGGTGAAGTTGTTGGCGTCCGGGATGTACAGGATGCGCTGGCCGGTACGGGCGAAACCGTAGGCGTTCTCGGCGTGCTTGATGTCCCAGGTCTCATGGAAGCCGTTGATGAAGCTGCCCGGCAGTTCGGCGTCGGCGGCGGCCCAGTGGGCGCCGCGGATGCCGAGGTGGCCGTTGCCCAGGCTGAAGAGCGTCTCCAGCGTGCCGGCGTTGCCGGGGAGGTGGACGGTTTCGACCAGCTGCCAGGGGTCGTTGGGGAACCGTGCGCGGTCCGAAGTGATGAGGGCCATGGTTTTTCCTTCAGGCGGTAAAGAATCAGGTGGTGAAAGTGTCTGTGCCGGGTGCGGCGGCGGGGGCGCGGAACGGAGGCTAGAGGAGCTCGTCGAGGTCACTGACCACGAGGGTGGCGCCGGAATCCAGCAGCGTCTGCCGGCCGGCACCGCGGTCCACGCCGATCACCGAGTGGAAGTTCCCGGCCTTTCCGGCCTGGACCCCGGAGATGGCGTCCTCGACGACGACGCATTCCTCGCTGGGCAGGCCCAGCAGCCGGGCAGCGTACTCGTAGGTCGCCGGGCTGGGCTTGCCGGGCAGGCCTTCGGCGACGGCGACGACGCCGTCGACCACCACCGGGAAGTAGTCGGAGAGACCGGCGGCCTTGAGCACGGCGGGTGCGTTGCGGGAGGAGGAGACGACGGCGACCTTGAGTCCGCGGGCCAGTGCGGCGTCGATGAAGCGCACGGAGCCTTCGTAGGGCTTGACGCCGCCGGCCTCGACGATGTCGTTGAAGACCTTGTTTTTGCGGTTGCCCAGTCCGTGGACGGTGTTGTTTGCCGGATCGTCATCGAGCGGGCCCTCGGGCAGGACGATGTTGCGGGAGGCCAGGAAGTCGCGGACGCCGTCGAAGCGCGGCTTGCCGTCGATGTGGTCGAAGTAGTCGCTTTCACGGTAGCCGGGCGCCTCGGGCACGGTCTTGAGGAAGCCGTCGAAGAGTTCCTGCCACGCGCGTTCGTGCACGATCGCGGTGGGGGTCAGGACGCCGTCGAGGTCAAAGAGGATGGCGGAGGCCCCGGTCCAGCTCGAAGGGGTGCTGTTGGAAAGCTCAGTCATGGATCGGTTGTCCTTTCAGACGAAGGTAAACAAAATCGGTGGGCACGCCATTCGCTTGGCGGCAGTGGGCGCCGGCAGCGGACGGCGCCATGGCGGTGTGCGGGGAGTTCTGGAGGAGTCCGGCCGCGCGGCCGGTTCCGGTCACCGCCTGCGGCGGGTGCTTTTGCGCGGTAGCAGTTTGGTGTCCAGCACGTGGCTGGCCGGGGGATTCGGAAGCCCGGAGCGGTGGAGCCGTTCTATCAGCAGGCTGGCCGCGAACGCGCCCTGGTCGGCGACCGGCTGGGAGATGGTGCTCAAACCCAGGAACCAGCTCATCTGATGATCGTCTATTCCTATGATGGACACGTTTTTCGGTGCAGACAAACCGAGGTCCCTCAGCGCCATGAGCGCGCCGAAGGCTGTTTCATCGCAGCCGGCAAGGATCGCTGAGGGCATCCGGCGGTTTTCGATCAGCTCGATCATGGCCACCCTGCCGCCTTCGATGCTGGACCCAGCTGGCAGGACCAGGTCCGGATCGACCGTCAGGTGATGGGCGCTGAGGGCCTGTTCGAATCCCCGCAGCCGCTCGTTGGCGGTCACCAGGGAGGGCTCGCCCGCCTCGCTGCCGCAGAGCATGGCCAGGTCCCAGTGACCCAGGCCCAGCAGGTGTTCGGTGGCGGTGCGCGCCGCTTCCTCGTTGTCGATCCCGACGTTGTCCCAGGGCACGTCGTGCATGCCGACGCTGGCCACGGCGAGCCCCGAACCGGCGAGGGCTGCCAGTTCGGCTGCGCTGAGGGCGATATTGAGAAGCAGGACGCCGTCGACCCGCTGGGCCAGCCCGGTGAGGTCAGCGAAAAGCTGGTGCTGCACGCTGGGCCGGTTGCGCAGGCTGATCAGGACGGTGTCGTAGCCGCTGTCGGCAAACATCTCCTCCGCCGCTTCCACGGCCTGCGCGAAGAACCAGGCAGTGGCGGTGGGGACGATGATGGCCACGCAACCGGTGCGTCCGCCAGCCAGGCGCGAGGCTGCCGGGGAGGCCTTGTATCCCAGCTTGGCAGCCGCATCGCCGACTTTTACCCGGGCCTCGAGGGAAACATTCGGGAGGTCCCGGAGGGCGCGGGAGACGGTGCAGATGGAGAGTCCGGAAAGGGCGGCGACGTCCTGGATGGTGACGCGCGGCGTCTTAGCCTGCAGCACGGGCTCAGCCCTTTCTTCCCCCTGAAGTAGTGGGCCGTGTACATGGCCAACGTCGAGTGTAAACGCTTACAAAATTGGCGCGCAAGTGGATAAACGGTTAAAGGCCGTTTGGCACTGTTGGGCGAAGGTTCCGCGGGCTAAGGGGCGCTCTGGGCCCGGCCGTCGGGGCGCAGCACGTAGTGGCGGAGGAATGCACTGACGTCCACGAGTTCCGCCGCAGAGATCGAGTGGCCCATTCCGGGGTAGGTCCGCGCCGTGAGCTGCGTATGCTCGTGCAGCCATGCCTCGGTGTGTTCCGTGGCGGCGTCGTTGATCACCACGTCGTCCCGGTCCCGGCCCCAGAAGAAGGGCGGGCGGGCCTCGAACGATTCGCTCATCGCCAGGAGCTCGTTTTCCAAAACAAAACCGGACAGCCCGACGACGGCCCGGAACTGCGCGGGCCGCAGCCGCAGCAGGGTGCTGGCCATGGCCATGCCCTGCGAGTAGCCGAACAGGCTGACGCTGCTGTGCTGCGCTTTGACGGATTCGATCCAACTGAAGACTGCATTGGTGGAGGAGATGACGTCGGCGAAGTCATGGGTCAGGAAGTAGTCCAGCAGGAACCAGCCGTAGCCGTCCCCGATCTCCTTGGGAGCGCGCAGCGCGGCGCAGGTGAACCCGGACGGCAGGCTCCCGAAGAGCTTCGCCATCCGCGATTCGTCCCGGCCGTAGCCGTGCAGCATCACCAGCAGCGGCGTGCCGGCGCGTTCGTGTTCCGGCCTGGACCAGACGACTGTCTCCATCGGAACAGCCTAGCTTTCGGTGATCACCAGCGCGGTGCTGTGCCCGCCGAATCCGAACGCGTTGGCGATGCCCGCCCGGGCCGGCTGTGCTGCCGCGGTTTCCCGGAGGAGGTTAAGGTCGATCCCGTCGTCGGGCTGGTCAAGGTTGCCGGTGCCGGGGACTTCCCCGGTCTTCAGGGCCTGGATCATGACGATGGCTCCGAGCGCGCCGGCCCCGCCCAGGAGGTGCCCGGTGAGGGATTTCGTGGACGTGACGGGAACCTGGTTGCCAAGCACGGCCCTGATCGCTTCGGCTTCCAGACGGTCGCCGACCGGTGTGGATGTCGCGTGGGCGTGGACGAGCCCGATGTCCCCGGCGCCAAGGCCAGCGGCGGCGATTGCCTTTTCCATCACCCGGCGCTGCATGGCCGGGTCGGCAGCGACGATGTCGACGGCGTCGGAGGTGACCGCGGTCCCGGCCACGACACCCAGGATTTCCGCCCCGCGGGCCCGGGCGTGGTCCTCACGTTCCAGGACCAGGATCGCGGCGCCTTCGGCCATCACGAATCCGTCCCGGTCCCGGTCGAAGGGCCGCGACGCGGACTGCGGGTCCCCGTTGCGGGTGGACAAGGCGCGGATTTGCGCGAAGCCGCTGATGATCAGGCCATTGATGCAGGAATCCACTCCGCCGGCGATCACCACGTCCGCCGCGCCGGCCCGGATCATGTCGGCGGCCTGGGAGATGGCTTCCGCCCCGGAAGCGCAGGCACTCACCGGTGTGCGCGCCCCTCCCTTGGCGCCAACGTCGATGGAGACCCAGGCCGCGGGGGCGTTGGTCATGATCCGGGTGAGGGTATGCGGGGAAACCCTGCGCGGGCCGCTGGCATCCAGCGTCCGGGCCTGCTCCAGGGTGGTGTCCAGGCCGCCGTAGCCGGATCCGATCACCACCGCCAGGCGCTCCGGATCAGCCTCCGGGCGGCCGGCCTGCTCCCACGCTTCCCGGGCGGCGATCAGCGCCAGGTGCCCGCACCGGTCCATCCTCTTGTATTCGGGAGTGGTCAGCAGCGAGGCAACGTCGACCTTCACCTGGCCGGCAATGCGGACGGGCAGCGACTGCGCCCAGTCCTGCTCAAGCGCCGTGATACCGGACCGCCCGGCGAGCAGCGCCGCCCGGGTCTCGGCGGCGGTCCCGCCAACAGGGGTCACGGCGCCCAGTCCGGTGACAACGACTCTGGGGGAAGCTTCAGGCATGGCACCGGCATTTCTGTGAGGCCCGCCATGGGCCCGCGGCAGCGCGGGGCAGGTGGGCGGGGCGTAGCGGGGTCAAACGGCGGGCGGCAGGCATGGGGGCTGCCGCGATGCGCCCTTTAAGAGTACGTGCGATCCCCTGCCCCGGGCCGCGCCGAGTCGCCGCCGCGAATCCGCTGCGGAAACGGACAGCTGCACCCCGGGTCCGCGCCGCGGGCGTCCGAAGCCGCAGCGGAAAGCGCGGTGCCACGAGAATTGACCGAAATGACGCCGAGCGGGTCGTTGAAACTACACAGACCGGGCTGTAGCGTGACGCTGGACAGCATGCTTAGCACTACCTATCCGTCCCACCGGACACAAGGAGCAAGTCATGAGAATCGGTTCCTCCATCTTCCTCATTGCCCTCGGCGCCATCCTGGCCTGGGCCGTCACCCCCGGACTGATACCCAACGTTGACCAGACCATGATCGGCTACATCCTGATGGCGGTGGGCGTTATCGGCCTGATCGCTTCCCTCGTGCTGGCCGCCCCGGGCCGCAGCCGCACCCGCCGGGTCAGCGAAACCCGCTCCGTTGTCGACCCCAACACCGGCGAGACCATCACCAGGAATGAGAGCCGCGACGCCGGCATCTAGTCCCAGGGCGCCGCTGTGCACCACGGTGCGCCACTCGAACGACCCGGACGCCGGGCCGGACCTCAGGTCTGGCCCGGCGTACGTCGTTTCCGGGGCCCGGGCTCACCAGCCCCCCCGGACGGGACATGCCCAGCCTGCCGGGTGAAGGATGGACATGGTGCCAATATGCCCACCCTCCTGCACAAAGACTGGACATGTCCCGCGGCTCACCAAACTCCAGCCCGGGCATGCCCAGCCTGCGGCGCCACCAGTGGACATAGAGCGAATATGCCCGCTCCCCGGCACAAAGACTGGACATGTCCCGCGGCTCACGCTGCCCCGGACGGGACATGCCCAGCTTGCGGGGTCGCGGATGGACATAGTGCCAATATGCCCACTCGTCACAGCAAAGACTGGGCATGCCCCACGGGAGGTGGGTGAGTTTTCTGCGTTCATGTTGTTTTCCATTGACAAAGCCACAGATTCAAAGATAAAGTCAATCAACTCCACTATCTGTGATGGCTATCACTGAAGTGGCGGGAAGGTCCGCAGTACTGACGCAAGGGAGAGCCAGTGTTCGCCGAAGAACGCCAACAGCTGATCGTTGGGCTCATTACTGCCAGCGGCCGCGCCAGCGTCACGGACCTTGCCGAGCGTTTCAGCATCACCACCGAGACGGTCCGCCGGGACCTTGCCGCCCTCGAAGCCGCCGGCAGTGTACGCCGGGTCCACGGCGGCGCGGTGTCCCCGGACCGCTTCAGCACCAACGAGGAAAGCATCCTGGTCCGCACCGACCAGCGGCAGCCGGAAAAGACCCGGATCGCAGAGGCCGCCCTGGCGCTCATCCCGCAGGACCGCACCGGCAGCATCCTGATCGACGCCGGGTCCACCACCGAGGCCCTCGCGGAACTCCTGGCCGCCCGGACGGCAGCAACCGCCGCCATCTCCGGGCCCGCCGCGGAACTCGTGGTCATCACCCACTCGCTGCCCGTGGCGGCAAAGTTGTCCGGGGAACCCGGCATCGCCCTGCATCTGCTGGGCGGTAAGGTCCGCGGAATCACGCAGGCCGCCGTTGGCCAGTCCACCGTGGAAGCCGCCCGCCGGCTCCGCCCGGACATCGCCTTCATCGGCACCAACGGCATCCACGCAGCCTTCGGGCTGAGCACTCCCGATCCTGAAGAAGCCGCTGTCAAGGCTGCCTTCGTCCAATCAGCGCGCCGCATTGTGGTGCTGGCTGATGCCTCCAAGCTGGATGCCGAAACCCTGGTCCAGTTCGCCTCGTTGAAAGATCTGGACACCTTGATCACTGACACGAAACCCAGCCAGGACCTGGCCGACGCCCTCGCGGACGCCGGAGTCGAGGTGGTGGTCGCATGATTGTCACGCTGACCGCCAACCCCAGTCTGGACCGCACCGTGGCGCTGCCTGGCCCCCTGCTTCGCGGCGAAGTACAGCGGGCCGTCTCCGTCCGGCAGGAATCCGGCGGCAAGGGAGTCAACGTCTCCCGCGCCCTCGTCGCCTCCGGCCTGACGACAGTCGCGGTGCTGCCCGGAGCCGAGGCGGACCCCGTCCTCGCAGGCCTCCGCGACGGCGACGTCCCGTTCGCCGCGCTCCCGATCGGCGAGCCGCTGCGCAGCAACGTGGCGCTCACCGAACCCGGGGGCGTCACCACCAAGATCAACGAACCCGGCCCTGTGCTGAGTGCGGACCAGCAGGAAGCCCTGATCGGGCTGCTCCTGGACCACGCCCGCGGAGCCAGCTGGGTTGTCCTGGCCGGATCGCTCCCACCCGGGGTGCCGGCCGACTTCTACGCCACCGTCACCCGGCGGCTGCGCTCCATGGATCACGGCAACGAGGCCCCCCTCATCGCCGTCGATTCCTCCGGCGAACCGCTCGCCGCCGCGATCTCCGGCGACGCGCTGGGGAAACCGGATCTCATCAAACCCAACGCCGAGGAACTGGTGGAACTGGCTGCCGCAGCCGGGTTCGCCACGCACAAGTCCGCCGAGGAACTCGAAGCGGATCCGGCGGCCGCCGCAGTGGCTGCTGCCGCCCTCGTGCGATCCGGGGTGGGTGCCGTGCTCGCAACACTCGGCTCCAAGGGTGCGGTACTTGTGACGGCCGACGGCGCGTGGCTTGCCACGCACCCGCCGGTCACTGCGGTGAGCACGGTGGGCGCCGGTGATTCCTCGCTGGCCGGCTACCTGCTCGCCTCCAGCCAGGGCGCCGCCCCGGCCGGTTGTCTCCGTCAGGCTGTGGCCCATGGTGCCGCCGCCGCTTCGCTGCCGGGCTCCACAGTCCCGGCAGTCCACCAAACCACCCCTGATGCCGTAACCATCACGGCCCTCCGGAAGGATTGACAGTGACTCAGCTCATTACGACCGAACTGGTCGAGCTCGACCAGAACCTGGGCAGCACGCCCGAGGACGTGATCCGGCACATGGCAGGCAAAGTTGCAGCCAACGGACGCGCCACCGAAGTGGAGGGCCTCTTTGCCGACGCCTTCGCCCGGGAACAGAAAACCGCCACCGGCGTCCCCGGCGGCATCGCCATCCCGCACTGCCGTTCGACGGCGGTCACCGAACCGACGCTGGTCATGGCCCGGCTCTCCCAGCCGGTCGACTTCGGCGCCAAGGATGGCCCCGCGGACCTGATCTTCTTCATCGCGGCCCCCGAAGGCGCGGACCAGGAGCACCTCAAGCTGCTCTCCAGGCTGGCCCGCTCCCTGATCAAAAAGGACTTCACCGCTGCCCTGCGCGCCGCCGGCTCACAGGCCGAGGTCGTCGAGCTCGTCGAGGGTGCCCTCGCGGACAAGCCCGCCGCCGCAGCTCCGGCGGCGGGAGCAGCCGCTGCCGCTGCGGCAGGCTCCGCCGCAGCAGGCGCTAGCACCGAGCCGGAAAAGGCCGGGGCCCCCCGCCCCAAGCGCCTCGTCGCCGTGACCGCCTGCCCCACCGGCATCGCCCACACCTACATGGCCGCCGATTCGCTCGTGGCCGCGGCCAAGGAAGCCGGCGTGGACCTGCAGGTCGAGACGCAGGGTTCCTCCGGCGCCAAGCCCCTTGACCCGGCCGTGATCGCGGCCGCCGACGCCGTGATCTTCGCGGTGGACGTGGACGTGCGCGGCAAGGAACGCTTCGCCGGCATGCCGGTCATCAACGCCCCCGTCAAGCGCGGCATCGACGAGCCCGGCAAGATGGTCCAGGAGGCCCTCGCCGCCGCCGACAACCCGAACGCCCGCCGAGTCCCGCACTTTGGTGAGGAACAGGCCCAGCTGGCGGCCGAGGAAAAGGGCGAGCACTTCGGCACCAAGCTGAAGAAGGCGCTGCTCACGGGTGTCAGCTACATGATCCCGTTCGTGGCCGGCGGCGGTCTGCTGATCGCCCTTGGCTTCCTGCTGGGCGGCTACGACATCACCGCCTACGCCGACAAGATCCTGGCGGACAACACGCTCACCAATCTGCCCACCGAGTACCCGGAACTGGCCTGGGGCCCGCTGGGCGCGTACCTGGGTGCCGTGATGTTCAAGATTGGCGCCCTGTCCCTCGGCTTCCTCGTCCCGGCACTGTCCGGCTACATCGCGTTCGCCCTGGCTGACCGGCCGGGCATCGCCCCCGGCTTCGTCACCGGTGCCGTTGCAGGGTTCATGGGCGCGGGCTTCCTCGGCGGCATCGTCGGCGGCCTGCTGGCAGGCTACACGGCACATGCCATCGGCCAGATCAGTGTCCCCCGCTGGCTGCGCGGACTCATGCCGGTGGTCATTATTCCGTTGGTGGCATCCCTCGTGGCGTCCGGCCTGATGTTCCTGGTCCTGGGCGGCCCGATCGCCGCACTCACCGTGGGCCTCAACGACTGGCTGAACAGCCTCACCGGCGCCAGCGCCATCGCCCTCGGCGTCATCCTCGGCCTGATGATGTGCTTCGACCTCGGCGGACCGGTCAACAAGGTTGCCTACGCCTTCGCCGTCGCCGGCCTCGGCGCAGCAACCATCGACAACCAGGCCCCGTGGCAGATCATGGCGGCCGTGATGGCAGCGGGCATGGTCCCGCCGCTGGCCATGGCCCTCGCCTCCACCGTGCTGAACAAGAAACTCTTCAGCCTCGCGGAGCAGGAAAACGGCAAGGCCGCCTGGCTGCTGGGAGCCTCCTTCATCTCCGAAGGCGCCATCCCCTTCGCCGCCGCCGACCCGCTGCGCGTCATCCCCGCCAGCATGCTCGGCGGAGCGGTCACGGGTGCCATCTCGATGGCAGCCGGCGTGGGATCGAAGGCCCCGCACGGCGGCATCTTCGTCTTCTTCGCCATCGACAACTTCCTGATGTTCGTCGTCGCCATCGCGGCCGGCACCGTCGTCACGGCCTTCGCCATCATCGGGCTCAAGCGCTACGCAGTAAAGAAGCCGGTTGATACGGTGGAACAGGTTCCCGTAGCCGCCTGAGCCGTCCAGAAAAACCTTCCTGGCTGATATTCCCCAAGCAAAACCCAAGGAGCAAAAATGACCGAACGTAACGCCACCATTGCCAGCCGCGTCGGGCTGCACGCCCGCCCGGCCGCCATCTTTGCCGAGGCTGCAGGCGAGTTCGATCTCGAAATCACCATTGCCCGGCTGGGCGAGCCCGTTGACGAGGCCATGGATGCCGCCAGCATCCTGTCCCTCATGAGCCTGGGCGCGTCCCACGGCGAGGTTGTGGTCCTGCGCGCCGAGGGCGACGGCGCCGACGCCGCCCTGGAACGCCTGGTCCAGATCCTCGAAACGGACCACGACGCCGAATAGCGGCACCTTCCGGCGATACCGCCGGATCCAAGGCCCGGCCGCACCCTCCCAGGGTGCGGCCGGGCCTCTGCGTTCCCGGGCCCCCGGACATCCCTCAGCAAACTTAGTAAATGCTTGTCACGGCCCGGCGGCGCGGCTAGTTTGGAATCCGCGGCACCACTCACCGTGGCCTGCCGCAGGACGATTTCCCGGCCGAAGGAGGCAAGCCCGTGGCAAACGTGCAGGAAAGCATCGACGTCGACGTTCCGGTGTCCGCCGCGTACAACCGGCTGCCGAGGTAGCCATGCCCACGAGGAAGAACTCCCCGCGGGGGTCCGAGAGCCCCAGCATCAAGGATGCGGAACTCTACGAAGAGCTGATCGAGGACGGCGCGTCGAAGCAGAAAGCCGCCCGCATCTCCAATGCCGCAGCCCGGGACGGCCGGTCAGCCGTGGGCCGCAAGGGCGGGAAAGCCGGCGACTACGAGGACTGGACCGTCCCCCAGCTCAAGAAACGCGCCAAGGAAATCGGCCTCAAGGGTTACTCGGCCAAGAACAAAAGCGAGCTCATTTCCGCGCTCCGGAACTCCTGATCCCGGTGGCCACGGGCCGGACAGCCGACCGCTCAGGCCTCCTTCCGCGCGCTCCTGGCGGCCGTCTTCGGCGCGGCGGTCTTGGTCGCGGTGGCCCTGCTTGCGGTCTTGGGCGCTGCCTTAGCGGCGGTCCGGGCGGCCGCCTTCGGCGCGGGCTTGGCCGCCGTCGACTTGGCCTCCGTGGACTTGGTGGCGGCCGACCTGGCGGCGGGCTTGGTAGTCGACTTGGCGGGTTCGTCGGCGGACGCTGCCCCTCCGCCGCGTTTCTTCTCCAGGCTCCGTTTGAGTGCCTCCATCAGGTCGATCACCTCGCCGCTGCCAGCCTCGGCCGCCGGGACGCCAAAGGTTTCCTCGGTGTCCAAGGACTCGCCCTTCTCCAGCTTTGCCTCGATGAGCTGGCGCAGCTGCAGCTGGTAGTCGTCGGTGAACTGGTCCGGTTCGAAGTCCGCCGCCATCGAGTCGACCAGCGCGGCGGACATCTCACGCTCCTGGGCGGAGATGCGGATCGTTGTTTCGAGCGACGGGAAGCTGGCCTCGCGCACCTCGTCGGCCCACAGCAAGCCCTGCAGCACCAGCACGTCACCCCGGATCCGGAGGGCGCCCAGCCTGGTTTTGTCCCGCAGGGCGAACTGGACGATGGCCACCCGGTCGGTGTCCTCCAGTGCCCGGCGCAGCAGGACGTAGGCCTTGGGCGACTTGGAGTCCGGCTCCAGGTAGTAGCTCTTCTCGAACATCATGGGGTCGAGCTGCTCGGCCGGCACAAACTGGACGACGTCGATCTCGTGGCTGTTCTCGGCCGGGATGGACTTGAGCTCCTCCCGGCTGAGGACCACCGTGCGGCCGTCGTCCTCGTAGGCCTTGTCGATGTCCTCGTAGTCCACGATCTTGCTGCAGACCTCGCAGCGGCGCTGGTAGCGGATCCGTCCGCCGTCGGCATTGTGGACCTGGTGCAGGCTGATGTCGTGGTCCTCGGTCGCGCTGTAGACCTTGACGGGCACGTTGACCAGCCCGAACGCTATCGCGCCTTTCCAGATGGCTCTCATGGATCAAGTGAACATCACAGTTGCGTGGAGGTGAAGCCCCTTGGCTGAACGGGCATCCGCCAACAACAAGGAGCGGGTCCGGGTCGGCGGCCGCGAACTGGTGGTCACTAATCTGGACAAGGTGATGTATCCGGAGACCGGCACCACCAAGGCCGATGTGCTGGCGTACTACGCTGCGGTGGCCCCCGTCCTGATCCCGGCCGCCGCGAACCGCCCGGCCACCCGGAAACGCTGGGTGCACGGCGTCGGTACGGCCGATGCCCCCGGCGAGATGTTCTTCCAGAAGAACCTGGATCATTCGACGCCGGGGTGGGTGCCGCGGGCCTCCATCACGCACAAGGAACGCACCATCCAGTACCCGCTGGTCAACGATCCGGCCACCCTGGCCTGGCTCGCGCAGATCGCGGCCCTGGAGATCCACGTGCCGCAGTGGCGCGTCGACTCGCACGGCAACGCCCTGCCGCCGGACCGGCTGGTGCTGGACCTGGATCCCGGCGAGGGGGCGGGGCTGGCCGAGTGCGTTGAGGTCGCGAAGCTCGCCCGCACCATCCTGCAGGACGTGGGCCTGGACCCGGTGCCCGTGACCAGCGGCAGCAAGGGCATCCACCTGTACGCCGCGCTGGACGGCACGCAGAGCTCCGAGCAGATCTCCGACTTCGCCCACGAACTGGCACGCTCGCTGGAAACCGATCACCCGGAGCTGGCCGTGAGCGACATGAGGAAGACACTGCGCACCGGCAAGGTCCTGGTGGACTGGAGCCAGAACAGCGCCGCAAAGACCACCATCGTCCCCTATTCCCTGCGCGGACGGCTCCGGCCCACCGTGGCGGCGCCCCGGACCTGGCGCGAGCTCAGCTCACCGTCCCTTCACCAGCTCGACTACCAGGAGGTCCTGCAACGGGTGAAGTCCGGCAAGGACCCTTTCGCCGTCATCTCCGGCAGGGGCCGGCCGGTGGCCCCGACGCACGGCCGTCCGGGCGGCTCCGCCGGGGAAGCGCACGGCGACGGCGGCGCCTCCGACCCTCGGCTGGAGAAGTACCGTGCCAAGCGGGATGCGGCCTCGACCCCGGAGCCGTTCACCGCCGAACGGTACCGTGCGGAGATAGAAAGTGCGGAGACGGGAAGCGCGGCGACAGAGGGCGGCACCCTCCGGGAGAAGTTCGTCATTCAGGAACACCATGCCAGCCGGCTGCACTATGACTTCCGGCTGGAGCGCGACGGCGTGCTGGTGTCCTGGGCGCTGCCCAAGGGGGTCCCGACCAGCAAGACAGAGAACCACCTGGCAGTCCAGACCGAGGACCATCCGATGGACTACGCGGACTTCGAAGGCACCATTCCCAAGGGCCAGTACGGCGCCGGAACCATCAGCATCTGGGACCGCGGCTACTACGAGTGCGAGAAGTGGATTGCCGGAAAAGAGGTCATTGCCACCCTCACCGGCCAGGACGACGGCGGACTGGGCGGTGCCCGCCGGTTCGCGCTGATCCACACCGGCCGGGGCGACGACCAGTGGCTCATCCACCTCATGGACCCGCCGGGCGGGAAGAAGGGCCAGGCGCCCCCGCGGGCGGAGGAGCCGGCGACGTCGACCGCGCAGGAATCCGACGCCGCGGCGCCGGCAAGCGGGCAGCCCGCAGCCCCGGACCCGGCGGACTTCCTGCCGATGCTCGCGAGCCCCGGTACGGCCGCGGACCTGCCGGGCAAGGACTGGCAGTTTGAACTCAAATGGGACGGGGTGCGGGCCTTGGTGGTCGGAGACGCGAGCAAGGTCCGCCTGATCAGCCGCAACGGCAACGACATGTCCGCGGCGTACCCGGAACTGACGGACCGCACCTGCTGGCCGGAACGGGATTTCGTCGCCGACGGCGAGATCATCGCCGTCGGCCCCTCGGGGCGGCCCGACTTCGGACTGCTGCAGGGGCGGATGAAGCTCACCAGGGCCGCCGACGTCGCGAGGGCGCAGTCGTCGACGCCCGTGCGGCTGATGCTGTTCGACCTCCTGTCCGAGGACGGCACGGACCTGCGCCGCCTTCCGCTGCGCAAGCGGCGGGCCCGGCTGGAAGCGTTCCACACCAGGTCCGGCTGCCCGGTGGAACTGTCCCAGCTGATCGACGGCGACGTCCGGCACATCCTGGAAAGCGCCGAGGAGCTGGGGCTGGAGGGTGTGATGGCCAAGCGCACGGACGGCCGCTACGTCGGGCAGCGCAGCAGGTCCTGGCTCAAGCTCAAGTTCGAACGCACCCAGGAAGTCGTGGTCGGCGGCTGGAGGCCGGGCAAAGGCGTGCGCGGGCAATCCGTCGGCTCACTCCTGCTGGGGATCCCGGCCGGTTCCAAGCTGCGCTACGTCGGGCGCGTCGGCAGCGGATTCAGCGCCCGGGAGCTCAAGGAACTGCGGCAGCAGCTCGATGCCCTGCCCCGGAAGACCTCGCCGTTCGATGAGGTGCCGGCGGCCGACGCCTCGGACGCGCATTGGGTGAGCGCCAAGCTGGTCGGGGAGGTCACCTACGGGGAATGGACCGGCAGCGGCAAGCTCCGGCACCCGGTCTGGCGCGGCTGGCGGCTGGATAAGAGCCCGGCGGACGTGGTGCTGGAATCGGACTGAAGGCAGTGGAAAGCCCGGGCGGCCGTTGCAGGCCGTCCCGGGCTATTTGCCGCCGGCGCGGGGCGCCGTCGTTGGTTCAGGAGACGTTGGTTCAGGAGGAGTGCGGGGTGTCCGGCGGGGTGATCCGGTGGACCGCGTTCACCGCGGCCTCGTGCCCCAGCCGGCCGTGCTGGACATCGTGCTCTTTGGGATGGCGGTGTTTGCCGCTGCCGTCCGGCCACTGTTTCCCGTCGGCCGCGGTGGGCGGGGCGGGACGTTTCGTTTCCGGCCCGGGCGCCTCATCCATGGACTCCGCTAAATGACTGGCAACCTCAGGATTGATCTCGTCTCCGAACTGGTGTTCCGCCATTGCTCTTCCTTCCGCTCTCGATTTGCGCTGCCGACTTGCGTCGTCGAAATAAGCTGTGAAACGAAGTGTCCAACCATCGTAGGTCGGCCGGCGTGCGATGTCTGTAGGGCTACCAGCGCACTTTCTTCTCCGCCGGGCCCTGCTTGCCGCTGACGTGCGTGGGCTTGTGGCTGTGGCCGACGCTCTGTGAGGCGGCGCCGCCGCGCGACTTGCTCTCGAGCATCTCCCGCTGGGCGTCCGTGAGCCGCGACTTGATGCCTTTCCCCTGCTTGGCCTGGGACTTGTCGTCCCCCTCGGCCCCGCTGTTGCCGCTCTTCTTGGTCTCTTTGCCAGTCATGGACTGTTCTCCTTGGGTGGCTCGTGATCAGCACTGCACTGATGTCAACCCTAAGCGCTTTCCGGACCCCTTGGGTACCCCCTGTTTCACGGTGCGGCGGGGCCTCCCGGCGGGCGGGCCGCGCCGGCCCCAATCGTGCAATTTGGCCCGGATTTACGGTCTTCTGCGGTCCCGCGGGGAAAAAGTTTCCGCAGCCCACGGCGCAGACCGGGGTTTCCGTGCAATGGCGCGGTGAAACCGCGGAAAAGAAATCCGCTAACAAGACCCCGATCGGGGCCGAAACACTGGATGATACGGCACCAAACTCGGAAACACCATAGAAATCGCGTAAAATTGAAAGCCTGCCCAGAGCGGGGCAGCTACAAGTCGCAAGCAAATGACCCCCCTAGGAGCGGCCCAAATGCCCAAAGACCGAAGCACGACCGACTCTTCAGCAGGCGTGATGAACGCCAGCGGAACCTACCAAGCTGCACCCACCGGTGCGAAGAAACCGAAGCTACGGACGCGCCGTCGACTCAAAGAGTCCGACGTCAACGTCGTCAACAAGCCGATGCTCAAAAAAGCCCTCGGCGGCACCATCGTGGGTAACACCATGGAATGGTACGACGTCGGCGTGTTCGGCTACCTGATCACCACCATGGGACCGGTGTTCCTGCCCGAAGCGGACAAGTCCGTGCAGACCCTGTTCCTGCTGGGTACCTTCGCCGCCACCTTCATTGCCCGCCCGCTGGGCGGAGTCATCTTCGGCTGGCTCGGCGACAAGGTGGGCCGCCAGAAGGTCCTCGCCTGGACCCTGATGCTGATGGCCGCGAGCACGTTCGCCGTCGGCCTGCTCCCCGGCTACGCGCAGATCGGCATGTGGGCTGCTGCCCTGCTGGTGCTGCTCAAGGTCGTCCAGGGCTTCTCCACCGGTGGCGAGTACGCCGGTGCCACTACTTTCGTAAGCGAATATTCCCCGGACAAGCGCCGCGGCTTCTTTGCCAGCTTCCTGGACATGGGCAGCTACCTCGGCTTCGCCCTCGGCGCCGCCCTCGTCTCCGTCCTGCAGCTGACCCTCGGCCAGAGCGCCATGGAGGAGTGGGGCTGGCGGATCCCGTTCCTCGTTGCCGGCCCGCTGGGCCTGATCGCGGTCTACTTCCGTAACAAGATCGAGGAATCCCCGCAGTTCCAGGCCACCCTGGACGCCCAGGAGGCCAACGCGAAGGACGCCACGTCCGCCGACGTCACCGCCTCCAAGGGCCCCGTGGGCATCGTCAAGGCTTACTGGCGTTCACTCATCGTCGCCATGATCCTGGTCGCAGCCGCGAACACCGCCGGCTACGCCCTGACGTCCTACATGCCGACGTACCTCACCGAATCCAAGGGCTACGATCCTGTCCACGGCACCCTGCTGACCATCCCCGTGCTGGTCATCATGAGCCTGTGCATTCCGCTGACCGGCAAGCTGTCCGACAGGATCGGCCGCCGCCCCGTGCTGTGGATCGGCGCGCTCAGCACCGTGGTCCTGGCCGCCCCGGCATTCATGCTGATCGGCGTCGGAGAAATCTGGTCCACCCTCCTGGGCCTGGGTTTGATCGCCTTCCCGGTGACCTTCTACGTGGCCAACCTGGCCTCGGCCCTGCCGGCGCAGTTCCCGACGGCGAGCCGTTACGGCGCCATGGGCATCGCGTACAACTTCTCCGTGGCCATCTTCGGCGGCACCACTCCCTTCATCGTTGCCGCCCTCATCGGCGCCACCGGCGATGACATGATGCCCGCCTACTACCTGATGGCCACCTCGGCGATCGGTGCCATCGCGATCTACTTCCTCAAGGAATCGGCCCAGCGCCCGCTGCCGGGCTCCATGCCCAGCGTGGACACCCAGGCCGAGGCCAAGGAAATCGTCGCGAACCAGGACGAGAACCCGCTGATCGACCTGGTGGAAATGGACATGCCGTTTACCGCGGCCCCGGCAGATTCAGTGGCCGGTTCGACGGCGGCCCGGGACGCCGATAAGGTCCCCGCCGGCGCCTGAGCTTGCCCTCTGGCAGCCCGGCAGGGTTCATCCTGAGCCTTGCCGGCTAATCCGGATTCTGTAGCGAAGTCCCGCCCATTGAGGCCTGCCTTGCGTGATTACCCATTGGGGAAGCACGCAAGGCAGGCCTTAGGCGTGTCCGGCACCACGCAGCGCGACCAACCCGTCAACCAACCCGTCCGGCATGACCGGCCCAGCCCGGAAAAGAGTCAACCGTGCAGCCTCTCCGCGGCCATCTCCGCAGTCTCCACCGCCTGGCGCCGGCCAACAACGACCATGTCTCAGCAGTGCGCGTGGCCGTCAGCGTGGCCATCCCGTCCCTCGTGCTCCTCGCCGCGGGCCGCCCGGACCTGATGGTCTACGCGGTGTTCGGCGCCCTGACCGGCATGTACGGCCGGAACGAGCCGCATCAGCTGCGCCTCAGGCATCAGGGCCAGGCTGCTTTCCTGCTGGTGGGCGGGCTGGCCGTGGGCGTCTTCCTCTCGGTAAACCAGCTCCATTCCTGGGTGCTCGTTGTCACCGAAACGCTTCTCGCGGCGGCGGGGTCCCTGTTCGCCGACAGGGTCGCACTGAAGCCCAACGGCCCGTTCTTCGGCATACTGGCGCTGGGCGCGTGCGCCTCCATCCCCACCACCGTGCACTGGCACACCGCGGTCCTGATCGGCGCGCTGTCCGCCGCCTTTTCCATGCTGGTGGGGTTTGGCGGCTGGGTGCGGGGCCGGGCCTGGGAACGCGGCGCGGAAAGGGATGTCCCGCCGCTGCGCGGGGCCCGGGGCCGGGCAGCCTGGATCCATGCCGCCCGGTACCTCACCGCCGTCGGGGCGGCCGGCGCCGTCGGGGTCCTCAGCGGAAGCGGGCACCCGCACTGGGCCATGGCCGCCGCCGCGGTCCCCCTTGCGGGGGCGGATATGCCCAGCAGCGTGTATCGCGGCCTGCACCGGATTGTTGGCACCCTGGTGGGCCTCGTGGTGGTTGCTGCCGTGCTGTTTCCCTGGACCTTCTCGCCCCTCCGGGCGTTCCCCGGCCACGAGTCAGCCGTTCTGGCCCTGCTGGTGATCGTCCTGCAGTTCACCACGGAGCTGTTTATGACCAGGCACTACGGGCTGGCCATGGTGTCTTTCACGCCCGTGATCCTGCTGATGACCCAGCTCGCCGCTCCCGCCGACCCACAGGTGCTGGTGACCGAACGGGCACTCGAGACAATGGTGGGCGCCCTGACGGGCATCCTCGTCGTCGTCCTGATCCGCCGACGGCGTTGACGGCTCCGGCCGCCGGGGCGACGGCTCGTGCGGCCGCCCGCCCCTTTCGCGGAAGAGGCGAGCAGCCGCACGGATGCAGTCCTGCTACTGCGGCTCCGCTGCCAAGAGCTCGGCGTGCTCCTCCGGCGTAAGGTCCTTCTGCCCTGATCCCCCGCACCTATTTGGCGCGGCGGGCCGGCCCTGTCACGAGCCTGTCAGGGAGGACGCGGGCGGCGGCGGTCAGCACCTTGTAGCGCTTGGTCGGGATGGAGACGGCTTTGCCTTTTATGTTGTCCGCGAGGCTTTCACGCACCACGCGCTCGGCCGGCAGCCACATCCAGCGCGGGGTCACCGTCTTATCCATGCCCATCCGGTCGTGGAATTCGGTGTGGGTGAATCCTGGGCAGACCGCGGTCACGTTCACGCCCTGTTTTGCATAGGCGAGGTTGGCCCAGCGGGAGAAGCTGACAAGCCACGCCTTCGCCGCCGAGTAGCTTCCCCGGGGAAGGAACGCGGCCACGCTGGCGACGTTGATGATCCTGCCGGAGTGCCGGCTGAGCATGCCCTGCAGGGCGGCATGCGTCAGTTGCATGGCTGTCTCCACGTGCAGCCTGAGATGCCTGGTTTCCTCCGCGATGTCGTTCTCCTCGAAGGGGTGCAGCAGGCCCATGCCGGCGTTGTTGACCAGGATGTCCACCGGGCGGGCCGGATCCGCAAGCCGGGCGACGACGGCCGCCACCCCGGCGTCGTCCGCGAGATCCGCGGCGAGGACTTCGGCGCGCACGCCGTACTGATTCTCCAGGTCCTGCGCCCTGGCCTGCAGC
The DNA here is from genome assembly GCF_040547365.1 of Pseudarthrobacter sp. PvP090. Classification (NCBI taxonomy): domain Bacteria; kingdom Bacillati; phylum Actinomycetota; class Actinomycetes; order Micrococcales; family Micrococcaceae; genus Pseudarthrobacter; species Pseudarthrobacter sp. PvP090. The sequence goes on from NZ_JBEPPO010000004.1 coordinate 163,744, forward strand.
CGGGCGGTGTCGCGCGCCACGAGAACCACGTTGTGGCCCTGCTCGGCGAGCTGGCGGGCGAATTCCGCGCCGATCCCGGCGGTTGCTCCGGTGATCAGGGCCGTGGTGCCAGCCTGCATTGCGGCATGTTCAGTCATGGCGCCAGCTTAGCCCGGCTCCCCTGCCCTCAGGCCAGGGCCGGGCCCGTGGCCAGTTCATCTTCCGCGGGATCGGCTGCGTCACCCAGGTGGCGGTTCTGCAGCTCTTCGGTGGCCAGCTCATACCAGGTGTGCGCGCCAAAGGACGGGCTGCTGGTGTCAAGGTGCCGGTACAGGGCATCGGCCAGCTGGACCAGGGCCGCGTCGGACAGAGCCCGGACGGTGGCGGCGGGGTCCAGGGTTCCCTCGAAGTACTCGGAGAGCTCCAGGCCGTTGATGGTGTTGAGCTCGGCGGGAATCGGGATGCAGGCCTCGTCCAGCCCCGAATCCAGCTGCCCTCCGATGCCAGTGGAAAGCTCCGGCCTTGCCCCGGCAACGTCAAGCGGCGCTGCCGGCGCGGGCTCCCCCTCAAGGCCGGCGAGGACTTCGCCGTCCGAGCCCACGTGCAGCAGGCAGATCGGCAGGTCCGCGGGTTCCGCCAGCGTGACCCGGAAGGGTTCAGCCCCGGGACCGGACCCGGCGGCAGCCCCGCCGTCGGCGGCGATGGACCTCAGCTGCAGGAGGATTTCGGGGTCCAGGTGGGAGGAACCGTGAAGGTCGACAAGGACATCGGTCCCCGCGCCGAGACGTCCCGCCCTGCGCATGATGTGCAGCAAGGAGGGAAAGTCTGATTGGGTAAGGCAGCCGGTGACTTCGAGGGTCACAAGTCCGGGATCGGCATCCACACGGACAAGCACACGCAGTTTATGGTTCACGGGGTTCTCCAAAGGGACACGTCCAAGAGCCAACTGCATAACTCTGCTAAGACTTTATTAGGTTGTAGCCCCGGTCACAAGCGGGTCCCACAGCCCAGGCCCGCTGCCGGTCCGGGTTTCAGGCTCCGGCCGGGGGCTGCTCCGGCCAGTCGATGTACTGGGTGTAGGAGTCGTGCCGGCGCAGGTAGCGGTACATAAAGGGGCAGTTCGGGATGATCCTCTTGCCGGACGCCACCACATCATCGAGCGCGAAGTGGGCCAGTACCTTGGCGAGACCCTGGCCCTGGAATTGCTCCGCCGTATCGGTGTGGATGAAGTCGATATGGCCGGGCTCGTCGATGAAGCGGATCTCGACGGCCAGCTTGTCGCCGACGTGGAGCTCGTAGCGGTGCAGCCCATCATTGCGGGTGGTGGATACGTTCGGGCTGAACGTGTCTTCAGTGGCTGCCGAGTTCTCCGTCATGGTTCGACATTGGCACTTAATGGCGGGCGTGGCAATGGCGGGCCCGATCCGCCGGGGCCCGGATCTGCCACGAGCCGGGCCGGGATCCGGCCGAGCAGCAGGACGGCGAGCGCGAAGCACGCCGCTCCCCCGCCGAGCAGCCCCAGGGTTAGTCCGTTGAGCGCTGCGTCGGCCACCGGGACAAAGACGACGACGGCGGCCATCACCACGGCAGGCACCGGGCGGGGCCGGGCGGGGTCGGGCGACGTCGGGCGCTCTTCGAGCCGGCCGAAGAGCGCCAGCACGGGCAGCAGCAGGCCGATCACCCCGAGCAGCACGAGCGGTCGTCCCCACCACCAGGCGGCGGTGCCCCCCGCTGGCTGCGGAAAGCCGGTCAGAATTAACACGCCGGACATCGCCGCGAGCAGAGGCAGATGCCAGAGGTAGACGGTCATCGACCGCCGTCCGGCCAGTCCAATGAACCGCCGCACCCGCACTAGCGACGCGATTCTCGACAGCACGGGCCGGAAGAGCTGCAGGGCGGCGGCCTGCGAGATGCCGAGGAGCAGCAGGGTCAGGTTGGGCGGATTGAGGTTCACCAGCATGTTCCCGGAATACAGACCCAGCCACACGAGCAGGCCCAGGATCAGGTTGCTGGTGAGGATGATGCCGGCCAGTGCGATACGCCCCGGGGCCCGCGGTCCGCCGTCGGCGAGGAAGAATCCGAGCTGCTGCACGGCGCACCACAGGAAGACCATGTTGAGGTACGCCAGCGTCGGCATCATCCCGCGCAGGCAGTCCACCGTCACCGCCAGCGAAGTGAGCCCCAGCATCGTCAGCCAGGGAGCCCTGGCGTGGAGGCGTGCCAGCACCGGGAGGTTCAGCTGTGCCGAGAGGTAGGCTGCGAGGAACCATAGCGGCGTGCCTGCTCCGAAAACCAGCAGCTGGATGACTTGCGGGTCCACCCCGGCGAGCCTCGCCGCCCAGAGCCCACTGAACATGATGGCGAGCAGGACAGCGGCAGGGCGGATGAGCCGGAGCATGCGTGCCTGCATGAAGTCGGAGGTGTGGCCGCCCCGGGCCCGGAGGCGCCGCCAGGACTGCAGACCGGTTATGCCCCCGACGACGAAGAATAGCGGCATGACCTGCAGGACCCAGACCACCGGTTCGAACCAGCGCTGGTTGCCGAGGGTGTTGTCGGACGTCACGGTGCCGTCGGGGTGCAGCACGGGACTCACCATCATGGTGTGCGACGCCACCACGAGTGCAAGGCAGAAGAACCTGGCGAGATCAATCACCAGGTCGCGGTCGGGCCTTATTGCCTGCCCGCTCCCTGCCCGCTGCCGTGGAACCATTGCGCCCCTCCGGAACCTGCCAAACCGCTTCGTAGGCTGTTGGCCGTCAACGCTGCTGTGTTGTTGCCCCCATTGTCGGCCTTGTCCGGTTCCACGGCCAGTACCGGGAGGCCCGGATATCAGGCCGCTCAGGCGGAAAGCAGCGCTAAACCGAGGGAGGCCAGGATCATGGTTTTGATCCTGGCCTCCCCCGGTTCCGGGGCGGTTGTGGGCGTCAGCGCGAGAGCGTCGCCAGCGCCGTGGCCGCGAAAGCCCCGGCCGCGGCGTCCCAGTCGGCCAGCAGTCCCTGGAGGTTCTCGCCGTCTGTCCGGTGCGCCGCCGTGCGCGACTCGAGGGTCTCAAGGACGCCGGTACGCAGCTCGGTGTTGAAATTGACCTTGCCCACGTTCATGGCGGCGGCCTTCACGAGCTCGGCGGCAGGGATTCCGGAGGCGCCGTGCAGCACCAGGGGAATGCGGGTCCGCACGGCAATGTCCTGCAGCACGTCCCAGCGCAGCTCCGGCTCGCCCTTGTACTTGCCGTGGACGTTGCCCACGGCCACGGCCAGCAACTGGGCTCCGGTCCGTGCCACGAAGTCCTCCACCTGGGCGGAGTCGGTGAGCCCGGCCGTGCCGGCCGCCGGGGCATTGCCGGTGGCGTCTGGTCCAAAGGCCCTGTCCTCGTCGCCGGCCAGGCCGCCGAGTTCGGCCTCGATCACGATCTCCGGGACGGTGCCGTCCGCTGCCAGCCCGTCCAGGGCGGCGCGTGCAGACCGGACCAGGGCAATGTTGTCGTCGTAGGCCAGCGACGATCCGTCCACCAGGACGGAGTCCGCCCCGGCGGCAACGGCGTCCGCAATCACGCGGAGGTCCGAGGCATGGTCGAGCTGCACGGCGACCGGAACCCCGGCGCCGTCGGCCAGGCCGCGCAGCGCCTCAATCAGCCGCAGGCCGTTCGGGGTGGCCGCCGTGCTGGGCGAGACGAGCAGGATGGCACCGCGGCCGGCCTCCTCCGCCGCCCCCACCACGGCGAGCGCCGTGGTGAAGTCGTAGCAGGTAAAGGCCGGGACGGCCGATCCCTGCTGGAGGGCTGAAACCACCAGCTGGTCGAGACGGACACGCATCAGACGCTCAGGCCTCCCACCAGGATCCAGACGAGGAACGTCAGGGCGAAGCCTGCCACACCGAGGATGGTCGTGAGGACCGTCCAGGTGCGCAGCCCGTCGGCAACCGACAGTCCCAGGTACCGGGTGACGATCCAGAAGCCGGAGTCATTGATGTGGCTGAGGCCGAACGCGCCGAAGCCTATGGCCACCAGGATCAGTGCCGTCTGCACAGGCGAGTACCCGCCGTCGGCAACGGAGGTCGCCAGCAGGCCTGCAGTGGTGATGATGGCCACGGTGGCCGACCCCTGGGAGGCCCGGAGCACCGCCGCCAGGACGAACGCCATCAGGATCAGCGGAAGCCCCACGTCCTGCAGCCCCTCGGCGAGCGCCTTGCCGATGCCCGAGACGGTGAGGACTTTGCCGAAGACGCCGCCGGCGCCGGTCACCAGGATCACGATGGCGGTCGGTGCGAGGGCGGAGTCCATGACCTCACCCGTGTGCTGGGAAGACCAGCCGCGGCGGATACCCAAGAAGTAGTAAGCCATGCCGAGAGCGGTCAGGAGGGCCATCAGGGGTGAGCCCACGAAGGCTGCAATGTCGGCGGCGGGGCTGCCCTTGGGCAGCAACACGGCGCCAACGGTTCCCACCATGATCATCAGGATCGGCAGCACAATCAGGGTGATGATCATGGCCGGGCTGGGAGCGGTCTTGGCTGCGGTCTTGACAGCAACGCCGCCGCCCGTCGCGGTGTCCTGCTCGACGTCCGATTTTCCGGTGCCGAAGAGGCGGAACTGCTCCGCAGTGCCGGGGAGCATCACGTAGTCGCGGCGGTTGAGCCGCTTGGCGATGAAGTAGCCGAGCACACCCACGGGGATGCAGAGCAGGAGCCCGATGATGGTGGTCCAGCCGATGTCCGCGTTGAGGATGCCGGCACCGCCCACAACACCCGGGTGCGGCGGAACAACGACGTGGATCGCCAGCATGATCGCGCCGACCGGCAGGCCGATCTTGACCGGGTTGACCCCGGCGGCCTTGGAGAAGCCGTAGATGATCGGGATCAGGATGATGAATCCGACGTCGAAGAAGACGGGGATGGCCAGCAGGAAGGCCGCGGAGGTCAGGGCCGCGATGACGCGGCGTGGTCCCAGCAGCTGGGTGAACTTCCCAGCCAGCGACTGGGCGCCGCCGGAAACTTCAATCATCTTTCCGAGCATGGCGCCGAGGCCGACGAGGATGGCGACGGAGCCGAGGGTTCCGCCCATGCCTTCGGTGACCGTCTTGACGATGTCCGGCAGCGGAATGCCCGCCACCAGGGCCACGAGGACGCTGACAACCAGCAGCGCCAGGAAGGCCGGGATCTTGAATTTGATGACGGCCACGAGCAGCAGGGCGACGCCTGCTGCGGCTATGGCCAGGAGAGCGAGAGCGCTCATCGGGTGTCTCCTTTGACGGACCGGTCCCGGGAAGGACCGGCGGGTGGGTTCGACGACGGCGGAAAGGGGGGATCCGCCGTCGTCGGGCTTGGGGGAATCTGGAGGGGCTACGGGGAACTAGGCGGTGCGCTTGGTGGGCGCGACGACCTTGATAACGGCGGAGTCGTCGGCGGCGGCGAGGCCCTGGGCCTGGCCGAGGAGGTAGAGCTGCTCGGCGGCGGCGGCCACCGGGGCGGCGAGGCCGGCGGCCCGGGTGGCCTTGCCGACGATGCCCATGTCCTTGACGAAGATGTCCAGGCGGCTGAGGACCTCGGCGCCGTTGTCCGTGTAGGCCTCGAGGATGCGGGGTCCGCGGTTGGACAGCATGAAGGATCCGGCGGCGCCGGCTTCCAGGGCTGCGAGGGTCTTGGCCTGGTCCAGGCCGAGGGCGTCAGCGAGGGCCATGGCCTCGGCTGCCGCGGCGATGTGGATTCCGCAGAGCAGCTGGTTGACGGTCTTGAGGGCCTGTCCGTCGCCGGGCTTGTCGCCCACGACGGTCAGGGTGGAGGCCAGCAGTTCCAGGACCGGACGGGCCGCTTCCAGCGCCTGTGGTTCGGCGCCGACGACGATCAGCAGGTCTCCTTCGCCGGCGCGCTTCGGTCCGCCGGAGAGCGGGGCGTCAACGAGGGCGACGCCGAATTCCGCGAGCCGGGCGACGGTGGCGGGAATGGCTTCGGTGCCCACGGTGCTGCCCAGGATCACGACGGCGCCCGGCTTCAGCGCCGAGGCGACGCCGTTCGCGCCGAAGAGGACGTCGTCCAGCTGCTCGCCATTGCGCACGGCAAGCAGCAGCGCGTCGGCGCCCTCGGCCGCTTCACGGGCCGAGGCGAACGTGCGCACCCCGGCGGCCTCGGCGAGCGCCAGGCGGGGCTCGGCGATGTCGAAGCCGTGGACGGTCAGCTGGGTTGCCAGCCGGGTGGCCATGGGCAGTCCCATGGCGCCCAGGCCGAGGACGGTGACTTTGTAGTTCATGGTTTTCTCCGTTGAAATGCGGGTTTGGCAGGGGTCAGAAAGTATTGCTCAGCTTGCGGGTGACCTGGGCCAGGGACTCGTCGTCGCCCACGTTGCCGGCGAAAACGATGTACGGGATGCCCTTCGCGGGTCCGTCCACCGGCTCCCACAGGCTGACGATGCCCGGCAGCATGGGGCCGCGGACGATCGCGTGGCGGATCTCCAGGCCGTGGGCGGCCACGTCCGAGGACGTGATGCCTCCCTTGGCGATGACGAAGCGCGGCGGGAACGTCTTCAGGGTCCGGTTTACCACTGCGACGACCGCGGCGGACACGGTGCGGGCAATCCGCAGGCTCGCGGCGGCGTCGTCGGTCTTGATGAGCAGCCGGCTGGTGTGGAGGATGACGTCGGCGCTGTGCAGGGACTCCGCGACGTCCCGGACGATGCCGTCGAGGTAGCCCTCGGAGTTTCCGTCGAGCAGCTTTTCGACGTCGATTTCCACGATGCGCGCGGCGCTGTGCTGTTCGACGAGGGCCTTGAGCTGGCGGGTCGTGACACCGACGTGCGAGCCCACGACGATGAGGCCGCCGGCGCCGGAGGGGGTGTTGCCGGCGTAGGCCTCCTCGCCGCTGAGCTCGGCGCGGATTTCCTGACCGATGCGGCCCCGGACAAACGGCGGGCCCACCCGGTAGAGCAGCTTCTTGCCGCGTCGCTCGGCTTCCTCGAGGCCCAGCGCGAGGGCGCGGAAATCGTTCTCGGTCACGATGTCGGCCACGATCGGGGTGGAGTCCGTGGCGGCGTCGATGGCGTCCGCGATGGCCTTCGCCGAGACCTGCGGGTCGCCGTCCTGGCCGGCGGCGCGGATGACGTCCAGGGTCAGCACGATCACCGAGTCTGCCTGGAAGCGGCTCTGGGATTTCTCTTCGACGTATTTGGCCAGCTCGGAGTTCGCGAAGCCGAAGCTCGCGTCCCGGGCGAATTCGGTCTCAGCCACCGGGGTGAGCTTGCCGGCATCGTCGCCGGTGCCGCGCATGAAGTGCACGCCGCCGATTGTCACGCGTCCGGCGTCGGGGAATGCCGGGACGATAACGACGCCGTCCGTCGCCTCGCCGCTGACTGCGGCGACGGTTGCCGCAATGGTGTCCGGTTCCAGCGGGTAGTGGCCGCGGAGGGTGGAGTCGCTGCGGCTGACGAACCCCAGGCGCAGCCTGGAACTGGCGCTGCTGGAACCGGCACTGCCGGAACCGGCACTGCGGGTTTCGAGGGCGGCGGCCGCGAGGGCGTTCCGGACCACCTCTTCGTTGCGGGCTGCAGCCTCGGCGGGGTCCAGGCTCCGCGTGTTGGTCAGGACGTAGACGGCGTCCGGCCGGCGGCCGTTGATGCGGTGGTTGAAGGCCCAGGTGAAGTCGGCGACATCCCACCGCGTCAGAACCGGCAGGTCCGCGACGGATTGTGTGCCCGTCGGGTCGTCGTCGAGCACCACCAGGATCCGGGGGGACGGCACGGACGAGGCCGCGAGGGTGTCAGCGACGGTCCGGGCGGGGATCCGGACCTCCGCCGGGAAGGCGGCCAGCACTTCTGCTTCGAAAAGCTCTGATTCAAAGGGCACTTGCACTCCATTGTGGGACTCTGCTGCGTGTTAAGGATTTGTAAGATGTCTGACATCTAACATTTGAATGCTAGTGTGGCATACGGCACAAAGACGCGCAAGTAGACTTGTCCATCAGGCAGGTCGGAGACAGCGAATGGGGAAAATTGGCTAGGAAATCGCTGGTCGGCGTCGTGGCCGACGAACTGCTGGACCGCATCATTGCCGGCGAGTTCCCGCCCGGAGCATCCGTCCCCGGCGAGCTGGAGCTGAGCGCCCGCCATGAGGTGAGCCGCATGACGGTCCGCGAGGCGATGAAGACCCTCGAAGCCCAGCAGATCCTCAGCGTGGAGCGCGGCCGCGGGACCTTCGTGAACCCGCTGAGCCGCTGGGCCTCCCTGGAGGCCGTCCTCCGGGCAGCGTCAGAGGGGAAGAACGACGCGGCGGCCGCAGTGCAGCTGATCGAGCTGCGCCGGATGCTGGAATCGGGCGCCTGCGAGCTCGCGGCGGGCCGGATCAGCGACGCAGACCTCAAGGCCCTTTACCGGGAGCTGGAATCGATGCGCGAGGCGCACGACAAGCATGATCTCGCCGCGTTCGTGGCGGCGGACCTGGCGTTCCACGACCTCATCCTGCGCGCCTCGGAGAATGTTTTTGTGGCCGTCCTGTTCGCGCCGCTGCACCGGGTGCTGGAAAAGCGGCGGACCCAGACTTCCGAGGTGCGCGAGATCCAGGCTCACGCGATCGGCCATCACCAGAAAATTGCCGACGCCCTGGCCACGCGGGATCCGCACCAGGCCCGCGACGCCATGGACGCGCACATGCAGCAGACGCTGGATGACCTCAAGACCTACGTCCTGGCGGACCGGCCGGCCTGATTATCCGGTCCCGCAAGCCCGACCCCCCGCATCCGGCCCGCGGGACGCGCGGCCGTGCGGGGACGGGACTCAGCGCGGCTCAGGCGAGCGAGAGGAAGAGCTTCTCGAGTTCGGCCCTGTCCAGGCTGGGGTCCTCCTGCTGCATGCACTGCTGCAGGCCGGTGGCAATGATCGAGAACCCGGCCTTGTCCAGCGCGCTGGACACCGCGGCGAGCTGGGTAACCACGCTCTTGCAGTCGCGGCCCTCCTCGATCATTCGCGTGACGGCGGCAAGCTGCCCCTGGGCACGGCGAAGTCGATTGATGACGGGCTTCATGTCGGTGGGATCGAGTTCCATTTGTTCCTCCAGGATCAACGGGGCTACATTCCATGATATACCCCCCTATGTATCAGGGATGCCCGGCAGGGTATGATCTCCCTCGCTCCCGGCTAGGGACCTAAGTACCTAGTGAAGCCTGCATTTTCGGCGTATTGCTGGGAGTGTGAACGCCGCCGGTTTCCTGGATTCTGGCGCCGGACAGGCCGGCGCAGGAGGCCCCGCCCCGAGACGGGGCCCGGACCGGAACCCGGGCCCGCCCACAGGGTCCTGGAATGCGGGGCCGTGGGGCCGCTATGTTGCAATGGGGGATTCGTTCACCTCGGGCCTCGGGGACCCGGAACCGCTGAGTCCGGGCGGCATGCGGGGCTGGGCGGACCGGATCGCCGAGGAACTCAGCGAGGGAAGGCCGGATTTCCGGTACGCGAACCTCGCCGTCAGCGGCCTGCTCCTGGGCGAGATCCTGGACCGGCAGCTCGGGCCCGCGATTGCGCTCAAACCGGACCTGGTCACGCTCTCGGCCGGCGGGAATGACATTGTGTTCCACCGGGGCGATCCCGACCGGCTGGCTGCCGCCCTGGACGCCGCGGTGGGCAGGCTCAGTGCCACCGGCGCCACCATCGTGTTGTTCACCGGCCCCGACTGGCGCGACACACCCCTGCTGGGACATAACCGCGGGAGGGTCGCCGTCTTCAACGAGAACATCCGGACCATCGCCGTGCGCCATCACGGTGTGATCGCTGATCTCTGGGTCCTGCGGCAGCTCTCGGACCCGCGGATGTGGGCCCCGGACCGCCTGCATTTCTCGCCGATGGGCCACCACACCATCGCGGCGATGGTGCTCGAATCCCTGAGCGTCCCGCATGGCCTGAGTCCGCTGGAGCCCAAGCCCATGCCGGCCGGAAGCTGGCGGGAAAGCAAGGCGGGGGACCTCGCCTGGTTCACCAACTATCTGCTTCCCTGGATGGTCAGCCGGGTCCGGAAGCGCGCTGACGCCCCGCCACTAACGCCCAAGCGCCCTGAGCCGGGCCCGGTCTCGGGATCCTGAGGCATGGCCGCCGGGCCTAGTCCCGCTGCGATCTGTCGGCTAATCTGCAGGAACGGCCAACCGCCGGGTATCGATGGCGATCACGAGGAGCGAAGTTGTCTAATCACACTTACAGCATTTCTGAAATTGTCGGAACGTCGAACGAGGGCGTTGATGCCGCGGTCCGCAACGGCATCGCCGAGGCGGCCAAGACCCTGCGCAACCTCGACTGGTTTGAGGTCAAGGAAATCCGCGGACACCTCGAAAACGGCGCGGTCGCCGACTGGCAGGTCACCATCAAGCTCGGGTTCCGCCTGGAGCGCTAAGCCGCAAAGGACCACCGCGTGCAGTACACGCAGCTGGGCCGCTCGGGCCTGAAGGTTTCCCGGCTCTGCCTGGGAACCATGAACTTCGGGCCGCAGACCGAGGAGACCGATGCCCGCGCCATCATGGACTCCGCGCTGGAGTCGGGCATCAATTTCTTCGACACCGCGAACGTCTACGGCGGCGCCGGCCACCGCGGCCGCACCGAGGAAATCCTGGGCCGCTGGTTCGCCACGGGCGGCGAGCGCCGCGAGCGGACCGTGCTGGCGACGAAGCTGTACGGCACCATGGCGGACCGGCCCAACGAGTCGAGGCTTTCCGCGCTGAGCATCCGCCGAGCCCTGGATGCGAGTCTGAAAAGGCTGCAGACGGACCACATCGACCTCTACCAGTTCCACCATGTGGACCGCATGACTCCATGGGATGAGATCTGGCAGGCGATCGACGTCGCGGTCCAGCAGGGCAAGATCCTGTATTCGGGGAGCAGCAACTTCGCAGGCTGGCACATCGCCCAGGCGCAGGAGGCTGCCGTGCGCCGGCACAGCTTCGGGCTCGTCAGCGAGCAGTCCATCTACAACCTGCTGACCCGCAACGTGGAACTGGAGGTCATTCCGGCCGCACAGCAGTACGGGCTGGGGCTCATCCCCTGGTCACCCCTGCAGGGTGGACTGCTGGGCGGGGTGCTGAAGAAAGGGCACGACGGCGTGCGCCGCACCGAAGGCCGGTCCCTCGCCACCCTTGAGAAGCACCGGGACCAGATCCGCCAGTTCGAGGATTTCGCCGGTGAGCTGGCCCGGGAACCCGGGGACGTCGCGCTGGCCTGGCTGCTGCACCAGCCCGCCGTGACCGCACCGATTGTGGGTCCCCGCACCCCGGGGCAGCTTCAGGCGGCCCTCCGCGCCCTGGACCTGGTGCTCGACGCGGCCGCGCTCCAGCGGCTGGACGGCATCTTTCCGGGGCACCGGACCGCGCCGGAGGACTATGCGTGGTGACGGTACACGGTGCGAATTGAACCCGCACCGGCGGGTCGGACAAACGGGTCCGGCCGGCCAAAGGAGCAGCGTCGCGGGATGTTTCCCTGCCCGGAGTGGCTCTTTTATGCTAAGCATGATTAGTATTAGGGCAGAAGGATGAAGCGCACTCGGCAACCCGGGTGTCTCCTCAATGAAAGAAGAAGGAACAACAAAAATGGGTTTTTTTGCATTTCTGATTCTGGGCCTTATTGCCGGCGCAATCGCTAAGGCTATCCTCCCGGGCAAGCAGGGCGGTGGCATTCTGATCACCTTGCTGCTCGGCGTCGTCGGCGCCATCCTGGGTGGCTGGATTGGCGGACTGCTGTTCGGCACTGGCATCAACGAGTTCTTCTCGCTGTCGACCTGGCTCCTGGCCATCGGCGGTGCGATCATCGTCCTGCTCGTTTACGGCATGATCACCAAGCGCTCAGCCCGCTAAAGCTGACGCGACCGAAAACCGGTCCCGGGACTTTTCCCGGGGCCGGTTTTTTGGCACACGGCCGCGCCACGATTTTGCGGTCCCCTTTATTTTTTGAGCACCACCGAGGAGCAGGAGTACAGCATGAAAGGCAAAGTTCTTTTTGGAGCCGGAATCGCCGCAGGCTACGTTCTTGGGTCACGGTCCGGGCGGGCAGCCTACGAGAAGCTTAAAGCCCGCGCGGCGGCCCTCTGGGAAAGCCAGCCGGTCCAGGACAAGCTGACCGCGGCGACCGATGCGGTCAAGGAAAAGGCACCCGAGGTCTCGGAGCAGCTCGGCGAGGCTGCCCGGCGCGCGGGGACGGTCATCGGTTCAGCCGTCCGCCGTGACAACTCCCCCACCGGGAACGTTGACAAGTCGAGCGGCACCGCCGCGGCCGGCATCCCGGCGCACAGCACGCATCCGGAGACCGTGAACCTTGGGACCTCGTCCGCGTCCGCGGCTTCGGCGGCTGCCGACGTCGAGTCCGACCCGGCGCTCAACGACCAGCACGGGCAGGACTGGTCCGACGAAGGTGGCGCCACCCTGGCGGGAGCCGCGACCAACGTCGATCCCGACAAGGTTTCTTAGCTACACCGGGCTGCGGGCGGGTCCGTTGCGCCGGTCGCCGCAGTTCCGATCACCACCGTGGCTTCCAGCTCCCCGGAGCGGGCCACCCTGGCGGTGAGTCCATTGCGGATGAACAGCCCGGCTGTCCGCGATGCCTGCCGCCGACTCGTCTCGATCAGCAGGTGGCCGCCCGGTGCCAGCCACTGGGGCGCCGCGGCGGCCACCCGCTGCTGGACCTGCAGCCCGTCCGTGCCGCCGTCGAGGGAAACCCGCGGCTCGTGCAGGCGGGCTTCCTGCGGCAGGGTGCCGATCTCCGCCGAAGGAACATACGGGGCGTTGACCGCAAGGATGTCGACCCGCCCGCGCAGCCGCGCCGGGAGAGGCTCGTAGAGGTCCCCTTCGTGGACGGCACCGCCGAGCGGAACGACGTTGCGGACCGCGCACCGCACCGCGGCGGGGTCGATGTCCGAGGCGTGAAGCTCCAGGGGGCCGGCCAGCGCCGCCAGCGCGGTTCCGACCGCCCCTGAACCGCAGCACAAGTCGACGACGACGGGCGCACGCCCCGTGCCGCCGGTGCCGGCCAGGAGCTGCGCGGCCTGCTGGACCAGGAATCCGGTGCGGCGGCGGGGCACAAATACACCCGCGTCCACTTCGATCCGAAGCCCGCAGAACTCCGCCCAGCCCAGGATGTGCTCGAGCGGCAGTCCGGACACCCGCCGCTCCACAAGGGCATCAAGCTGGTCCGTCGTCGCGGCGGCAGCGGCCAGCAGCCGGGCTTCGTCCTCGGCGAAGACGCAGCCGGCAGCCCGCAGCCGTGTGATGACCCGGGGCGCGGGTGGAGCCGTCATGTGCCCCCTCTCCGCGTATGGTGCCGGAGTCCCATGCTATCGAAGTGGCAGGATGGCACCATGGCCACCGAACGAATCGCCGCACCGTCTTCCGTGCTGTTACCAACGGCTGCAGTCCCCTCGCGGGAGCTGATCTGGACAGGTTGTTACACCGCGGACGGCGGCGGCCGCGGGATCGGAATCGGGGCGCTGCATGCCGGAACTGACGGAACACTGCGCTGGCTGGGCCTCGCCGCCGCGGCGGACTCGCCGTCGTTTCTTGCCGTGCACTCCACCTTTGACGTGGTCTATGCCGTGGGTGAGGCGGCCCGGACCGTCACGGCGTACCGCCGCTCCGGCGACTTCGGGCTGGAAGCCGCCGGCCGTGGCTGGCCGGCCGGCGACGCCGCCTGCCACGTCGCCGTCGACCCGCAGGGCCGCTTCCTCGTGGTGGCCTGCTGGGGCGACGGGCAGGTGCTGCTGTACGAACTGGACCATGACGGCGGCATCACGGCACGGTTCGCGGCCGCCGCCTCGACGCTGGCCGGACGTCCCAGCCGCGCCCACGCCAGCCTGATGCTCGACGACGGCAGGGTGATGACCACCGACCTCGGGCACGACCTCCTGCGGGTCTGGAACTATGTGCCCGCCCAAGGGCTGCGGCTGGACCATGAACTGGCTCTCCCACGGGACAGCGGCCCCCGGCACCTGGTCCAGCATCCCGGCGGCAGCGTGCTGGTGGTGACCGAGTACTCGATTGAGGTTGCGGTAGTGCAGCGGTCCCCGGAGTCCGGGACATTCCGCCTCGCCGGCATGGTCCCGGCGACAACGGCGGGTGCCCTTCCCGGGGACTCCGCGGCGGAGATTGCCCTCGCCGCGGACGGCAGGCACGCCTACGTCGGGGTCCGCGGCTCCAACCGGATCGGAGTGCTGGAGGTGGACGCGGGCGGCAGCGTCGTCCGGCCCGTGGCCGACGTCGCCAGCGGCGGCGACTGGCCGCGGCACCATCTGGTCCGGAACGGCCGGCTGCATGTGGCGCACGAGCGTTCCGGGGACGTGGTGACGTACCTGCTGGATCCGGTGACCGGGCTCCCCGGTGAGGCCGCGGGCAGGGTGGACCTGGCTTCCCCCACCGCGCTGGTCCCGGCGGCGGACATGCCCAGTCCCACCCGGTAGCACGGCCGCGCGACATGCCCAGTCCCACCCGGTAGCACGGCCGCGGGACATGCCCAGTCCCACCCGGTAGCACGGCCGCGGGACATGCCCAGTCCCACCCGGTAGCACGGCCGCGGGACATGCCCAGTCCCCGCAGCGGACAGTGGACATAAGGGCACTATGCCCAGCCCTCCCCGCGTCCGGAGAGCATGTCCCCTGCACGGCGCACATGGACGGGCCGCGCAGCAGCCCGGACCGCGGGACATGCTCAATCATCGCGGTGAACACTGGGCACAACAGCACTATGCTCAACCATCCCCGCACCCGGAGGGCATGTCCCGCGGTCGGACGGTGCGCCGGCAGTCAGCGCGTCGACGCCGCCCATGCCAGCAGGCGGTCGAGGGGCCAGCTGGTGACGATCCGTTCCGCCGGCACGCCGTTGCGTTCCGCCCGTTCGGCACCGTACTGCAGGAAATCGAGCTGGCCGGGGGCATGGGCATCGCTGTTGATGCTGAACAGGCAGCCGGCCTCGAGGGCGATCTCAATGAGGGCTCCCGGCGGGTCCTGGCGTTCTGGCCGGGCATTGATTTCGACGGCGACGTCGTGCTCGGCGCAGGCGGCGAAGACCTCGTGGGCGTCGAACTCCGACGCCGGACGCGTTCCCCGGCCCCCTTGGATGAGCCGGCCCGTGCAATGGCCCAGCACGTTCATGTGCGGGTCCGCTATGGCGCCGAGCATCCGCCGGGTCATGGTGCGCTTGTCCGCGCGCAGTTTTGAGTGCACGCTCGCGACGACGATATCCAGCCGGTCCAGCATCTCCGGCGTCTGGTCCAGGCTGCCGTCCTCGAGGATGTCGGCCTCGATGCCCCGCAGGAGGCGGAAGCCGCCGTCGTTGCGGGCATTGATCTCCTCGACAATGTCGAGTTGCCCGGCCAGCCGCTCGGCGCTCAGCCCGTTGGCGATCTTGAGGTTGGGTGAATGGTCGGTCAGCGCAAGGTATTCGCGGCCCAGCAGCCTGGCGGCGCCCACCATGGCTTCGATCGGGGATCCGCCGTCGGACCAGTCGCTGTGGCTGTGCAGGTCGCCGCGGAGCGAGGCAAGCAGAGCATGTCCTCCCGGCACCAGCGGCCGGGATCCCCGGTTCCGGAGCCCGACCAGGTACTCCGGCACGTCGCCGTCGAGGGCTTCCTTAATGACCTGGTACGTCCGGTCGCCGATCCCCTTGGTCCTCCGGAGCCGGCCGTCGGCAGCCCGGGCTGCCAGTTCCTCCGGCCCGAGGCCGGCAACGATTCCGGCGGCTTTCCGGAACGCCTGGATCTTGAAGGTCGGGGCAAGCTCGCGTTCGAGCCAGAAGGCGATCTCGTTGAGGGCGTCGGCGGCATCCATGGCACCATCTTGCACCCCGGACCGGCGCCCGGGCACCCCTGGCTGCCGCTCGGGGGACCCCGGCGCCGCCCCGATGCCGCGCCGTTTCGGCCGGCGGGGGCGGCGTTCTGAGAGACTTGTCCCGGCCGGGGCCTGATCCGGCGGGGAACTACGCCGGCGGTCCATGGGGAGGGCCGCTCCGGCAGCAGGGAAACTTCAATCTATGGTGCTTCTCGACCGGTCAACGCTCATGGTGGTCTTCGCCGTGATGACGCTGACAATGCTGGTCCTGTTCTACTTCGACACCTACCGCCAGAGCCGGGCTCCGTTTGCCGGCTGGTGGTGCGGGGCTGTCGCCTCCTTCTTCCTGGCTGCCACGTTCTACTTCATGGGTGAGGTCCAGGCGGTGACCTGGGCCCCCAGCGTGGGCAACGGTGTCATGGTGCTGGGCTCCGGTTGCGTCTGGGCCGGGACCCGCTCGCTGGCCGGCCGCCGGATCAGGCCCTGGCTGCTGGGGGTCCCGGCGACGGCGGCCGTCGCCATCGACGCCGGCGTCCGCTACTCAGACCATGCCCGGATCGGCAGCATCGTCCTCCTGGCACTGATGGGGGCCGCGATCGGTCTCGCCTCCGCGGAGCTGTGGCGTGAGCGGGTGGATTCCTGGCGCCTCGTCCGGTCCCTCGCCGTCGCAACTGCCGTCTGTGCCGGCTATTACCTGAGCAGGATGGTGGGGCTGGCGTTGCTCGGCCCGGAGGATCCGCTGTTCCAGATGCTGTTCGGCACCGGCGTGACCCTGCTGATGGCCATGATCCTGCTGGTGGTTGTCTCGTCCAGCATCACCTCGCTGAACTACGCCCGCCGGACCGAGGACCTGCAGGAGTTGGCCTACCGTGACGGGCTGACCGGGCTGCTGAACCGCGGGGAGTTCACGCACCAGGCCCAGCGCAGGCTCCGGGCCAACCTCGCGGCCGGCGTCGACACCGTGGTTGTGATGGCGGACCTGGACCGCTTCAAGGCCATCAATGACCGCTTCGGGCATGATGCGGGCGACGGCGTCATCCGCGCTTTCGCCGTTGCCTGCCGTTCAGCGGTGCGGGACGCCGACCTCGTGGGCCGCTACGGCGGGGAGGAATTCGCGCTGCTGCTCGACGGCGTCGACGCCGAAGAGGGCGTCCGGATCGCAGACCAGATCAATGCCTCGCTGGCCGAACACAGCTCCCTGCCCGCCGGCGTCGACGCGCCGACGGCGAGCTTCGGCGTCGTCGATACCCGGGAACGGAACGCGGGGCTGCAGCGCCTCCTGCGGGAGGCCGACCGCGCCCTATACAACGCCAAGGCGGAAGGGCGCAACCGGGCGGTCATCGGGTTCACCGCCGCAGGAACCCAGGCCAGCTGAGCCGACCGGCAACACTCAGCGCTTGCGGGGCAGCTTCGCCGCGAGTTTTCCGGCCGCGGCCGCGGCGGGCCGCACCGTGGGGTCCATGGCGGTCATTACGGTCAGCAATGACACCCAGGCCGGCCCCAGGTCAGCGGGAATCACGGGGTTGCGGAGGGTTCGCGCCACGAGGGATTCCATCAGAGTGCCCGGGAACGCCTTGGCCCCGGTGAGGCACTCGAGCAGCACCAGCCCGAGGGAATAGACGTCGCCCGGCGCACCGGGATACCGGCCGGCGGCCTGCTCCGGGCTCATGTAGTGCACTGTGCCGGAGGAATCACCCGGCTCCAGCTTGGCGCCGGCAGGGGTGGAAATACCGAAATCGGCGATCCGGACCGCGGAACGCCGCAGCCCACTGAGCAGGATATTGGCAGGTTTGATGTCCCGGTGGACCAGCCCGCGCGCATGGACGTGCGCGAGCCCGGACAGCGCCGCCGCCGCCCAGCCGGCCACGTCGCGGGCGTCGGCAGGGCCGCTGCGGATCCGCTCGGCGAGGCTTCCGCCGTAGACGAGTTCCTCCACGATGAACGGGCGCCCGGCCCAGCGGTCGCCCGCCGGCACGACGCCCTCGGCAATGAAGGTGACGATCGCGGGGTGATCGAGCGATGCCAGGATGCGCGCCTCGGCGTGGATCCGTTCGGCCTGCCGCTTTTCGGGGCCCTCGGCGACCTTGATGGCGACGGGCCGGCCGTCTGCCAGGTCCGTGCCGCGGAACACCGTGGCGGTGGCGCCCCGGCCCAGCAGTTCCCGGACCAGGAATCCCCTCCCGTCAGGGCCCGGGAGCACCAGCACCTTGGCATCGAGTCCGGCGGCCGGGACCGAAGAGGGGTTGGCCGTCCGTTCCACCAGCACCTTGGCATCGAGTCCGGCCGGGACCGGAGACGGGCTGGCGGCGGTCCGTTCCGCCAGGGCCGCGGCAGCGGGCGGGGTCACCGGCTGAGGCCGGACGGGATCCCGGACGTCCGCATGATGCCGTCCAGTTGGAAGCCGCAGCCGCAGCGCCAGAGGGGCGGCAGCTCTGCCGCGGCGTCGGCCGGCGCGAAGGAATACACGGACATGGTGGCCGACGCAGGCGACTTCCACTCCATGGGCATCCCGCAGTGGACCGGCGCGGCCAGGGACTGCATGGGAGACGCGGAGGCGGCGGCCAGTTCAGCCATGACGCCGGAAAAACACAAATCAGACATAGTTAGTAAGCATACATATAACTAGGTGGGCTAGCTAGTTAGTTACGGGGTCGGCCTGCAGCGTGGTGCGGGGGCTCCGCCAATGCTTCACTCATCCGCCGCAGGAAGCTGACCACGGTCCTCGCTTCCTCGGCGCTCAGGTCCTCCGCGACGGCCATCATCCTGCGGTGCATGTCCCCCAGCGTCGCCCGCACCTCCGCATCCGTTTCCACCGTGGGAACGATGACCAGGGAACGCCGGTCCGTGGGGTGGGGCTCGCGGCGGACATGGCCGCTGCCTACGAGGCGGTCAATCAACGAGGTGGTGGAGGCCGTGGTGATGCCGAGGACGCGGCTGAGGTCCTTCGGCCCCACCCGCTCGCCGTTCGCCTGGGCGCGCAGCAGAAACCTCAGCGCCAGCAGGTCCGTCTCGCCCATCCCCATGGAATCCCGCGTGGAGCGCCGCCGGGTGACTTCCGCGTTGCGGTATTCACGCAGGGCCTGCAGCACGGCGCCGGGCGGGTCGAGCCTGTCGTCGGGTCCGTACCAGTACCCGGAACCGGAAGGGCTGTGCGCGTTCATCCGGCAATCCTAGCTGAACTGGTTACTAGATCATCGTGGGTTCTCCGGACGGCCGGGAAGGAATCCGGGCTCGACCCCGGCTCGCGGGCTTTGCCTGCCGCAACCCCGTGTCCGCGTCCGGTGGATCTCAGTACACTGGGACGCATGACCGAGCAGGACCCGGCCCCGTCCAGGGCCGCTGCCGCTCCCGACGCGATCGACACGTCCTTGCGCAGTCCGGCGCAGCGGTCCCGCACCTTCGCCGGGATTTTGGCAAACACCGCCCTGGCCAACATCACGACCAGCTACCTGTGGTTCGCCCTGACGTTCTGGGCGTACCTGCAGACGCGCAATGTGATCGCCACGGGGGTAATCGGCGGCGCGTACATGCTGTTGATCGCCTTTTCCAGCATCAGCTTCGGCACCTTCGTGGACCGCTACCGCAAGCTGGACGTGATGCGCTTCGCCGCCGGCTTCACCCTGGTGATGTTCATGCTGTCCGGAGTCATGTTCCTGCTGACACCCGCAGCCTCGATGCTGGACCTGACACAGCCATGGTTCTGGGTCTTCACCCTGGTCATCCTGGTCGGCGCGGTGGTGGAAAACATGCGCAACATCGCCCTCTCCACCACGGTCACCATTCTCATCGAGCCGGACCGGCGGGCCAACGCCAACGGGCTGGTGGGAATGGTGCAGGGACTGATGTTCATCGTCACGTCGGTGCTCTCCGGGCTCTCGGTCGGGCTGCTGGGCATGGGTTGGACCATCGTCGTCGCCATCGCGCTCACCGCGCTCGCGTTCGCGCACCTGCTCACGCTGCGCATACCCGAGGAGGTGCGCGCGGCCGCCACGGACGCCCACGGCGGCTTCGACCTGCGCGGCTCCCTCGCCGCCGTCCGAGCCATTTCCGGACTTTTCGCACTGATTCTCTTCTCCACGTTCAACAACTTCATCGGCGGCGTCTACATGGCGCTGATGGATCCCTACGGCCTGGAGATGTTCCCCGTGGAGCTGTGGGGGACCTACTTTGCGCTCGGCGCCACCGGGTTCATCGTGGGCGGCGCGCTGATCGGCAAGTTCGGGCTCGGGTCCAACCCGCTGCGCACCATGCTCATCGCGGTGATCCTGATGGGGGTCCTCGGTGCGGTGTTCACACTGCGGGAGTGGGCCTGGCTTTACATCGCCGGCATCTGGCTGTACCTGGTCCTGGTGCCTTTCGTGGAGGCCGCCGAGCAGACGGTCATCCAGCAAGTGGTGCCACTGAACCGGCAGGGCCGGGTGTTCGGATTCGCCATGGCGTTCGAGTCCGCGGCGGCTCCGATCACCGCGTTCCTCATCGCGCCGATCTCCCAGGTCTGGATCATCCCGTATGCGCGGTCCGCTGAAGGCGCCGCCCAGTTGGCCCCGCTGCTGGGCGAGGGCACCTCCCGCGGCATCGCCCTGGTGTTCCTGATGGCTGGGATCATCATGATCGCGGCCGCGCTGCTGGCGTTCCTGACGCCGGTCTACCGCCGGGTCTCGGCGACGTATGCACAGACGGCGGCAGAGGCGTCGGGGACGGCGAACCCCGCATAAACCCGGGCTCGCCCCGACCACCAAGGGCTTAAAACAGAAGCAGGCCAGAGGCAAAATGCCTCTGGCCTGCTCCGTGGGTGGGCCCTGTGGGGATCGAACCCACGACCCACGGATTAAAAGTCCGATGCTCTACCAACTGAGCTAAAGGCCCCAGCCGAGGCCCCGAAACAACGGATAAATCCGCTGTTCAAGGGCTGATCAGCCCAGTCCATTTCTGGACGTTAATACTGTACCCCAGACTGGGGCGGGATTTTCGCACCGGCGGGGACGCCGTCGTCGTGCGCGGGGCCAGGGGTCCCGGACAGATGCTGCTCCGCCGGTCCGCACGCTCGATTCCCCGACAGCTCTGGAGTAGCGTGGTGGCATGAGCGAGCAAGCAGGATCCAGCGCCCCCGGACCGCACCGGCACCACAAGCCGAAGGCCTTCGCCCCGATTGACTTTGAACCCTTCGCGGGCGGGGCCGATCCTGCCCGCATCTCCGAGGCAGCCCACCTCGCCGCCCAGGCCCTCGTGCGCCGCGGACGCGACAGCGACGACCCCGTCGTGACCAAGCGTCTCGTGAAGCTCGCCGATGAACAGGGTCTGGAAGCCATTGCCGAAATGTGGGCCGAAAGCCCGGCACGCTCGCTCCCCGGGGCCCTCTGGCGCCTGTACGCCCTCCGCGCCGCCACGATCCAGGACCCGGAGCGGATCTCCGTTTACTTCAAGGCCGGCAAGGACACCGCGCAGGTATCGCACGTGGTGGCCGGCGCGGCCGAGCCGCCCGGGGCGGACGAGATGAAGTCGATGGCGGATGCCATCCTGTCCGGAGCGTTCGACGGCGAGTTCGACGTCGCGCTGGAACGCTCCGCCGCGTTCTGCCGCGTGGTGGCACTGGGCCAGGCCACCCTCGCCGACGGCGCCGAGCACAGCAACGAGAACCACGCGAGCAAGCTCACGCGCAATTCGCACCTCCTGGTCAAGACCGCCGAGGACCTCGAACACGCCGCCAACGCCTGGCGCCTGGGCGAGCTGGACTGAGGCCCCCGCACGCCGCCGGACCCCGGTAGGCATGCCACCCGCGGACTGTCAATGTTGACTTGTCCCCGACCACGTAGAACACTAAAAGCGGTGCCGAACCGCGAAACCCCCGGGCTTCAACATCTAGCCGCCTAGAGCGGCCTACCGCCGAGAGGCGTATCCGGTTCGGCACCATTTTCATGCCCTCGACGCGCCACGCCCCGGCAGCTGAACCGGCGCGGTCAGCTTCCGGTGAGCTCCGCGTACAGCTTCTGGACACGGCCCTTGATGTCATCCCGGACCAGGCGCATGCGTTCCATGCCTTCGATGCCGCGCTCGGAGGGCTCGTCGGTATCCCAGACCTCGAGCCGCTTGCCCTCGGGGGCTTCGACCTTTGCCTCGTTGCCCAGGACGATCACAACGTCGGCCGCGTCCAGCACTTCGCCGGTGACTGGCTTAGGGTGTTCGCCGGTGATGTCGATGCCGAGTTCAGCCAGCGAGTCCACCGCCTGCGGGTTCAATGACTTGCCGGGCTTGGTCCCGGCGGAGTGCACTGTGACGGCCCCGTCTGCGAGCTGGTTCATGAGTCCGGCGGCGAGCTGGGATTTTCCGCCGTTTTTGCTGCAGACGAACAGGACGCTGGGCGTTTTGGTGGTCGGGGTCATGCGTTTGATACTTCCTTGTCTGAGGTGGGGTTGTTGAGCAGTGACGCCGCCAGCGCCCTGACCCGGTCGTGGATCTCGTCACGGATGATCCGCACGGCGGCTACGGGCAGGCCGGCCGGGTCGGCGAGCTCCCAGTCCTCGTAGCGTTTGCCCGGGTAGATCGGGCAGGAATCGCCGCAGCCCATCGTGATTACCACGTCGGAGGCGCGCACCACATCGTCGGTGAGGGGCTTGGGGTAGGCCCTGGTGAGGTCCAGGCCCATCTCGGACATAGCCGCGACGACGGCGGGGTCCAGTTCGGCCGCCGGGAGGGAACCGGCTGAGCGGACGCGGATCCTGCCTTTGGATTCGACGGTGAGCAGGGCTGCGGCCATCTGGGACCGGCCGGCGTTCTGCACGCAAACGAATAACACCTCCGGGACGTCGCTGGTGACGGCGTCCTTGGATTTGGCCAGGGCGCTGAGCCGGTCGCTGGCGAAGTGTTCCGTGGTGGAGGGCAGGTGGGTGGTGATCTTCGCGGTCCGGGCCAGTGCCGTGTAGGACTCGAAGACGTAGCGTTCCACCGTCTCTGCGGCGAACACACCGGAGAACCGGTCGGCCAGGCGCGCGCTGATCCGGCGCAGGAGCTCGGTGTTGTCCTGCAGGCCCGTGCCGTGTTCGGGGTGGTAAGTCATGTCAGCTCTCCAGGGTGTCGGTGGACCGGGTCAGGCGTGGGTGGGTTCCTCGACGAGGGCGGTGGCGATGCTGTCGGCGTCGTCCAGTGCGGCGAGGTAGCGTTCGGCGTCCAGGGCGGCGGCGCAGCCGGTGCCGGCGGCCGTGATGGCCTGGCGGTAGCGGTGGTCCACGGCGTCCCCGCACGCGAAGACACCGGAGAGGTTGGTGACCGTGGTGGGGGAATCCACCTTGATGTAGCCCTCGGCGTCGAGCTCCACCTGGCCGGTGAGCAGTTCGGTGCGCGGGACATGGCCGATCGCGACGAAGATGCCGGTGGCGTCCTGCTCCCGGGTTTCGCCCGTCCGGGTGTCCGTCAGGGTGACGCCGGTGACCTTGGCGTCCCCGTGGATGGCGGTGACGGCGGAGTTCCACGCGAAACGGATCTTGGGGTTGTCCTTGGCGCGCTGCGCCATGATCCGCGAGGCGCGGAGCTCGTCCTTGCGGACCACGACCGTGACGGACTTCCCGAAGCGGGTCAGGAAGGTGGCTTCCTCCATGGCCGAGTCCCCGCCGCCGACCACAATGATGTCCTGGTCGCGGAAGAAGAACCCGTCGCACGTGGCGCACCAGGAGAGCCCGTGCCCGCTGAACTTCTTCTCCTCCGGCAGGCCGAGTTCCTTGTAGGCGGAGCCGGTGGCGAGGATGACGGCCGGCGCCTCGTGCGTCCCACCGGCTGCCGTGACCACACGCTTGAGGTGGCCGGCGAGCTGGACCCCCGTGACGTCGTCGAACACCACCTGAGCGCCGAATTTCTCGGCCTGCTGCTGGAGGCCGTCCATCAGCTCGGGGCCCTGGACGCCGCCGGGGAAGCCGGGGAAGTTTTCCACCTCGGTGGTGTTCATCAGGGCACCGCCCGCGGTGACCGCACCGGCGATGACGAGGGGCTTCAGGCCGGCCCGGGCGGCGTAGATAGCCGCCGTGTAGCCGGCGGGGCCGGACCCAATGATGATCAGCTGTTCAGGGTTTCCGGTGTCAGGTTTTCCGGTGTCAGAACTCACGGTCATGCTCCTAGGCGTCGGTTTGGTGCCGGTTACTTGGCTGCGGGCACGAGGGAGGCGATAAGGTCCTCGATGCGGGCCTTGATGTCGTCGCGGATCGGGCGGACGGACTCAACGCCGTGGCCGGCCGGGTCTTCGAGTTCCCAGTCCTCGTAGCGCTTGCCCGGGAAAATCGGGCACGTGTCGCCGCAGCCCATGGTGATAACGACGTCGGATTCCTTGACGGCCTCGGTGGTGAGGACCTTCGGGATCTCAGCGGACATGTCGATGCCGAGTTCGGCCATGGCCTCGACGGCGGCCGGGTTGACCTTGTCCGCTGGCGCGGAACCGGCCGAGCGGACCTCGATGGCGCCCCTGGCCAGGGTCGTGAGGAACGCGGCGGCCATCTGCGAGCGGCCGGCGTTGTGGACGCAGACGAACAGGACGGAAGGCTTCTTGGCGGTTTCGGTACTCACTGGGTTTCTCCTGGGATCAGTTAGGTGACGGGCAAGGCTGGGTATATTCGGAAAGTCAGGCGGTCAGCACACGCGGGGAAAGGTCACTGATCCGGTGGGCGATGTCCTGGAAGGCCTGCTCAAAGGCTTCCTCGGTGCCCAGGCGCAGCGGATCCGGCACCGACCAGTGCACGCCACCCAGTCCGCCCAGTTCCTCATGCGCGCTGTCACACACGGTCACCACAAAGTCCCCTTCCCCCGCCACCTGCTCCAGCGTGCGCGGAGGGAGGTCCGCGAGGTCCATGCCGTGGCGGCGGGCGACCTCGATGGCACCCTGGGCGATGCGGTCCGCGGGATGCGTCCCCGCCGACACCGAGGGGATTGCGCTGACCTGCCGCCAGAGCGCGGCGGCCAGCTGGGACCGTGCACTGTTTCGCGTGCAGACAAACAGGACGCGGCGGGCGCCGTGCTCGACCCCCGGCACCAGGCCCTCCAGGGCGCCGGCGGCAAGCCGGATGTAGCTACGGCGCCTGTCCGCTTCGGAGCGGCGCCGGATCACCAGCCCGGCATCTTCCAGCGCGCGCAGGTGGTGGGAGAGCAGATTCGACGGCATCCCCAGCTCTGCCTGCAGCTCCGTCGGGGAGAAGTCCCCCAGTGTCAGCAGGTCAACGATGCGCAGCCGCGCCGGATCGGCGAGGGCCGCATGCTTGGCTACCCGCGCCCGAAAATCGTCCACTGCATCAATATTCATTGATTCAATTTTGACTGAGTTAATTCTTTCAGTCAAGCTGTTTCCATGACTTCCAACCAGCCGCCACTGTGGCGCCGCGCCATCGCCGAACTGCTCGGCACCAGCCTGCTCGTATGCATCGTCGTTGGATCCGGGATCGCCGCACAGCAGCTCTCCCCCACTGACGTTGGCCTGCAGCTGCTCCAGAACAGCACGGCCACCGTGCTGGGCCTGACGGTCCTGATCCTGATGCTCGGACCCGTGAGCGGCGCGCATTTCAACCCTGTGGTCTCCCTCGCCGACTGGATCCTGGGCCGACGCAGCGGCTCCGGATTGACCCTGCCGGAGCTGGGCACCTATGTGGCCGCCCAGACCGTCGGTGCGGTGGGCGGCAGCGTGGTCGCGAACGCCATGTTTGAGGTGGGCACCTCCATCTCCGCCAAAGAGCGTGCGACGACGGGGCATCTGCTGGGCGAGGTTGTCGCCACCGCGGGGCTTGTCCTGCTGATCTTCGCCCTCGCGGCCACGTCCCGCGGCGCCCTCGCCGCACCGGCGGTGGGCGCCTACATCGGCGCCGCGTACTGGTTCACATCCTCGACGTCGTTCGCGAACCCGGCGGTGACGGTGGGCCGCATCTTCAGTGACACCTTCGCGGGCATCGCACCGTCCTCGGTCCCGGCGTTCGTCATGGCACAGCTGGCCGGCGCCGCCGTGGGCCTCGGCCTCCTGATGCTCCTGTTCCCCTCCGCGGCCCGCACCGCGGAGGACGTCGTTCTTCCGCACAGTTCCGAAAAGGTCATCGCGTAGCCTTCGACGGCGGCTGGCGGGCCGACCCCGCGCCGTGACGGCCAGCCAGAGGAATCAGGCAGGCTGTGAGCTGAGCGCGGTCAGCGCCGACAACTTCTCTTCGCCGATAGGTTCTTCAGGCAGCAACGGGATGAGGGCGACCCTGGCCGTCAGGGTCTGCACCTTCGTGATCTGTTCGATCTCGCTCGCGGCGCGGGCCCGCAGGAACTGAGTTTGCGGATGGGCAGCCGCGATCGAGTTGTTGATCACCCAGGCCCACGGGTGGATCCCAGCCCTTTCCAGATCATCGTGCAGCCCCTCGGCCTCCAGCACCGGTGTCGTTTCGGCCAGCGTTACGAGGACAACCTTGGTCTGCGCCGGGTCCTGCAGCCGCATGAGTGGCGTCACGAACCCCATGGTGTCGCCGACCTGGCGTGCAATCTCCCGGTGGTACGAACCGGTGGCGTCCAAGAGCAGCAGGGTGTGGCCGGTCGGTGCCGTGTCGATCACCACAAAATGCCGGCGTGATTCCTGGACCACTTTTGAGAACTGCCGGAACACAGCCACCTCGTCGGTGCACGGGGACATCAGGTCCTCGGCGAGCGCCGCGCGTCCGTCATCGTCCAGGTTCCGGCCCTTCGTTTCCATCACATGGCGCCGATACTCCTGGATGGCAGCTTCCGGATCGATGCGCGAAACCGTCAGGCCCGGGATGGAACCATGGAGCGTTTCGCTGAGGTGTGCAGCCGGATCGGTCGTGGTGAGGTGGACCGCATGCCCGCGTCTGGCCAGTGCGACCGCAATGGCGGCAGCGACAGTGGTCTTCCCGACGCCGCCCTTTCCCATACACATCACCAGACCGTGACCATCAAGCTCCATCTCGTCCACCAAGGCAGCCAGCGGAGCGTCCTCAATCTCAGCGGGCAGCGCCGCCTCCGTCGCGATCCCGGTACCCGGAGTTGCCGCGAAGAGGGACTCAAGCGCCGGAATGCCGACCATGTTGCCTGGCTTCAGATCCAGGACATCCCGGGGAAGTCCGGCGACCGCCGGGGGAATGGCTGCGATAGCCGCCGCTTCCCTGGCGCGCAGGGCCTGCGCCAGCTCCTCCCCACCGGCGGCCTCCGGCAGGACGCCGTTGACGACGACGAATCCGCCCCCGATGCCGATCTGGTTGAGTTCGAAATAGGTCCGCTCGATCTCGCTCAGTGACGATGTCTGCGCGCGGCTGACCAGGACAAGCCGGGTCCTGGCAGGGTCGGTGAGGGCCTGGACTGCCTTGGCGTACACCTGCTTGTGCTTCTCCAGTCCCGACAGAGGGCCCAGGCAGGACGGGTCGCCTTTGCCGGCCGCAAGGAAATCGGTCCACGAACCGGGCAGCTGCAGCAGGCGGATCGTGTGGCCTGTCGGGGCGGTATCGAAGACGACGTGGTCATACTCCCCGTAGGAGCTGTCGTCGGCGAGCAGGTTCGTGAACTCGTCGAAGGAGGCAATCTCCGTGGTGCAGGAACCCGAGAGGCTCTCGGCAATTCCGGCCAGCTCCGATTCCGGCAGCAGTCCGCGAACGGGACCAATGATCCGCTCCCGGTAGGCCTCGGCAGCCTGCTCCGGGTCTATCTCGAGCGCGAAAAGACCCGGAACATCCCGGATGGTAGTGACGGTGTTCCCGATGGTCACGCCGAAGACCTGCCCTACATTGGACGCGGGATCGGTGCTGACCAGCAGGACATTCTTTCCGGCCTTCGCCAGGGTGAGTGCTGTTGCGCACGCAACGGAGGTTTTGCCTACGCCGCCCTTGCCAGTGAAGAACAGAAACCGGGGTGCATCCTCGAGAAACTTCACGGCGGAACCTAGCAGCAGCTCGTGGAGCCGCCGCAGCAGCCGGTGGATTTTTCGCTCAGGCCGAGCTCCGGGCGGGACTGCGGTTCAACGTTGGCGCCGCCGAGTCCGGCGAATGCCAGCAACTGTCCCCTGCTGGGATAGGTTCCGGTGGCGACCGTGACGCCGTCGACGATGGTGAGCGGAAGGCCCTTGGATCCGACCAGGTGCATGAACCCACGGACCGTCTCGTCCTCGGCGAAGGCGGTGGGTTCGCTGGCGAGGTTGTGGCGCGCAATGTCGGCACCGAGGCCCTGGAGATGACGCACGTCCGCGGTCACCTCCACCAGGGACGGGTCGACGTCGGGGCCGCAAACACCGGTGTCACAGCAGAGAGCGGCTTCGTAGATTCGGATGGCAGGCATGTCATTCTCCTTGGCACTCAGGTGGTTCGGTCTGGCACCGAAACACAGTGCCCCACCAGGGCGCCCGCCACTGAGAGTGGGAGACGGCGTGAGTGTGGCACTTCACCCATAATATCGATTCTTATCGATGCAGGATAGGGGCGTCGATAGTGCTGCCGGCAACGGCGCGCCGCGGGCCCAGGCGGACGCAAGGCGCATTCTGCGCCGTCCGCCGTCATATTCCGCAGGCCCCCGGGGCGCTTTCCCGGCGCCTTCAGGCCGGACGGTAAAGTAATGCTCATGCGCGGGTCATCATCACCTCACACGCCCGGCCGACTCCGCCCGTGCACCTCCCCCCGGAAGACCGGTAATCACACGTGAAGCTGCGCCTTTTCCCCCAGGAGCCCGCCGGGCTGAATCTCCTTGCCCAGCTGGCAGGCCAGATTGTGCTGGCCACGGGCACTCTTTCGGAGATTCTGGGCGCCCCGGCCAGTGAGAATGCCCGGCTGGTGGAGGACATGCACAACCATGAGGCCAAGTCCGCGGAGCTGCACTTCGCGCTGTTGACCCATATGCGGACCTCATTTGTAAACCCGCTCCCCCGCGAGGACATGTATGCCCTCTCCCGCTACCTCAATGAGGCGATGGAAAAACTCGACGCCGCCGCGGACATGGTGTCGCTCTACAAACTCGACCGCCTGCCCAAACGCGCCGCTGACCAGCTTGAAATCATCAGCAGGCAGGCCGAGCTCACCGTGGACGCCATGCGGCGGCTGGACAACCTGGATGATCTCGAGGACTACTGGATCGAGGTCCTCCGCCTGTCCAAACGCGCTGAACGCTCCCACCGGGTCTGGGTGGCGGACATGCTCAACGAGATGAAGTCGGCGCGGTACGCACGCACCCGGGACATCGCCGAGCAGCTGGTCGACGTCACCAGGGACATGCGGAAGGTCGCCACCCAGGTGGGCAGCATCATCGTCAAGGAATCCTGACGTGACCATCTTCCTGTTTGTCCTGGTGGTAATCTTCGCCGGGGCATTCGCCTTCCTGAACGGCTTCAGGGATGCGTCGGCGGCGGTGGCACTGGCCGTCCGCACCCGGGCCCTCACCCCCACCGTCGCCGTATTGCTGGCCGGTTTCTTCAACTTCATCGGCGCCGGGCTGAGCGCCGCCCTGGCCCTTGCCATCAGCCAATCCTGGGTGCAGCTTCCCGCGGGGGAGAACGGGCTGACCATCCTGGTGGGGGGTCTGGTGAGTGCCGTGATCTGGGGGATCTACACCTGGTGGCGGGGCATCCCGTCGTCGTCAACGCATGCCCTCGTGGGCGGTCTGGCGGGCGCCGGGATAGCGAGCGTCGCTGTCGGCGGGAACGCCGTCGGGGGCGTTGACACGTCCCTGCTCTTCCAGGTGGTGCTTCCGCTGCTGCTCTCCCCGCTGATTGCCTTCGCGGGCGCATACCTCCTGGTCTGGCCCGCGACCTGGGCCGCGCGGTACACGCCGCCGAACGTGGTCAACAGCCGCTCCCGGAGGGCCCAGAGCATTGCCGTAGGCGCCGTGGCGTTGGCCCACGGCCTGCAGGACGGACAGCGCACCAGCGCCGTCCTGCTCCTGGCGCTGCTGGCGTCCGGGCTGTCCGATGGCAGCGAGATGCCCGTCTGGGTGGCACTGTTCACCGCGATCCTGCTGACCGCAGGAACCCTGGCCGGCGGCTGGCGGATCTCCTATACCATCGGCTACCGGATGATCCGGATGGATCCCCTGCGCGGTTCCGTGGCGCAGCTGTTCAGCTCGGTCATCCTGCTCGTGGGCGCAGTCGGCCTGCACTGGCCCATCTCCACCACGCATACGGTCACCTCAGCCGTGCTGGGCGCAGGCACCAATCAGGGGTTTCCCGCGACCAACCGGAAAGTGGTGATCCGCGTGCTGATGTTCTGGGTGATCACGCCGGTTGCCACCGCAGCCGCGGCGTTTGTGTTGGCACTGTCCCTGTCACCGCTCGCGCAGCTCTAGCAAACGTCGCTTGAACCCGTCGATTGCTCCACAGGTGCCCTTTTGAGGGCTCAAAACGGCACCTGTGGAGCAATCGATGGGGGTTATCCGAAGCGGCCGGAGACGTAGTCTTCGGTGGCCTTCTGGGTCGGGTTGCTGAACATGGTGTGCGTGTCGCCGTATTCGATCAGGCGTCCCGGCTTCCCGGTGCCGGCGATGTTGAAGAACGCCGTCTTGTTCGACACACGGGCGGCTTGCTGCATGTTGTGGGTCACGATCACCACGGTGTACTGGTCCTTGAGCTCGTTGATGAGGTCCTCAATGGCGAGCGTGGAGATCGGGTCCAGCGCGGAGCACGGCTCGTCCATCAGGATGACCTGCGGCTCCACCGCGATGGCCCGGGCAATGCAGAGGCGCTGCTGCTGGCCGCCGGACAGCCCGGAGCCGGGCTTGGACAGCCGGTCCTTGACCTCGTTCCAGAGGTTGGCGCCCTGCAGGGAGCGTTCCACGAGCACGTCGGCCTCACCCTTGGAGATCTTCTGGTTGTTGAGCTTCACGCCGGCCAGCACGTTGTCGCGGATGGACATCGTGGGGAACGGGTTGGGCCGCTGGAAGACCATGCCGATCTGCGAGCGGACGGTGACCGGGTCCACGCCGGGGCCGTACAGGTTGTCGCCGTCGAGCAGCACCTCACCCTCGACGCGGGCGCCGGGGATCACCTCGTGCATCCGGTTCAGGGTGCGCAGGAAGGTGGACTTGCCGCAGCCGGAGGGCCCGATGAAGGCCGTGACAGACTTGGCCTCGATGTTGATGTTGACGTCTTCGACGGCCAGGAATTTACCGTAGTAGACGTTCAGGTCCTTGACGTCGATGCGCTTAGACATGATGTTCCTTCACTTGCTGGAGGTACGGGCTGAAGATTTGGGTCCCCGGGCCGGGCTAGCGGCCGGTCTTGGGGGCGAACATGCGGGCGATGAGACGGGCGCCGAGGTTGAGCAGCATCACCAGGATGATGAGCACCAGGGCGGCTCCCCAGGCGCGCTGTGAGGACGGATCCGGGTTCGACGGCGAGGTCGGGTTGAGGATCTGCGTGTAGATGAACGTCGGCAGCGAGGCCATCCAGCCGCTGAAGACGTTGTAGTTGATGGAGGTGGCGAAGCCCGCGGTGACCAGGATCGGGGCGGTTTCGCCGATCACCCGGGCGATCGCGAGGGTGACGCCCGAGGCGATGCCGGAGATCGCCGTCGGGATGACCACCTTGAGGATGGTCCGCCACTTGCGGACGCCCAGGGCGTAGGCCGCTTCGCGGAGTTCGTTCGGGACGATCTTGAGCATTTCCTCGCTGGAGCGGACCACCACGGGGATCATCAGCACGGAGAGCGCGACGGCGGCGACGGCACCGGTTTTGGTGCCCGGCCCGACGACGGCGAAGAAGAACGCTGCCGCGAACAGGCCGGCCACGATCGAGGGGATGCCGGTCATGACGTCCACGAAGAAGGTGATGGCGCGGGCCAGCGGGCGGTCGTTGCCGTACTCCACGAGGTAGACGGCCGTCAGCAGGCCCACGGGCACCGAGATCACGGTCGCGACCAGTGTGATCAGCAGGGTGCCGATCAGGGCGTGGAAGATACCGCCGAGCACCGGGGCGCCTTCCTCGACGCTCTTGTTGTCAAAGGCGCCGGTGACGCCGTTCATCGAGGTGGTCAGGAAGCCGGGGTCCATGAGCCCCGGGAGGCCGTTGACCAGGACCGTCCAGATCACGGAGAACAGGGGCAGCAGCGCAACGAGGAACGCACCGACCACCAGGCAGGTGGCCAGTTTGTCCTTGGCGCGGCGCGAGCCTTCCACGACGGCGCTCCAGCCGACGAGGCCGATGGCGAAGATGACCGCCGAGACGAGTCCCCAGCCGAGGGCGTTGAAGCCGATCAGGGCCAGGATAGCCGCGCCGAGGACCAGGGCGATGCCGAGAACCAGATAGGGGGCCCACTTCGGGAGCTGGCCCTTGGTGAGGGCCGAGCGCTTCTTGACGGGGGTCAGGGTGGCGGTCATTTAGTTGGCTCCCGAGAATTCTTTGTGCCGGCTGATGATCCAGCGCGCGATCATGTTCACAGCGAGGGTGATGACGAACAGAACCAGGCCGGCGGCGATCAGCGTGTTGACCTTCAGGCCGCTGGCCTCGGGGAAGTTCAGCGCGATTTCGGCGGCGATGGTCTGGTTGCCGGACTGGATGAGGCTCGCGGTCAACGCACCGGAGGACAGCACGAGCGCGACGGCCATGGTCTCGCCGAGGGCGCGGCCCAGGCCCAGCATGACGGCGCTGATGACTCCCGGGCGTCCGAACGGAAGCACGGCCATCCGGATCATTTCCCAGCGGGTGGCGCCGAGCGCCAGGGCGGCCTCCTCGTGCAGCTTGGGGGTCTGCAGGAAGATTTCGCGGCTCAGCGAGGTGATGATGGGCAGGATCATGACGGACAGCACAATTCCCGCGGTCAGGATGGTCTTGCCCGTGGCCGAAGCCGGGCCCTGGAAAATCGGCAGCCAGCCCATGTTGTTTGCCAGCCAGTTGTAGGCCGGCGAGATTTCCTTGGCCAGGAAGGCGGCGCCCCAGGCGCCGTAAACCACGGAGGGGATCGCGGCCAG
Organism: Pseudarthrobacter sp. PvP090; assembly: GCF_040547365.1. Classification (NCBI taxonomy): domain Bacteria; kingdom Bacillati; phylum Actinomycetota; class Actinomycetes; order Micrococcales; family Micrococcaceae; genus Pseudarthrobacter; species Pseudarthrobacter sp. PvP090. The sequence goes on from NZ_JBEPPO010000004.1 coordinate 196,374, forward strand.
CAGGTCGATCACGTAGCCCAGGCCGGAGGCGAGCTTGCGCGGGGCGAAGTGCGAGATGAACAGTGCGACGCCGATCGCGACCGGCGTCGCGATCACGAGGGCGATGACGGCCGCAATGAGGGTGCCGATGACGATCGGCCAGATGTAGGCGAAAAAGCCTTCGCCGCCCTGGATCTTGTCCGGGGAGGCCACAAGGGCGGGGAATGCCTGGATCAGGAGAAAGAGCGCTACTCCGAAGAGCACGGCCAGGATCAGGCACCCAGCGGCCAAGGTGGCTGCGGAAAAGACCTTATCTCCGGCGCGGCCTGCGCCCCGGGACGTGGTCAGGGAGGTGGTGGTCACTTCATGATCCTTCAGATCTTGGGGTACTTCGGACAAACACGTCGGTTCCCTGCCCCGGTGTGGCCGTCGGTGACAGCCGGACCGGGACAGGGAACCAGAATCAGGCTGGTGTTTCCACTATGCCTGTCGGGGCTAGGTAACCCTAGGACTTGACCTTGATGGACTCGATGGACTTGAGGGCCTTGTCCTGCAGCTCCTTGGACAGCGGAGCGGACTTGGCGGCATCAGCGGCCGCGGTCTGACCGGCGTCGGAGACTACGTAGCTCTCGAATGCCTTCAGGAGGTCGACGGTCTTCTGGTCGGCGTAGGTGCTGCAGACGACGTGGAAGGAAACCAGCACGATCGGGTAGGCACCCTCGATGGTGGTGGTGCGGTCCAGTTTGATGGAGAGGTCGTTGGCGTTGCGGCCTTCGACCGGTGTGCCGGCGTCGACTGCCTTGGCGGCGGCCTCGGCGGAGATCTTCGTGTAGGACTCGCCCACCTTGATCAGCGCGACGCCCAGCTTGCCGCTCACGGCGGAGTCATCCGCGTAGGTCACGGCGCCCGGGGTGTCGGTGACGGTCTTGACCACACCGGAGGTGCCCTTGGCGTTCTCGCCCTGGAGGGTTGCCGGCCAGACGCCGGAGGCCTTGTCGGTCCACGCCTCGGGGGCCGCAGCGGCCAGGTAGTCGGTGAAGTTCGACGTGGTGCCGGAGTCATCCGAGCGGTTCACCGGGGTGACCGCCAGGTCCGGAAGCGTGGCGTCCGGGTTCTGGGCGGCGATCGCGGGGTCGTTCCAGGTGGCGATTTCGCCGCGGAAGATCTTGGCGACGGTGACGGCGTCGAGGTTCAGTTCCTTGATGTCGGGCAGGTTGAAGGCCACGGCGATCGGGGAGATGTAGACCGGGATGTTCAGGGCGCCGTCGGGGCCGCACTGGGTGGTGGAGCTGGCGTACTCTTCGTCCTTGAGGTAGGCGTCGGAACCGCCGAACTGGGCGGATCCGTCCAGGAGTGCCTTGCGGCCTGCGCCGGAACCGTCCGGGGAGTACTGCACGGTGGCGCCCTGGTTCGCGGAGGCGAAGTTGGTCTTCCATGCGTCCATGGCGGCACCCTGTGCGGAGGAGCCGATGCCAGTCAGCGTGCCCGTCACCTGGGCGCCGGAAGCGGCGGGGGTGGCGGGAGCGGTGCCAGTTGCGTTGTCCGAGCCACAGGCGGTCAGCGCGAGAGCGCCGGCTGAGATGACAGCGATAGCCGCGTTGCGGCCGAAGCGGAGTGCCTTCACTTAGATGTACCCCTTCCAGGGATTTTCTCAAATGCGTGCCGGGCCGGAGAAGACCGGGCAGGGATGCGTACGGTTTGTACCTTCATTGAACCTAGGTGCCCCAGATGAAGAGAATGTCCGACCAAGATGAACGAAGGGTTAACGACGCCGGGACATTGGCTTACATCGGCCGGGGCGCCTTGCGTTAGCCAGGTCACAGCCGTAGGCGTTCCCACAAACGGCCCGGCGGCCCGGCGGCCCGGCCCAGCGGCCCATAGACTGGAGCGCATGGCCCCCGCTATTGGACTTTCAGCAAGCGCCCGGTTTCTGCGCGGCCGCGTCCGCACGGGCCTGGTCCGGAGCCGAAACTCGCTCGTGCCGGCCATCCAGATGACCGGCTGCGCCGTCGGCGCCTACGCGTTTGCGGAGTACGTGCTGGGCCACAGCGGCCCGCTCTTCGCCGCCACGTCCTCCCTCATCTCCCTGGGCTTTTCCCGGGACCCCCGGCTGCGCCGCGTGATCGAGGTCGGCCTGGGCTGCACCATCGGCATTGTGGTCGGTGACCTGCTGCTGCACTGGCTGGGCGCCGGAATCTGGCAGGCCGCCGTCGTGCTGCTGTTCTCGATCCTGCTGGCAAGGTTCCTCGACAGCGGCACGATTTTCACCACGCAGCTGGGGCTGCAGTCCCTCCTGGTGGTGCTGCTCCCGGCGCCGGCCGGGGGGCCGTTCACCCGCAGCATCGACGCGATCGTGGGCGGCGTGTTCGCCCTGCTCGTGACGGTTCTGATCCCGAAGGACCCGCGCCGGGAACCCCGCAACGACGTCAAGAAGCTCCTGCATGAACTCGCCGAGGTGCTGCGCGAATGCGCCTCCGCGCTGAGCTACAGCGATTCCACCCAGGCCTGGCATGCGCTCATCCGCGGGCGGAACTGCCAGCCCCTCATCGATGCCATGCGGCAGTCCCTGCGGGCCTCCGGCGAGGTGGCCACCCTTGCCCCGGCCTACCGCCGGCACCGCGACGAGCTGGACCAGATGGAGCAGTCGCTGGACTTCATCGACCTTGCCCTGCGCAACAGCCGCGTCTTTGCCCGCCGCCTGACCAGCGCCATCAACCATGCGGCGCTGTCCGACGAGGCCACCCAGAACATCGCCGAAGTCCTGCAGGACACGGCCGACGCCGTCGACGAGCTCTCCCTGGGCCTGGCGGAGGTGCACGACGGCGTCCGCCGCGCGCATCTGCGGACGGCCCGGACTGAGCTGCGGGAAATCGCCGGCCGGCTGCACCCGCGGCTGCTGGACGTGCAAAAGCTTGAGGGCGAGACGGTGGTCATGCTGTTCCGCCCGCTGATGGTGGACCTGCTGGAGGCGGCAGGCGTCGACTCCCGGGAGGCCCGGGACATCCTGCCGCCGCTCTAGCGCTGCAGCTTCCGCGGTGCGGCGGCGTTCTTGTCGCGTTTGTTGTCGCTGGGCGCCGATAGGGTGGAGCGATGGCTACCAAGACTTCCCGGGCCACCAAGGCGCCGGGCTACAAATGCGCGGAGTGCGGCTGGACCACGGCCAAGTGGGTGGGCCGCTGCGGCGAGTGCCAGGCCTGGGGCAGTGTGGAGGAAACCGGCGGCGCTGTGGCGCGCACGACGGCGGCCACCACCGTGCTGGAGCCGGCCCGCCGGATCGCGGAGGTCGACGCCACCACCGCGGCGTTCCTGCCCACCGGCGTGGACGAACTGGACCGGGTCCTCGGCGGCGGGCTGGTCCCGGGCGCCGTGATCCTGCTGGCGGGCGAGCCCGGGGTCGGCAAGTCAACCCTGCTGCTGGATGTCGCGGCCAAGTTTGCCCGCACCGCGCAGGACGTCCTCTACATCACGGGCGAGGAATCCGCCGCGCAGGTCAAGCTCCGCGCGGACCGCATCGACGCCGTCGCCGAATCCCTGTACCTCTCGGCCGAAACGGACCTCGGCCAGGCCCTGGGCCAGGTGGAGAAGCTCGAGCCGCGCCTGCTGGTCGTGGACTCCGTGCAGACCCTGAGCAGCGCCGATGTGGAAGGCAGCGCAGGCGGTGTCTCGCAGGTCCGGGAGGTCGCCGCCTCCCTGATCGCCGCGGCGAAGCGCCGCAACATGACCACCCTGCTGGTGGGCCACGTGACCAAGGACGGTTCCATCGCCGGGCCCCGGCTGCTCGAGCACCTGGTGGACGTCGTGTGCCAGTTCGAGGGCGAGCGGCACTCCCGGCTGCGGCTGCTGCGTGCGGTCAAGAACCGTTATGGCCCCACGGACGATGTCGGCTGCTTCGACCTGAACGAGGACGGGATTGTGGGCCTGGCCGATCCGAGCGGCCTGTTCGTGTCCCGGACCAAGGAGCCGGTCTCCGGCACCTGCATCACGGTGACCCTGGAGGGGCGCCGCCCGCTCCTGGCCGAGGTGCAGTCCCTGCTGGCCGAAAGTTCCAGTTCACAGCCGCGGCGGGCCACGAGCGGGCTGGACAGTTCGCGGGTGGCCATGCTGCTGGCCGTGCTCCAGCAGCGGGCCGGCTGCCTGCTGAACAAGGACGATTCCTACGTGGCAACCGTGGGCGGCGTGAAACTCAGCGAGCCTGCCACGGACCTTGCGGTCGCGCTGGCCGTGGCCTCGGCGAAGGCCAGGAAACCCCTGCCGGAGCGGCTGATCGCCTTTGGCGAAGTGGGGCTCGCCGGGGAGGTCCGCCCGGTGCCCGGCATCAACCAGCGCATCCACGAGGCCCACCGGCTGGGGTTCACCCATGCCGTGGTGCCCGCGAGCCCGAACGGCCCGGGCCCGGTGCCGGCGGGTTTCTCGGTGCGGGAAGTCGGGCACCTGACCGAAGCGCTGAGCCTGCTGATCAGCTGACGCCGCCCCGCTGTCTGGCGTTCTGCCCCAAAGGCGACTAAGGACCCTATCCCCCGCCGGGTATCCGGCGGAACATCGGGTAGGAACGGTCGCGAACGAAGGGATCAGGCCATGATGGGTTACTACGGTAACGGCTTCGGCTGGATGTGGCTCTGGGGACTGCTGTTGCTGGTCGGGATCGCGGTGCTCGTGCTCCTGGCGGTCCGTCTCTTTACCGGCGGTACCAGCCGCGGCGGCCCCGCCCACTACGGAGCCTACGGCGCCCCGCCTTACGGACCCCCGGGGGGTCCCCCGGGCGGCGCCGGCTTCCCCGGCGGGAAGAGCCAGGCACGACTGATCCTCGATGAACGCTTCGCGCGGGGCGAGCTCACCGCGGAGCAGTACCGCGAGAATGTGAAAGTACTCGGCGAGGAACCGTAATGCGGCCGATCAGCCGCCGCAACGCCGTCCTCCTGGGCGGCCTGGGCACGGCTGCCGCCGTGGCGGGCGGCGCCGGGCTGTGGTGGTCCCTGAATTCCCCCCAGCAGCCAACCGCCGTCGGCGGCAACAGCGGGGGCAACGGTGGGGGCGCAGCGCCCGCGCCGGGGGCCGAGTTGCGCGATCCCGCCGAACTCCGCAGTGCGAACGGCCGGCTGGAGCTCACCCTTGACGCCGCTCCCGGACGGGTGGAGCTCGGCGGCCGCCAGGCCCGCGCCCTCTGTTACAACGGCACCGTCCCGGGCCCCACCCTGCGGCTGCGCCCGGGCGATGAGCTCAACGTCAGGCTGGTGAACGGCCTCAACGAACCGACGAACCTTCACGTCCACGGCCTCCACGTCTCCCCGCAGGCGGACGCGGACAATGTGTTTATTGCTGTCCTGCCCGGACAGGGCTTTGACTACCGGTACCGGCTGCCGTCGGACCACCCGCCGGGTGTGTACTGGTACCACCCGCATCACCACGGCATGGTCGCGGACCAGATCTTCGCCGGGCTCTTCGGGGCGATCATCGTCGAAGACCCCGAGACCATCCCGGTGAGCACGGAACGGGTTCTGCTTGTCTCGGACACCACACTGGACAGCGCCGGGAACATCGCCGCCGTGTCGCCGATGGAACGTATGGCGGGCCGGGAGGGGGAACTGCTCCTGCTCAACGGGCAGAGCAACCCGCTGCTCACGGCACAGCCGGGCACCCGGGAGCGGTGGCGGATCATCAACACCTGCGTGGGCCGTTTTCTCCGGCTCCGGCTGGACGGCCAGCAGCTGCAGCTGCTCGGCATGGACTCGGGCCGGTCCCCCGAACCCGAAACCGTCGACGAGCTCCTGCTGGCGCCGGGCAACCGGGCGGACCTGCTGGTGACCGCCGCCGCCGGCGAAGCCGTGCTGCAGGCGCTCCCCTATGACCGCGGCGGTATGCCGGGGATGATGGGGCAGGGGCTGTTCCCCGGCAGCGGGGCCGGGGCGCTGGCGACCTTCCGGGTCAGCGGCGCCTCCGCGACCCCGCCCGGCGCCGTCATGTCCCGGCCGGCCCAGGAGGACCTGAGGACTGCCGCCGTCGCCGCACGCCGGCAGCTGGTCCTGTCCATGGGTGCGGGACAGGGAATGAGGGGCGGCGGGATGGGCGGCATGATGCGGTTCACCATCAACGGCCGCGAATACAGCGAAGCCCGCACGGACACGACCGTCGCGGCCGGCACAGTGGAGGAATGGACGCTGGTCAACACCAGCCCCATGGACCACCCCTTCCACCTGCACGTTTGGCCGATGCAGCTCATCAACGACAACGGCCGGGCAGTCGGTCCCGTGGTGATGCGGGACGTGGTGAACGTGCGGGCGAATGGGCGCGCCACTGTCAGGATCGCGTTCCGCGACTTCAGCGGCCGCTCGGTGTACCACTGCCACATCCTGGACCACGAGGACCTGGGCATGATGGGCGTGATCGAGGTCCGCTGAACCAGAAAACCTCTTGCCATACATACCCCCTGGGGGTATGGTGAAGCTGAATCCGAATTCGCGAGGAACCTCCCTTAGGAGCGCGCATCATGGAACACCGGCACACCAGCCCGGCCGTCGGCGGCCAGCAAGTCAGCCACCCGCACGAGGAGCACAGCAGCCACCAACCCCACGGGGCAATGGGCATGAACGGCCCCCGGCAGGACGACGAGCACATGGTCCACAGCCACGGCCAGCATGCCGGGCACAGCGTGGCGATGTTCAAGAACAGGTTCTGGCTGACCCTGGCCCTGGCCGTACCGGTGGTCTTCTTCAGCCCCATGTTCGGGCACCTGCTCGGCTACCAGGCCCCGGTGTTTCCCGGCTCCGCCTGGATCCCCCCGGTGCTGGGAACAGTCATCTTCTTCTACGGCGGCCAGCCGTTCCTCAAGGGCGGCCTGAATGAGCTGAAAAGCCGCAAGCCGGGGATGATGCTGCTGATCGCCATGGCCATCACCGTCGCCTTCACCGCCTCGTGGGTGACCACCCTGGGGATCGGCGGCTTCGACCTCGATTTCTGGTGGGAACTGGCCCTGCTGGTCGACATCATGCTGCTGGGGCACTGGATCGAGATGCGCGCCCTCGGCTCGGCCCAGGGCGCCCTGGATGCCCTCGCGGCGCTGCTGCCGGACGAGGCCGAACGCCTCACCGAATCCGGAACCGAAACCGTCAGGGTGTCCGAGCTCAGGAGCGGCGACACGATCCTGGTCCGGTCCGGCGGCAGGATGCCGGCGGACGGAACCGTGGTCGAAGGGCAGGCCGAATTCGACGAATCGATGATCACCGGCGAGTCCAAGACCGTCCTGCGCTCCCCCGGCGACCCCGTGGTCGCGGGAACCATCGCCACGGACAACAGCCTCCGCGTCCGGGTGACAGCCATCGGCGACGACACCGCCCTCGCCGGCATCCAGCGGCTCGTGGCCGAGGCGCAGGCCTCCTCCTCGCGGGCCCAGGCCCTCGCCGACCGCGCCGCCGCCTTCCTGTTCTACTTCGCCGCCGGGGCGGGCGTCATCACCTTTATCGCCTGGACGCTGCTGGGCAGCATGCCCGACGCCGTCGAGCGCACCGTGACGGTGCTGGTGATCGCCTGCCCGCATGCCCTGGGCCTCGCCATCCCGCTGGTTATCGCGATCTCCACGGAACGGGCAGCCCGGGCCGGCGTGCTGATCAAGAACCGGATGGCGCTCGAGCGGATGCGGACTGTCGACGTCGTGCTGTTCGACAAGACCGGGACCCTGACCAGGGGCGAGCCGGAACTCAAGGACATCGCTGCCGCCGAAGGGACCGACCCGGACGAGCTGCTCGCGCTGGCCGCTGCGGCGGAATCGGACAGCGAGCACCCGCTGGCCCGCGCGATCGTGTCGGCCGCCCGCGGGCGCGGGCTGCCGGTCCCGCAGGCGAGCGGTTTCACCTCCCTGACCGGCCGCGGCGTCCGCGCCACGATCGACGGCCGGACGGTCCTGGTGGGCGGACCAGCCCTGCTCCGGGAAGTGGGGGCGGACGAACCCCCGGCACTGGCCGCCGCCACGGCTGCCTGGCGGGACCGGGGAGCGGCGGTGCTCCATGTGGTCGACGGCAACACCGTGCTGGGCGCGGTGAGCCTTGAGGACGCGGTGCGCCCGGAATCCCGTCAGGCGGTCGCGGCCCTGCAGCACCGCGGAATCAAGGTGGCCATGATCACCGGCGACGCCCGCCAGGTGGCCCGGGCCGTGGCCGCCGAGCTGAACATCGACGAGGTCTTCGCCGAGGTCCTCCCGGCGGATAAGGACAAGAAGGTCGCCGAACTCCAGTCCCGCGGCCTCAGGGTGGCCATGGTGGGCGACGGCGTGAACGACTCCCCGGCCCTGGCCCGGGCCGAGGTGGGGATCGCGATCGGCGGCGGGACCGACGTCGCGGTGGAGTCCGCCGGAGTGGTCCTTGCCGGGAACGACCCCCGGGCGGTGCTGTCCATGGTGGACCTGTCCCGGGCCAGCTACCGGAAGATGTGGCAGAACCTCGTCTGGGCCACGGGCTACAACATCGTTGCGGTGCCGCTGGCCGCCGGCGTCCTGGCCTTCGCCGGGGTGGTCCTCTCGCCGGCCGCCGGCGCGGTGCTGATGTCAGCCTCCACGATCGTGGTGGCCCTCAATGCCCAGCTGCTGCGGGGCCTGAAACTCAATCCGGCCAAGGTGGGCTGACCGTGGCCCCCAGGCCGGAGACCAACCCCCGCCCGCCGTCGTTCGGGCGGTCCTTTGCCCGTGTGGGCCCAAAGATGGACGCCCGCGGGGCCGCGGACCACCGCCGGCGGCTCGTGGAGCCGGCGCACGGCGCCGTCGTCGAAATCGGGGCCGGCTACGGGGCCACCTTCCCGTTCTACCCGTCAGTGGTGACGGGCGTGCTGGCCCTCGAACCGGACCCCACGCTCCGGGAGCTGGCCCTGGCCGCCGCGGCCAGGGCGCCGGTGCCCGTCACAGTGGTGGACGGTGTGGCGGAGTCGCTGCCGACGGCGGACGCCTCGGTCGACGTCGTGGTCTCCAGCCTGGTGCTGTGCAGCGTGGCGGACCAGTCTGTTGCCCTGGCGGAGGTGGTCCGGGTCCTGCGCCCGGGCGGCCTGCTGCTGTTCTACGAGCACGTCCGCTCGGCACACCGCGTGCTGGGGGCCGCCGAGGGCCTGATCACGCCGCTGTGGAGCAGGGTGGCCGGCGGATGCCATCCGAACCGGAACACGGCCGCCGTGATCGCCGGAGCAGGCCTAACGGTGCAGGGCCTGGAGCGCTTCGGCTTCTCAGCCCTCCCCGGCAATCCGCGGCTCGCCCACGTCCTGGGGGCAGCCAGCAAACCCTGAGCGCCCTCCGTCGACGGTCCCGCCAGGCGGCACGACGACGGTCGCCCGGCCGCCGCGTCAGCCGTGGTCAGCGCGTTCTGGCGATCGGTCGAGTCGGAGCAAATGCCATTGCCATGCGCCAAGTCCGACGAACAACCCGTCGACGAGATCGCCGCCGGCGCGGTCGAAACTCATGTTTCGGGTCGGGTCGGTCAGCTGCCACCGGTGACCACGCAGGTCCGGCCACGGTGCTCTCACGTGACCTGCTGCGGGCGCATCGCTCAGATTAACGACGATCAGCCACCGGGTGGCGCCGTCCCAGCTCCAGGCGACGAGGTTTTCGAAGCTGTCGTCGCCCGGCCACCCGGACCGCTCACACAGTTGCCAGTACCCGTCGCGAAAGGTCGGGCCGGCGACAGCCGCCAAGAGCCGGCGGTAGAAGGCCGCGAGCTGGCCATCAACCGGCTCGGTGGGGAAACGACCCAGGAACACCGGAAGGCGTACCTTCCACCCCAGCAACTGGCCGTGGTGAATGAGCCGTGCCCCGGTCTGGGTAAGTGCCGCCACCGCCGCCGCCTGTGTACGGCCGGCTCCGAACGCAGCGGCGGCCCGTGGCTCGTCATGATTCTCCACGAACCGGACAAGGGCGTTCTGATACGTGCGCTCTGCCAGCAGGTGTAGCCGCACCTCGTCGGCACTCCCGCCGAGAAGGCGGTCATACAGACGCTTGTCGTAGCAGTAGTCGAAGCCCTGCTGCATGAGGGACCACTCAAGATCCCAATAGGCTTCGGCGAGGAATACGAACCCGGGGTGGGTTTCACGTACGGCCGTGATCACCGTTGGCCAGTACTCAGCGCCAGGTGCCGGACCAACCCGGGCACCCCAGGTGCGGGCGAAAACGTCGTTCATGACCAGCATCGCCATGTCGCAACGCACCCCGTCGCATTGATCGGCGATCGATCTCATCGTCTCCACCGCCGCCGATCGCAGGGCGGGGCTGAAGGCGTTGAGCTGGACGACGTCCGGCCACGCCGGGAAGTAGGGGTCCCGCCCGTTGGCGAGCACCCGGCCGCCTACCTCGACGAAGGACGTCGGATCCAGGTCCCGGTCCGCGGCTGTCCCCTGGACGAAGAGCTCGGGTGTCCCAGTGGTCCACGGATGATCCGGTGCAACATGGTTGGGCACATAGTCCAGGATCAACCGGACACCCCTGACCGCCAGCGCCTCCCGGGCGGCGGAAAGCCCGGCGGGGCCACCCAGGCGTTCATCGACGACATACTCCCTGACGCAGTACGGCGATCCGACGACATCCTCGGCACGCCAATCGGGAAGAGCGGCCTGGAAATCGGAACGCAGGGCGGGATTTGCCAGGGCGATCCCGATTCCGGCGGGGCTGCGACGCCAGACCCCCATCAACCAGACCGCGTCGAAACCCAGACCGGCAATTTCATCCCAGTAGCGTTGCGGGAGGGAGCCCAGACCTATTGGTTTGTCTTCTTCCACGCTGATTGATTCGAGCCATGCCCAGGTGTTGATCTCGTAGATAAACGGGTGGGCCACCGGTGGCAACAAGCCCGGGAATTGGGGCGCCGCTGCCATCTCGTCCATTACAGCTCCCTCGCCGATCCTGGCTCTCCGGACACGGGCCGGGCCCTTAGTCTCGTTGGACATGGGTTTCCGGCCCCGTCTCCGGCGGTTCTGCCGTGGTGCTTGGGTCCGGGTTGTCCTGGAACACCATCCGGTAGCTGTGGCGGGGTGGATCGAGGATGAGCTCCGCGACCAGCGCGGTCCACCCCGTCTGGTGCATGGAGCCGAGTCCGGCCCCGTTGTCGCCGTGGAAGTACTCGTAGAACAGAAGGTTGTCCTTCCACGCCGGATCGCTCTGCAGCAGGTCGACGCCGCCGTAGACCGGTCTGCGTCCGTCCGGCCCGGGGAGCCAAACGCTCACCAGCCGGTCGGCGAGGTCACCGGCAATCTCCCGCAGGGTCAGGTGGTGACCGGAGCGGGTGGGGTATTCGACGGTGAAGTCGGGACCGAAGAACTGGTCGTACTGCAGCAGGGCCCGGATGGTGAGGTAGTTGACCGGCAACCACACCGGTCCTCGCCAGTTGGAATTGCCGCCGTACATGGCGGTCCGCGATTCGGCTGGTTCGTACTGGATTGCAGCGGTGGGCAGCCCCGGAACCGTGTAGGGCGTGTTGTGCCGCTTGGACAGCGATCGCAGACCATGGGGAGACAGGAACGCCTCCTCGTCGAACAGGGTGCCGAACAGCCGGACGAGCTTGTCCATCGGGAGGACCGACAGCAGCGTCCGCCGGGAGTTCCCGGTGCCGCGGACCTGCCAGTCGAGGATCGCGTGCCGGTCGGTCTGTTCCAGCCGGAGGGCGAACCGTTTCCGCAGCCGGCGGTTCCGGTCCGTGTCCTGGGTGGGGAGCGCGACCGCGGGCAGCGCCGGGATCAACCCGACGAGGGTCTGCACCTTGATCGGGACACTGGTCCCGGAAGGGTCGGTGAGCCGGTCGTAGAAGAAGCCGTCCTCAACGTCATAGCAGCCTGAATCCTCCAGCGCGTCCATGATCAGTACGGTCTGTTCCAGGAATTTCACCACCATGTCGTCATAGACGTCGTCATGTTCGGCGAGTTTGGTGGCCAGGGTGAGCATGGCCACGGAGTAGTACGCCATCCACGCTGTACCGTCGGCCTGGTCCAGCTTGAAGCCGGGCGGCAGGTGGGAGCGGTCGACCGGGCTGATGTTGTCCAACCCCAAAAAGCCGCCGCCGAACAGGTTGTTCCCGTCCGGATCCTGCCGGTTGAGCCACCAGGTGAAATTCAGCAGCAGCTTGTTGAACACCCGTTTCAGGAATTTTAGGTCGGTGCCGCCGTCGATGACGAACACCCGGATGGCGGCCAGCGCATGGACGGGCGGATTGACATCGTCGAAGCTCCACTCATACGACGGGAGCGCACCGTTCGGGTGCTGGAACCACTCCCGAAGGAGCACCATCAGCTGGTATTTGGCGAACGCGGGATCCAGGTGCGCCCAGGTGACGGCGTGAAACGCCAGATCCCAGGCCGCGAACCACGGATACTCCCACGGGTCGGGCATGGCAAGCACGTCGAACGAGTCCACGTGCCGCCACCCCGTGTTCCGGCCGTTACGATGCCCGGCCGGCGGCGCCGGCTCGGTGGGGTCGCCATCCAACCAGCGGTTGACCCGATACGGGTACATCTGCTTGCTCCAGACCAACCCCGCGCAGGCCTGGCGCATCACCTGCATCGCCCCGGCGCCGGTCCCGGCAGGGGCGATCGCCGCGTAGAACTCGTCCGCTTCCCGCTCCCGGTCCCTCATGACGTCGTCGAAATAGGAGCCGGACCAGCCGGCGGGGGTTGGGGTCTGGTCCGGGACGGGCCGGTGCAGCCGCAGCCGCAGCTCGACCTTCCCTCCGCCCGGCACGCTCACCTGATACCACCAGGCTGCCTTTGTGCCCTCATGCTGCGGATTCACGGTCTCCGCGCCGGAGACCACGTGATCGTTGATGCCGTCCTTCGGGTAGGCGGTGATTGGAGGCGCCCCGAACAGCCGGCCCTTGTTCGTCTCGTTGTCGCAAAACAACGCCTGCGGCCGGACGCCCTCCCTGGTGGGAGCGGCATCGAGCCGGTATCCGGACAGCCGCGGGTGCTCGACGGCGACCCCGTCCCCGTCCAGCAACAACGACGGCGCCTCGTCGCCCGAAACCCGCCACGTGTTGCGGAACCACAGGGTAGGCAACACCGAAAGCACCGATTCCTCGGACGAATGGTTTTCGATGGTGATCCGGGCCAGGACCTCGGTCGGTGAAGCCTTGGCGTACGCGACATCAACGGACCAGTAGCGGCCGCCGTCGAAGACGCCGGTATCCAGCAACTCGAACTCGGGTTCGTCCCGGGACCGTCGGGCGTTCTCCTCGATCAACTGCTGATACGGAAACGCTGCCTGCGGGTAGTGATACTTCCACCGCAGCCACGCATGGCTGGGCAACGCATCCGGGTACCACCAGTACTCCTTGACGTCCTCGCCGTGATTGCCCTGCGGGCCAGTCAGCCCGAACATCCGCTCCTTCAGGATCGGATCGGCCCCGTTCCACAGCGCCAGCCCCAGACACAGGTCATGGTGAATATCGGACAGCCCTGCCATGCCGTCTTCGTTCCACCGGAACGCGCGGGACCGGGCATGATCATGCGGAAAATACCCCCACGCGTCACCACTGTCGCTGTAGTCCTCCCGAACCGTGCCCCAGGCCCGCTCCGACAGATACGGCCCCCACTCGTACCAAGGATTCGCCTCGGACAGGACATCCTCCGCCGCTCCCGTGGCCTCAGCCAGCCGGGCATGTTCAGCGGTTACACCCCGGGGAGCCGCGGGCGGCGTCGTGTCGGTCATGACGTCCTCTCAGGAAGCGCTGACAGCCGAACCTCTCAGGACACGCCCGGATTGCTGCCCGCGACCTGGCCCCATCGACCTTCAACGACACCACGCACCGCGCCGGGTGTGCCCATCTAGGCCGATAGTACCAAGCGGCACATCGCCCCGGTCACCCCGGAGCAACAATTCACCTGTCGTTCCCGTCGTCGATCTACTCCGACACGGCCCCGAACCTCGGCACGGCGTTCCCGCCCGGGCACGCAACAGGGGCGCCTGCCGCGATGGCAGACGCCCCTGTCGTCAATCATCCAAAACTAGTTTGGGCCCCGGCGCTTAGGCCTTTTTGGGCGGCAGTGCCAGCTTGAAGACCTTGGCCCAGGTGGAACCGACCTGCTTCCAGATCGGGCCGGTGGTGTACGGCAGGCCGTAACGCTTGCAGATCTCCTGCACCTTCGGCGCCACCTCGGCATAGCGGTTGGACGGAATGTCCGGGAAGAGGTGGTGCTCGATCTGGTGCGACAGGTTGCCGGTCATCAGGTGCATGAACTTCGAACCGGAGATGTTGGCGGAACCGATCATCTGGCGCACGTACCAGTCCCCGCGGGTCTCGCCTTCCACCATTTCCTCGGTGAACGTGTCCGTGCCCTCGGGGAAGTGTCCGCAGAAGATCACCGCGTGCGCCCAGACATTGCGGACGGCATTCGCGGTCAGCGTGCCGTACAGCGCCTGCTTGCCGGAGCCGGTGAGCATGGCGACGGCGGGGGTGGCGGCGTAGTCCTTGGTGAACTGGGTGAGGGCCTTGCGGCCAAGGGCCTTGAGGTCCTTGACCAGGGCTTCCTTGGACTTGTTGCCCTCCTTGTAGTCGTTCAGCTCGAGATCGTAGATCGCGATGCCCCATTCGAAGACCGGGGCCAACAGGGCGTTGTAAAGCGGGTTGCCCAGGTTGAACGGCTTCCACTCCTGGTCCGCGTCCATCCGCAGCAGGTTGTATCCGACGTCGTTGTCCTTGCCCACGACGTTGGTCCAGCGGTGGTGCAGATCGTTGTGGGTGTGCTGCCAGGCGCGCGCCGGGGTGACGAAGTCCCATTCCCAGGTGGTGGAGTGGATGTCCGGGTCCCGCATCCAGTCCCACTGGCCGTGCAGGATGTTGTGTCCGAGCTCCATGTTTTCGAGGATCTTCGCGAAGCTGAGCAAGGTGGTCCCGGCAACCCAGGCCGCCTTGTGCTTGCTGACAAGCAGCGTGGCGCGGCCGGAAATCTCCAGTCCGCGCTGGATCTTGATCATGCGGCGGATATAGGCGGCGTCGCTGGCCCCGCGCTTGGCGAGGATGTCGTCCTTGATGGCGTCGAGCTCACGGCCCAGCTCGGCGATCTGCTCGTCGGAGAGATGCGCCGCGGCCGGCGGCCGGACGGTCGGGCTGCCGGTCTCGGCGAGGGCGCCGCGCCGCGTCTTCACGGCAGCGGTCGCCTTGGCAGAGTCATTTGCGCCTTGGGGAGCGTCCTCGGAAAGGTCAGGCTTGTCGGAAACAATCGTCATGCTGGTACTCCTCAGAGGTCGAGGTTAACGGGTCCGGCGGCTGCCGAAACACACGTCTGGATTAGTTGGCCGGGCTCGCCATGGACTTCGTCCGTGCGCAGGTCACGAACCTGGCCGGCCCGGAGGGGGATAAGACAGCTGTGGCAGATGCCCATCCGGCAACCGCTGGGCATCAGGACGCCGGCGTCCTCGCCGACGTCGAGCAGCGGGGTGTCGCCGTCAGCTTCGACTTCGCGGTCCGACGCTTCAAAGGTGACCAGGCCGCCGTCGTGCCCTTCGCCGCCGGCCAGCTTGGTGCTGAAGCGTTCGATGGTGAGGGTGGCCTCCGAGGCGGGCTCGGCGGTTGCGGTCTCCGCCTCCCACAGGGCCTCGGCGTCGTCGAGGAAGCTTTCCGGGCCGCAGGCGTACGCAGCGCGCTGGCGCCAGTCCGGGCAAAGCTCTTCCAGCCCGGCAACGGAGCTGAAGTCGATCCGCCCGCGTTCGCCGGTGAACCAGTGGACGACGCGGAAGTTGGGAAACTGGTCCGCAAGTTCGGCCAGTTCCTCGCGGAAGATGGCGTCCGCGGGGGTCCGCGCCGTGTGGATGAGGACGACGTCGGAATCCGGGCGGTGCGGGACGAGCGTGCGGATCATCGACATGACCGGAGTGATGCCGCTCCCTGCGGTGAGCATCAGCAGGGGCCGCGGGTGCTCCGGAAGGACGAAGTCGCCCTGCGGCGGCGCCAGGAAGAGCACATCGCCCGGCCTGGTGTTGCGCACGAGCGTCCCGGAGACGGCCCCCATGTCACTGACGGTGATGGCCGGGTCCTGCCCGGCGGGGGCGCTGAGCGAGTAGGACCGCCAGTGGCGGACACCGTCGAGCTCGACGCCTATACGGGCCCACTGGCCGGCAAGGTGTGCTTGCCAGCCGCGGCCGGGACGGAAGAAAATGGTGGCGGAATCGGCCGTTTCTGGAACCACCCGGGTGACCACGCCGCGCAACTGGCGGGCGGAAAACACAGGATTGAACAGCGACAGAATGTCTTCTGGAGCTAGTGGGGTGGTCAGTAGAGATGCGGCGCGCGCCAGCTTACGGAGCCGGATCATTCATCAATCTTATGTCAGAGAGGGTCATAGTTCTTCACCCAAGGCATACGATCGACGTGAAGAAACTATCTCCCCGCAACAACTTTGGAACCAGGCTCATGAACGCTTCCCCGACCTCCCCCGCCTACGATCCTCCGTGGCTCGCCCTGCCGCGCGAGGTCAGCGACGTGCTCCGGCCGATGATGCCGGGCATTGTCGAGGCCATCATCGACGCCGTGCCGCAGCTCGTGCCGGCCTACGCCCGGCCGATCGAAGGCCGCTTCGGGCGGGGCCTGCGCCGGGGTGTGGCCGCCGCGCTGGAGCGCTTCCTGCAGCTCCCGGGAACCCGGCTGCCCGCCCTTTCGGAGGAGAGCAGGCAACTCGTGGCAGGCCTGGGTAGCGGCGAATTCCGCCAGGGCCGGAGCATGGATGCGCTGCTGAGCGCCTACCGGATGGGCGCCCGCGTGACCTTCCGCGAGATGTCCCGGGTGTCCGTGGAGCACCACCTTGGCCAGACCGTGGTGGTGGACCTGGGCGAATCGATCCTGGCCTACATCGACGAGCTGTCGGCGGTCAGCGCCGAGGCGTATGCCTTTGAACAGTCCGAACGGGCCGGCGCGGTGGACCGCAGGCGAACCGAGCTGCTCGACCTGCTCCTGCTGGGGCAGGCCGACGAGGCGGCCCTGCGCCAGACGGCCGCCATGGCGGACTGGTCGCTGCCACAGCGGATGGTGGTGGTGACCCTTCCGGTGGACCGGTCCGCCGGGCTGCGGATCCGGCTGGGGCCTGGAACCCTGGTTATCGAGCGCGAAACCGACGCCGTCGCCCTGGTTCCGGCACGGCAGTCCCAGGCCGCGCGGGCAGACCTGGACAAGGCTCTGCGCGGACGCGGGGCGGCTGTCGGCCCGGCCGGGGGCTGGGAGAAGGTTCCGGATTCGCTGCGCCTGGCAGTGCTGGCGGCCTCGGTGCTGCCGCCACGGGACGGCCCCGAGGACCCGCCGATCTGGGCCGACGAGCACCTGGCCGAGGTGATTCTCGGGGCGGAGCCCTCTGCCATCGCGGAACTGGCCAACCGCCGGCTGGCGCCGCTGGAGGGGCTGCGGCCGGCCCAGCGCGAGCGGCTCGCGGAGACGCTGCTGTCCTGGCTGCGGCACTGGGGCCAGCGTGCCCCGGTGGCGGCAGAGCTGGGCATCCACCCGCAGACCGTGGGCTACCGGGCGGCGCAGCTGCGCGAGCTGTTCGGGGACACGCTGGAGGACCCGAAGGCGCGGTTCGAACTGGAGCTGGCGTTGCACGCCGGCAGGCGTTAGCGGAGGCGTTAGCGGAGCAGGCGTTAACCGGCGACGACGGCGCCGCGCCGTCGCCTATTCCTGAAGGGTGATCGCGTCCCGGCTTTGCAGCCGCAGCTCAAGGTCGTTCATCACGATCGCGGCCAGGTCCTGCAGCGCCCGGGTGTCCTCGGCGCTGAACTCCCGCGGTTCCCGGTCCAGGATGCAGAACGTGCCCAGGTTGTAGCCGTCCGGGGTGCGCAGCGGGACCCCTGCATAAAACTGCAGGCCGAACTCGCCCGCCACCAGCGGGTTGGCCAGGGTCCGGGGATCCCTGGCAGCGTCCTCAATAATCCACGCCTCGTCCTGCAGGATGGCGGAGGCGCACAGCCCCGGGTCGCGGCCGATCTGCGTGACCTCGGTGCCGTGGTGGGCCTTGAACCAGATCCGGTCATGGTCCACCACGCTGACGATCGCCACGGGCACAGAGAACATCCGCGCGGCGAGGCCCACGATCCGGTCGAAGGCGCCGTCCGCCGGGGTGTCAAGGATCCGGTAGCGCTCGACCGCGCGCATCCGGCCTTCCTCGTCCGTGGTCGCCGGAGCCGGGTCCATGCGGTGGCGGGCGGCGCTGTTGATGACTTCCTGGCGCAGGGCCAGCGACACTTCCCGGGCCGGCGGGCGCTGCGCCGGGTCGCGGGCCAGCATGGAGGACAGCAGCGCAACCCACATGGGGGCGAGTTCCTCGGGGATCTGCGGGTCGTTGAGCAGCCGCGCGACGGCGGACTGGATGGGCGCACCGGGGTATGCCATCTTTCCGGTCAGCCCCTCGAGCAGCACCAGGCCGAGGGAATACACGTCGCTGAGCGGGCCTACCGGTTCGCCGGCGGCCTGCTCGGGGCTGAGGTAGGCCGGTGTCCCGGAGGTCCCGCCCTCATCCGGCGCCCGGCCGTTGCCGGTGATGACGGCGACGCCGAAATCGGTGAGCCTGGCCCGCGGGCGCCGGTCGTCGTTGCTGTAGTCCACGAGCAGGATGTTCGCGGGTTTGACG
Source organism: Pseudarthrobacter sp. PvP090 (assembly GCF_040547365.1). Lineage (NCBI taxonomy): Bacteria > Bacillati > Actinomycetota > Actinomycetes > Micrococcales > Micrococcaceae > Pseudarthrobacter > Pseudarthrobacter sp. PvP090. The sequence goes on from NZ_JBEPPO010000004.1 coordinate 214,911, forward strand.
TCCCGGTGCACGATGCCGTGGTGGTGGATGTAGGAGAGGCCGTCCGCCAGGTCATAGCCGATGTGGGCCATGTGCGCCGCCGAGAGCGGTCCCTGGGCACCGCGGTGGCGCAGGTCCTGGCCGCGGACCAGTTCCATCACAAGGTATGTGAGCCGGTCGGCCGGGTCGCTCAGGTCGGCACCCGCGTCGAAGAGCGTCACGAGGGCGTGGTGGCTCATTCCGGCCAGGATGCGGATTTCCTCACCCTGCCGGCGGGTTTGCTCCAGATCGTCAGCGTCGTTGCGGAAGAGCTTGACCGCAACCTCGCGCTGCAGGAGTTCGTCGTAGGCCCGGAACACGGTGGACTGGCTGCCCCGGCCAATAAGGTCCGCGATCCGGTACCGGCCGCTCAGCAGGTAGCCGGGTTCCATGCGCTGCTTCGGGGTGACCGGCGTGGCACGGGCCGGCTGTGAAATGAGCTCTGTCAAGTGGTGTTCGTTGTCCCTTAAAGCGGGGTCCGCCGATGGCGCCGGCGGATCAATCCAATACCGGCATACGAGAAGATCCGGCGCCCGCATAATTAGCAAGGTTACTTATGATACCGCGGTTTCCTGATTCGGGAAGACCTGCGGGCCACCATTTTTTCCGCCCGCCCGCGGGCGGAGGCCGCCTATTTGGCGGGGTTGTGGGTGCCGATCGGCAGCAGCGTCAGGTCGGGGTGGTTCTTCTCGATCCGGCGCAGGGCCCACACATCATTGAACAACGCGAGGTATTCGCCGTCGGAGCGAAGCAGCACCTCGGCGCCGGGCACATTGGCCAGCGCGGGCATGGCGTCCACCGTCGAGATCCTTGCGATGGAATACGGCAGGCGTTCCAGCCGCATCGGCGCGCTGAAGTCGTGGGCCATGCGGTCCTCCACCACTTCGAACTGCATGGGGCCGACGGCGGCCAGCACCGGGGCCTGGTCGCCGCGGACGTCCGAACGGAGCACCTGGATAACGCCCTCGTGCTCGAGCTGCTCGATGCCGCGGCGGAACTGCTTGAACCTGCTGGGGTCCTTGGAGCGTGCCACCTGGAAATGCTCCGGCGCGAACAGCGGGATGGCGGGGAACTCCACCGGCTCCTCAAGGAAGAGGCTGTCGCCCACCCGCAGCGAGGAGGCGTTGACCAGTCCCACTACGTCCCCGGGGAAGGCCTCATCAATGACTTCGCGTTCCCGCCCGAAGACCTGCTGGGCGTACTTGGTCGCGAAGGACTTGCCGGTCCGGCCCTGGGTCACCACCATGCCGCGTTCGAAGACGCCGGAGCAGACGCGGATGAAGGCGACGTGGTCGCGGTGTGCCTTGTTCATGCCGGCCTGGACCTTGAAGACGAAGCCTGAGAAGGGCGCATCGACGGGCCGGGCGGCGCCGTCGACGTCGGGCCGCGGGGCGGCCGGCGGGGCGAAGTCCACGAGGGCGTCGAGGATCTCCTTCACGCCGAAGTTCAGGGCGGCGGAGCTGAAGAGGATCGGCGTCGCCTTGCCGGCGTGGAAGGCGTCGACGTCGAACTCAAGGTTGGACTCGATGACCAGCCCGGCCTCGTCGACGGCGTTGGACCAGTCGTCGCCCTGACTGGCCGCGGCCTGCTCCGGGGTGAAGTACTCGGTAAGGGCAATGTTGGCGCCGGCGTTGTTGCGCTTGAACTGCGCGAAGCGGTCATTGCGCAGGTCCCAGACGCCGCGGAAGTCACCGGAGATGCCGACGGCCCAGGTCAGCGGCATCGGCTGCAGGCCGGTGCGCTCGGTGATCTCGTCCATGAGGGCGAGTGCGTCCAGGCCGGGCCGGTCCCATTTGTTGATCACGGTGATGATGGGCAGGTTGCGCTGCTTGCAGACCTCAAAGAGTTTCATGGTCTGGGTTTCCAGGCCCTTGGCGGCGTCGACGAGCATCACGGCGCAGTCGACGGCGGCCAGCACACGGTAGGTGTCCTCGGAGAAGTCCGCGTGGCCGGGGGTGTCCAGCAGGTTGATCACGGTGTCCCGGTAGCCGAACTGCAGGGCTGCGGAGCTGATCGAGATGCCGCGGTCCTTTTCCATCTGCATCCAGTCCGAGACCGTGTCCTTGCGGTTGGCCTTGCCGCTGGAGGCACCGGCCGTGCCGATCACCTTCGCGTGCAGCGCGAGCGCCTCGGTCAGCGTTGACTTGCCGGCGTCGGGGTGTGAAATGACCGCGAAAGTCCGACGCCGGGCCGCCTGCTTGTGAATCTCCTGGACTCGGGCGGGGCTAAGGACGTCTTGGGACACGGTGCTACTTTCGCTGCGGCGTTGAATGGTTGCGCTCCCGGGTTTGCGGGAATCCGGCTGGCCCGGTGGGAACGCGGGTTGTTCTGCGTGGTGGCTGTGCGGGACTGCTGTGGAGGATTGCTGTATGGGATTCAAGGGGCGCGGCGACGGGTAGCCGACGGAACACCCAAGAACCCCAGTTTATCGCAGCCCGCGCCGCCGCCGCGAAGCGGGAGAAATGCCGGCGCGAAGCGCGACGGCATTTCTTCGAAAGTGCGCGCCCGGGCGTCCGCCCCCAGGGCCGTTCCGGAGGCGCTCCCGCGGACATCGCAATGGACCACTTTGGGGCTTGTCCGTGCGGAAGTTGGCCCGCTTTACCTCTACTATAGGGAGAGCAGGGAACCGAGTACTTTTGATCCGGCCGGCAATCACTGGAAACCGGCGCACTTGCGGGCTGCGGCCCGCACCTTTGAAGGGAACGTCTATGGCTCGGAGCCCTGAAGATTCACTCAAGGCGACCCTGGGCCGGGTGGCACCGGGCACCGCCCTCCGCGACGGCCTGGAGCGCATCCTCCGCGGACGGACCGGCGCCCTGATTGTCCTGGGCATCGACCGGACCATCGAATCCATCTGTTCCGGCGGCTTCGACATCGGCATCGATTTCTCCCCCACCCGGCTTCGGGAACTGGCCAAAATGGACGGCGCCATCATCTGCGACAAGGACGCCAGCAACATCCTGCGCGCGGCCGTCCAGCTGGTTCCCGACTCCAGCATCGAGACCCAGGAGTCCGGCACCCGGCACCGGACCGCGGAGCGTGTCGCCATCCAGACGGGCGTTCCGGTCATCTCGGTCAGCCAGTCCATGCAGATCATCGCCCTCTACGTGAACGGCCTGCGGCACGTCCTGGAGGGCTCCGAGAAGGTCCTGGCCCGCGCCAACCAGGCCCTGGCCACCCTGGAACGCTACCGTTCGCGCTTGGACCAGGTGACGAGTTCCCTCTCGGCCCTGGAAATCGAGGCCATGGTGACGGTCCGCGACGTCGCCGTCACCCTGCAGCGCCAGGAGATGGTCCGCCGGATTTCCGAGGAAATCTCGCAGTACGTGCTCGAACTGGGCGAGGACGGGCGGCTGCTCTCCCTCCAGCTGGACGAACTGACCGTGGGCCGCGGTCCCGGCAGCGACGTCATCATCCGCGACTACTCGGGTCCCGACGCGTCTGCCGACGACATTGACAAGGCCGTGAAGGCACTCGTCAACCTCGGCCCCACCGAGCTGATCGATCTGGGCAAGATCGCCGGGATCGTCGGCTTCGCCGGCGGCGAGGCCAACCTTGACGCCGTCGTCCAGCCGCGCGGCTACCGGCTGCTGTCCGGGCTGAAGGCCGTGCCGAAGGCTGTCGCGGACCGCCTGGTGGACCACTTCGGCGGTCTGCAGTTCCTGATGGCGGCAACGATCGATGACCTCATGACCGTGGACGGCATCGGCGACCAGCGCGCCCGGACCGTCCGTGAGGGCCTGAGCCGGATGGCCGAGGCCAGCCTGCTGGACCGCTTCCTCTGACCCCCGTCGGTTGCTCCGCAACTGCCCTTTTGGGACCTCAAAACGGCGCCTACGGAGCAGTCGATGGGGATAGATGAGGGGATTGGTCTGAGGGGATTGGCCTGAGGGGATTGGCCGGCGGGATTAGTTGAGCTGGAACACGGCTTTGGGACTCGTCTTGTTCGCCAGCCGCGCGGTGAAGACGTAATACGCGCCGCCCGCCCCCGGTTTGGCCTCGATCGGCGCGCAGCCCTGGACGGTGCGGTTGCGCTGCCAGGGGAAGTTCGCCGTCTCGCTTTGCCCCGGCGCGATGGTCTTCACGAGCTCGGTGGAGTCGGTCTGGCAGTCAGTGGACGAAAAGATCCGGTCCGAGCCGCTGGTGATCAGGAATTCCATCTGCGACGTCCCGATATTGATCTCACACGGCACCTTGTTGCCGTTCGTCACCTTGAGGGTGAGCAGCGGGTTCTCGCCCGCCGCGTAGGCAGCCTTGTCCGTGGCGGCCGTAACGGTCACGAGGTTCTGCTCGCAGCCGTTGCCGGTCGGGGTAGCCGAAGGGGAAGCTGTGGCTTCCGGGCCGGCGGCCGGCTCTGTCTCCTGGTCCGTGGGGGTCGCTCCCGCGCCGGCGTTGGACTGCCCGCCGGTGAGGACGGTGGAGACGGCGGCGAAACCGCCGAAGGTCACGGCGATCACGAGCAGGAGGGCGGCGCCGACGAACAGCCGGCGGCGGCGGTAAACCGGGCCGACCGGTTTCCGGGCAGCTTTGCCGGCGGGCTGGCGCGCAGGCTTGCTGGCGGGTTTGCGCGCCGGCTTGGGGGCAGGCTTGGGTACGGATTTCCCTGCGGTGTTGCGTTCCGCGGGTCGGCCCGAGGATGCTCCGCTGCCGGAAGCCCCCGGGCGGGAACCGTGAGTTCCTGAGTTGTCGTGCCTGCCCATCCTTCTAGGCTAGAGAACCGCGCCGGGTATGGGGCCCTCCCACGCCGCAGGCGGACTGTGGCCCTCATCTATTACGCTGAATCCATCAAAGCTCTAGCCGATTCCCTCACCGCCCCTGCCGCCGCGCGCCCGGTCGACGTTCCTGCGGCCGTTCCGCTGGCCGCCCTCCATGAGACCCTCGACACCTGGTTCGGGGCCAACGCCCGGGACCTGCCGTGGCGGGCGCCTGAATGCACGCCGTGGGGCGTGCTGGTCAGCGAGATCATGCTGCAGCAGACGCCGGTGGTGCGCGTGCTGCCGGTCTGGGAGGACTGGCTGCGGCGCTGGCCCGCGCCCGCCGATCTGGCCCGGGAGCCCGCCGGCGAGGCGGTCCGGGCCTGGGGACGGCTGGGCTACCCGCGGCGGGCCCTGCGGCTGCACGCGGCCGCCGTCGCCATCGGCGCCAGCCACGGCGGAAACGTCCCCGGCACGTACCCGGAACTCCTGGAGCTGCCCGGAGTGGGCAGCTACACAGCGGCGGCCGTCGCCGCCTTCGCCTTCGGCCGCCGCGAAACCGTGGTGGACACCAACATCCGCCGCGTGCACGCCCGCTTGTTTTCCGGCGCGGCCCTGCCGTCGCCGGCGCTGACCGCCGCGGAGATGCGGCTTGCCGCGCAGGCACTGCCCGACGACGCCGGCCCCTCCGTCCGGTGGAACGCCTCCGTGATGGAGCTGGGGGCGCTGGTGTGTACGGCGCGGTCGCCGAAGTGCGGGGAATGCCCGGTCAGCGGCTCCTGCGCCTGGCTCGCGGCCGGCGAGCCGCCGCCGACCTACACTCCGAAGGGGCAGTCGTGGCACGGCACGGACCGCCAGGTGCGGGGGGCGGTAATGGCGGTCCTCCGCGTTGCCGAGTCACCGGTGGCGGCGGAACTGTTCCACCGGGCCCCGGCGGACCTTGGCTTCGAACCCTCCGGGATCGGCATCCCGCTGGCCGCCCTGCACCGGCTCAGCAGCGCACCGGAACAACTGGAACGCGCGCTGGCCGGGCTGCTGAGCGACGGACTGGCCGAGCTGCATCCCGCGGGTTTCCGGCTGCCCGCCTGACCGCTCAGGACTCCGGACCCTAGCCCGGGCGGGCCGCCGGAACTACGCTGAAACATGCGCACGCTCGCTACACTTGTGGGCCTCGGTTGCACCGCACTGCTGGCCACCGGCTGCCAGCCCCAGGCGGTGTGCCCGGCAATCGCCCCGGCACCGGTGGTGGCGCTGACGGTGGCCCGGGAGTACACCGAATCGGTGAAAACACTGCGGCTCAAAGCCTGCCAGGACGGGCGCTGCACGGAGGCTGACCTGGAGCTGTACCCGGGGAGCACCACTGTGGACCAGGGCTGCGAACCGGGACCAGACGGCAACGACCGCCCCTGTTCCGCAACATCCTCACCCGACGGCACCCTGACGGGGATGCTCATGCTGGAACGGCTCACGGAATCCCCCATCGAGGCCAGCGTGGGCGGCACCGACACCAGCGGCCTCCCCCTGCCGGTCCGGACCCTGACGTTCACGCCGCGGGTTGCGTATCCGTACGGCGAGCAGTGCGGCCGGTTCATCTCAGCCGGAGTGCTACTGGACGCGGACGGCCTCCGGGCTGTCTAAGCCGCGTTGAGAAAGGTGGACGAACAGTGAACCCGCAGAACATCAACCGCTGGATCCGGGCCGGGCTGTGGGCACTGCCGGTCTCGTGGCTTCTCACTGCCTGGTCCACGCTGGAGCCGCAGCCGGACCAGTGGAAGGATCCGGACGCCTGGGCGCGGTTTGTCAGCTCCGACTCCTACCAGTTCGGCCACCTGCTCGGCAGTACCCTGGGCACGATCCTGGCCATCTTCGGGCTCTTCGCACTGGGCTGCTGCCTGGCGACCAGCCGGGTGGGAGGCCTGGCGCTGGCGGCAATGGTCACCGCGGCCGCCGGCACGGCCCTGCTGCTGGTGCCGGCCGTGATCTCCACCTTTGCCACCCCCGCCATCGGAAAGGCCTACCTGGCCGGAAACCAGGAGGTGATGCAGCTGGAATTTCCGGGGTCCATGACAGGGGCGTTCCTGGCTGGCCTCCTGCTCGCGTACCTCGGCAACCTCCTGCTGGGGGTCGCGGTGTGGCGTTCGCACGTACTTCCGCGCTGGGCCGGGGCGCTCTGGGCGGCCGGCGCCGTCGTGTTTTATGTCCTGGGCGTTGTCCTGGGGCAGGCGACGACGGGGAGCAGCCTGCCGGCCCAGGCGGCCGGGGCCCTGCTGGTGGCAGTTGCCGGCGGGTGGATCGCCTGGCGCGGACCCCGGCACGCCATGGCAGCACCGGACCTGACCGCGGCCGGTGCGGCCTGAGGCCAGAGGACTAGGGTTCGCCGAAGCCCGCCGTGATCAGTCCGCGCAGATAGTCCACGGCTTTGCCCGCATCCGGGCCGCTGGCTTCGATATGCAGCACCGTTCCCCTGGCCGCGCCGAGCATCATGAGCTCCGTCATCGATGCGCCGTCTGCGCCGTTCACTGTCACCTCGGCGTCCATGCCGGACAGCCCGCCGGCAATCTTCGCGGCCGGACGGGCGTGCATGCCGGCCTGGTTGATGAGTTCAAAGTCCCCAGTCGCCTCCGGCGGCCGGTGCTCGTGAACGTGCTGCGCCGCCGCCGGGGGCCGGTAGACAGCCTCCGCCGCTTCCTTCACGCCGGCGGAATCCGCTCCGGCCTGCGCAGCCACGGCGGCCGCGACAAGACCTTCGACCAGGGGCGCATCGGCCAGCAGCACGGAGGAGGGATCCGCCAGGAATTCCACCGCGGACTCGGCTGTCATCACGGCCGAGCCCAGATCCGTCAGGACGACGATGCCGTCGCTGTTGACATCCCCGGCCTGCTCCAGCGCCGCCATGACCCGCTCGAGGCTGGTGCCGATCCGGCCGTCGTCGGTGCCGCCGGCGGGGAGGATCAGCACGTCGGGCGCCATCTGGGCGGCAAGCTCGACGGCGCCGTCGGCAATCTTCTCGCTGTGGGAGACCACGACGAGCTTGACGGTCATTCGGCTGCCCCGACGGCGGCGCGCAGGATCAGTGCGCTGGAGACCGCGCCCGGATCCCGGTGGCCGATGCTGCGCTCCCCCAGATAGCTGGCGCGTCCCTTGCGGGCGAGCATCGGGTCGGTGGAGACGGCCCCGGCCTCTGCCGCCTCTGCCGCGGCCACCAGGACCTTGAGGACATCACTGTTTCCGGCCGCGGCAGCGGCCGCGTCAACCGCCGGGGTCCAGGCATCAACCATCGTCTTGTCCCCTGATTCCGCCTTCCCGCGGGCCACGATCCCGTCCCTGGCGGCCTGGAATGCCGAGGCGAGGGTGGCGGCGTCGATGTCGGACGCCTCCCCCAGCGCCGTGCCCGCCCGGAGGAAGGCCGTGCCGTAGAGCGGCCCGGCGGCCCCGCCGACTTTGGACATCAGGGTCATGGCGGTCAGTTTCAGGGCCGCCCCGGCGGTTTCCGGTGGCGCCTCGGCAATCTTCACCATCACCGCTTTGAAGCCGCGGTCCATGTTTTCGCCGTGGTCCGAATCGCCGATTGGCCGGTCCAGCTCGATGAGTTCTTCCCGGTGCTCCGCCATGGCCTCGGCTGAGAGGGTCAGCCACCGCAGAGCCCAGTTGACGTCCAGCCCCACGGTCAGACGCCCCAGCGGAGGGCCGGGGTGTGGACGGGTGCATCCCAGAGGGCCGTCATCTCATCGTCGAGGCGCAGGACGGTAATGGAACAGCCCTGCATTTCGAGGGAGGTGATGTAGTTGCCCACCAGTGACCGTGCCACGGTGATGCCCTGCGCGGCCAGCTGCTGTGCGGCGCGGCGGTAGACGATGTAGAGCTCGCTCTGCGGGGTGCCGCCCATGCCGTTGACGAACAGGAGCACTTTGTCCCCGGACGCCAGGCCGAGGTCGCTGACGACCGGTTCGAGCAGGCGGTCGGTGATGCCGTCGGCGTTTTCCATCGGAATGCGGTGTCGGCCCGGCTCGCCGTGGATGCCGATGCCGATCTCGATTTCGTTTTCCTCCAGCACAAAGCTGGGCGACCCCGCATGCGGGACGGTGCAGGCCGTCAGCGCGACGCCCATGCTGCGTACGTTTTGGTTGACCCGGTCGCCGATGGCGGCGACGGCGTCGAGGTTGTCCCCGCGCTCGGCGGCGGCCCCGGCGATTTTTTCCACCAGCACTGTTCCGCCCACGCCGCGCCGTCCGGCGGTGTACAGGGAGTCCTGGACCGCGACGTCGTCGTTGACCAGCACCGTGCGGACCTGCACCCCCTCCGCCTCGGCCAGTTCGCCGGCCGTCTCAAAGTTGAGGACGTCGCCCGTGTAGTTCTTCACGATGTGCACGACGCCGGCGCCGGAGTTGACGGCGAGGGTCGCCGGAAGGATCTGGTCGGGTGTTGGCGAGGTGAACACGGCGCCCGGGACCGCGGCGTCGAGCATTCCCAGGCCGACGTAGCCGCCGTGCAGGGGCTCGTGCCCGCTGCCGCCGCCGGAGACCAGCCCGACTTTTCCTGCCACCGGCGCGTCCTTGCGCACGATGTACTTGGGGTCCGCAAAGACGGTCACCAGGTCGGCATGGGCAAGCCCGAAGCCCTCCACTGACTCGTCGACCACGGCGCGGGGATCATTGATGAGCTTCTTCATGGCTGTGCTCCCTGGATGGTGTCCTGGCTGCTTGGTTAGACCCTACTACCGGGGCCCCTGCCAGCGGTAGGCTCCGGTTTCACAACCTCGGGAGCGGAATCGGGGTGCTGCCGGACGGCCGCTTTCCCCGGATCCGAGGGTGCCTCAGCTTGGTTTATCCGCCCACAGCGGGAAGTTAGGCCAGGCGTCGCTGCCCAGCCAGGAGAACGGCGGCGCGTTCAGCCGCCCCCGGTCGGTTCCGGGCGCCGGGCCGGGGCCGGACTCGAGGCCCGGATGGCCCGGGGCGGGGCCCTCGGCAGAGTCCTCCCGGGCGCGCGGATGCGTGGTGTGGCGTGGTGCGGCCGCGCCGGCGATTGTCATTTGGAATGCGGAGAAATCTGGAAAAGTCACGCGATCGTGCAATTTCTTGCCTCCGGATGTCGGGTGGTCCACCCCCTGGACCGGGATCAGTTTATCCATCAAATTTATGGATGGGAAGACCCCGCCTTGCGCCCCTCCGGGCCCCGTTTTTACAGGGTTTTGATCATCCTGGTGTTGCCGAGCGTGTTGGGCTTCACCCGGGCGAGGTCGAGGAACTCGGCAACGCCCTCATCGTGGGAGCGCAGCAACTCCGAATACACGACGGGGTCGACGGCGGTCTGGTCGGCCATGACTTCGAAACCGTGCTTTTTGAAGAAGTCCACCTCGAAGGTCAGGCAGAACACGCGGGAGACCCCCAGCGCCCGGGCGTCCTCCAGCAGTCGCTCCACCAGCAGGTGGCCCACGCCTTTTCCCCGCCAGGCGTCCGAGGCCGTGAGGGTGCGGACTTCGGCGAGGTCTTCCCACATAACGTGCAGGGCCCCGCAGCCGATCACCTCGCCGTCGGGCGACTCGGCGATCCGGAACTCCTGCAGGCTTTCGTAGTAGGCCACAGTTTCCTTCGCCATGAGGATCCGCTGGTCCGCCAGCGGCGCAACGAGTGTCTTGATCGCCCCGACATCGCTCGTGCGGGCAGGGCGGATGCGGATTGTCTCAGTCACAGCCCAATCTTACGGGGGCAGGCTGCCTAGAGCCCCAGTTCGGCAGGCACCGGCAGATCCTTGTCCAGCAGGTTCCGGGCGAGGAAGTGCTCGACGACGCCGTACCAGACCTTCGCGTGCTGCGGCTGCAGGATCCAGTGGTTCTCGTCCGGGAAGTAGAGGAACCGGTGCTCGGTGTCGCCGTTCTCGTCGGCGGCGAGCCGTGACTTGGAGAGGAGCTCGTACCAGAGGCGCAGGCCCTCGCCGATCGGGACGCGGTAGTCCTTGTCGCCGTGGATGACGAGCATGGGGGTGCTGATGTTCTCCACGTGCAGGTGCGGGGAGTTCTCCAGCGCCATCTGGGCCGTCATCTCCTTGAGCCAGTATTGCGCGGCGTCCGTGGTGGGGCCGAACTGGTCCAGTGCCCAGAGGCTGGCGTGGGTGACGATCGCCTTGAACCGGTCAGTCTGGCCGGCCACCCAGTTGGCCATGTAGCCGCCGAAGGAGCCGCCCATGGCGGCGGTGCGGGTCTCGTCGATGTCCGGCCGCTGCACCACGGCGTCGGTGATGGCCATCAGGTCGGTGAACGGGGCCTTGCCCCACGCGCCCCAGCCGCGCTGGATATAGTCCTGGCCGTAGCCGGTGGAGAGCGCCGGGTCCGGCAGCAGCACAGCGTACCCCTGCGCCACGAGCAGCCAGGGGTTCCAGCGCCACGTCCAGGCGTTCCAGGAACCGAGCGGGCCGCCGTGGATCCAGAGCAGCAGGGGCGCCGGGCTGCCGGCCGAGGCGCCCTCAGGCAGCGCCAGGTACGCCGGGACGCGGGCGCCGTCTGCCGCCGTCGTCTCCACCCGTTCCAGCGAGCCCTGGTACTGCGGGCGCTCAGCGGGGGCAGGGAGCCGGACGGCGCCGCCGCCTGCAAGGTCGATGCGCACCGCTTCCGGAGGGAATTCGTAGGAGCTGCGCAGCGCATAGGCAGTGCGGCCGTCCGGGGCCGCCACGACGTCGGTGTAGGCGGCTGTGTCGGCGGTCAGGCGGGTGACCCGGCCGGCTGTGTCGCGCCCGCCCACGCTGATCCGGAAGACCGGCGAGGCGCCGTCCTCATCGGCGGTGACGAGCAGGGCCGATCCGTCCGGCAGCCAGGCGGCGGGGCGCGCCCAGCGGTCCCAGTCATGCGCCAGCGGCGTCAGCGCGGCTGCGCCTGCCGCTCCAGCTGCCGGGCTGGAGACGTCGAGCAGGTGCAGCCTGACCTGAGGGGCCGCTTCGGGCGTGGTGTCCGACTCGCTGAGCACCACAAGAGTCCGGTTGTCTGGGCTCACCGGCCCGGGAAAGTAGCTCATTCCCTGGGTGTCCAGCAGCACCTTGCGGGTGCCGGTGGCGACGTCGATCGCGACGAGGACGGACCGTGAATCCGCACGGGCGAGCGGCTTCGCGAAGCTGCTGTAGATGGTCTTGCCGTCCGGGCTGACGACCGACTCCGCATCGCGGAGGCCGGCACCGGCGTCGGGCGTCAGGTTGCGGAGCTGCAGCGGCGCCGCGGCGTCGACGGTTGTGGGCCTGCCCGGCTCCTGTTCCTCGCCGGGTTCGACGGCGAAGAGCCTCGGCTGGGCGGGTCCCAGATCGGCATCCCAGTAGCGCACGGGATAGCCGCTGTGCAGGATGGCGGCGACCTTGTTGTCCTTGCGCGCCTTGCGGCGCTCCCCGTCGTCGTCCTCATCCGTGGATCCTGACAGCACGGCGGCGTTGACGAAAAGGGCGCCCGTGTCCTTCGCGGCCAGGAGCGCGCTGACTCCACCGGCCCGGGTGAGCACAACGCGGGCCTCGCCGCCGTCGGCGGGCAGCATCCACAGGGCGTTGACGGGGTCCGCTTCGGGGGTCTCCGGGTCCGGGCGCGCGGAGCTGAAGTACAGCTCGCCGCCGGCGGCGAACACGGCGCCGGCCTCGCCCTTGGCGCTGCGCGTGATGCGGCGGGCCTGTTTCTGTCCCGCCGGATCCAGTTCCCACAGGGCCGTGCCGTATTCGGTGCCTTTGGCGTTCAGCGTGGCCACGGTGGTGACCAGCCGGCTGCCGTCCGGGCTCAACGCCAGGCCCGCCACCCTGGGAATCGCGAGGTAGTGGTCCAGGTCGTGGAAGGGCGTCTCGGGTTTTTCGCCCAGGGTCTCTGCATCGGTGGAAGCCATGCACCGATTCAACACCCCCTGTGTGCCGGATCACACCAATTTCACCGACAGTGAAACACTGCTTTCAGACCCATCCGGGTGCAGAACGCAAAAAGCCCCGCCTTCCCTTTCGGGAACGGCGGGGCCTTTGAGCCGATGCTTAGACGCTCGGAGCGATCTCCGGGATGCGCGGCTTCGCGTTGCCTGCGAAGGTGAACTTGGCGTCGTCGCCTTCGCCGTCCACATCCACCACAACGATGTCGCCGGCGTGGATTTCGCCGAAGAGGATCTTCTCGGAGAGCTGGTCCTCGATCTCGCGCTGGATGGTCCGGCGCAGCGGCCGGGCACCCATGGCGGGGTCGTAGCCGCGGGTTGCGAGCAGGATCTTGGCCGCGGGCGTGAGCTCGATGCCCATGTCCTTGTCCTTGAGGCGCTTCTCCAGCCGGCCGACGAACATGTCCACGATCTCGATGATCTCGTCCTGGGTCAGCTGCGGGAAGACCACAACGTCGTCAACACGGTTCAGGAACTCGGGACGGAAGTGCTGCTTGAGCTCCTCCGTGACGCGGGCCCGCATCCGGTTGTAGCCGGTCTGCGTGTCCGTGCCGGACTGGAAGCCGGTGGCAACGCTCTTGGAGATGTCCCGGGTGCCGAGGTTGGTGGTCATGATGATCACGGTGTTCTTGAAGTCCACCACCCGGCCCTGGGAGTCGGTCAGGCGGCCGTCTTCCAGGATCTGCAGCAGCGAGTTGAAGAGGTCGGCGTGGGCCTTCTCCACTTCGTCGAACAGGACCACGGAGAACGGACGACGGCGGACCTTTTCGGTCAGCTGCCCGCCCTCTTCGTAGCCCACGTAGCCCGGAGGGGCACCGAAGAGACGCGACACCGTGTGCTTCTCCGAGTACTCGGACATGTCCAGGGTGATCAGGGCGTCTTCCTCGCCGAAGAGGAATTCGGCCAGGGCCTTGGCGAGTTCGGTCTTGCCGACGCCGGTGGGGCCGGCGAAGATGAACGAACCGCCCGGACGCTTCGGGTCCTTCAGGCCTGCACGGGTGCGGCGGATCGCCTGGGACAGGGACCTGATGGCCTCGTTCTGGCCGACAACGCGCTTGTGCAGCTCGTCTTCCATTTTCAGCAGTCGCGAGGACTCTTCCTCGGTCAGCTTGAAGACCGGGATGCCGGTGGAGTTCGCCAGCACTTCCGCGATGAGGTCCTCATCAACTTCGGAGATGTCGTCCATGCCGCCGGTCTTCCACTGGCGTTCCTTCTCGGCGCGCTCGGCAATGAGCTTCTGCTCCTTGTCGCGCAGCGAGGCGGCACCTTCGAAGTCCTGCGCGTCTATCGCGGATTCCTTCTCCAGCTTCATGGCGGCGATCTTCTCGTCCATGATCTTGAGCTCCGGCGGGGCCGTCATCCGGCGGATGCGCAGCCGTGCACCGGCCTCATCGATCAGGTCGATCGCCTTGTCCGGCAGGAAGCGGTCCGAGATGTAGCGCTCGGAAAGGCTCGCTGCCGAGGCGAGGGCGCCGTCGGTGATGGTGACACGGTGGTGCGCCTCGTACCGGTCGCGAAGGCCCTTGAGGATCTCGATCGCGTGCGCGACGGAGGGCTCCTTGACCTGGATCGGCTGGAAACGGCGTTCCAGCGCGGCGTCCTTCTCGATGTGCTTGCGGTACTCGTCCAGGGTGGTGGCACCGATGGTCTGGAGCTCGCCGCGGGCCAGCATGGGCTTCAGGATCGAGGCCGCATCGATGGCTCCCTCGGCGGCACCGGCACCCACCAGGGTGTGGATCTCGTCGATGAAGAGGATGATGTCGCCGCGGGTGCGGATTTCCTTGAGGACCTTCTTGAGGCGCTCTTCGAAGTCACCGCGGTAGCGGGAGCCGGCCACGAGGGACCCGAGGTCCAGCGTGTACAGCTGCTTGTCCTTGATGGTCTCCGGAACGTCGCCGCGGACGATCGCCTGGGCGAGGCCTTCGACGACGGCGGTCTTGCCGACGCCGGGCTCACCGATCAGCACGGGGTTGTTCTTGGTGCGGCGCGACAGGACCTGCATCACGCGTTCCATTTCGGATTCGCGCCCGATGACAGGGTCCAGCTTGTTCTCGCGCGCAGCCTGGGTCAGGTTGCGGCCGAACTGGTCCAGGACGACGGAACCGGCAGGAGTGCCTTCGGCCTGGCCCGGCCCAACACCGGCTCCGGTCGTTTCCTTGCCCTGGTAGCCCGAGAGCAGCTGGATGACCTGCTGGCGGACACGGTTCAGGTCTGCACCGAGCTTGACCAGCACCTGGGCGGCAACACCTTCACCCTCGCGGATGAGGCCGAGCAGGATGTGCTCCGTGCCGATGTAGTTGTGTCCCAGCTGCAGGGCCTCGCGGAGCGAGAGTTCCAGAACCTTCTTGGCGCGGGGGGTGAAGGGGATGTGTCCGGACGGGGCCTGCTGGCCCTGCCCGATGATCTCCTGTACCTGCTCGCGGACGCCGTCGAGCGAAATGCTCAAGGACTCAAGGGCTTTGGCAGCAACACCTTCACCTTCATGGATCAGACCCAAGAGGATGTGTTCGGTACCAATGTAATTGTGGTTCAGCATGCGTGCCTCTTCTTGGGCAAGCACAACTACGCGACGGGCACGGTCCGTAAATCGCTCAAACATTTCGCCACACTCCTAGCTACGACGTACTTTGATGCTACGTGGCCGGGTTCAAGATTTGTGGCTTGTTCGCCACAGGGGAAACCGGGACGCCGCAGCCGCGTCACATCGGGGCGCAAACCGGGGCCTTCGGACCCCCGGCAGGGCGGCCGGCCGGGGCGCGCAGCGACGTCCGGCGGATGGTCCGACGGCGGCCGCAGCGACAACCCAGGGGGCGGCTGGACCCAAGCGCACTGCCATCCGGCTCCCCGGCGACAGCCGACCGTGGCGGCGCCGCCAGCGTCGGGGCCCACGTACGACAAAGCCCCCGACCAAAGCGGGGGCAAAGTCATCGGTATTGCACCATGGCACTGCGTCCACGACGCAGGCTTTTGGATCGGCCGCTAGGAATTCGCCTTTTGGTAGGCTTCCTGAATTTCAGCCTGGATGCGTCCGCGGCTGTTTACCGCATAGCCGTTATCGCGGGCCCACTGCCGGATCTGGGCGGAGTCCTGGTTCCGGCCGGAAGAAACCTTGGTGCGTGTTGGGCGGCCGCTCGAAGTCTTGCGTGCATGGTTCACAAACCGCTCGACTGCGGAGCGCAACTCGGAAGCATTCGCCGCCGACAGGTCGATTTCGTAGCTGACGCCGTCAAGGCCAAACCGGACGGTCTCGTCCGCGGATCCCCCATCCAGATCATCGACAAGGATGATTTTCACTTTCTGTGCCATAAATGACTCTCTTTCCAAACCAAAAGGATGGGTATTTCCGAAAAGCAGGATGTTTCTTGTTAAAAGTATCCTCCGCTTTATGGCAACGAGTCAAAGCGAAAAAGAGTTTCCAAAGGAAAACCCAAGGCCGAATAGTCCGCTATTAGTTCGGGCCGCTGGAATCGTCGCGGCCGCGGGGGGTATCGGCCCCCTGGGCATTTGCTTCGGCCTCAGCCTGGGCCCGCGCCTCGGCCTGGCGCTCGGATTTGTCGGCATTGAAAATCGATTTCATGGCGAACCAGAAAATCAGGCCGACGACCACGGAGGGAAGCAATACGGCGATGTACTCCATGGTCAGTGTCCTTCGGGCTTCAGCAGCGGGAACAAAATGGTCTCGCGGATGCCTGCACCGGTGAAGAGCATAACGAGCCGGTCGATGCCCAGCCCGATGCCGCCCATCGGCGGGGCCCCGTACTCCAGGGCACGCAGGAAGTCCTCATCCAGCTGCATGGCTTCCACGTCGCCGGCGGCCGAGCGGCGGGACTGCTCGGTAAGCCGTTCGCGCTGGATGACCGGGTCAATAAGTTCGGAGAACGCCGTGCCGCGTTCCATGCCGCCGATGATGAGGTCCCACGCTTCGATCAGCCGGTCGTCCTCGCGGTGCTGGCGGGCCAGCGGCTGGGCGGAGGGCGGATAGTCGTAAACGAAGGTCGGGTTCAGCAGCGTCGGCTCGACGAGTTCACCGAAGAGTTCCACCACGAGCTTTTCGGCGTCCCAGTTGGCGTCGACCTTGACCTCGTGCTTGGCGGCGAGCGCCAGCAGTTCCGACGCCGGGGTCTCCGGGGTGATTTCCTGGCCCACGGTTTCGGAGAGTCCCGGGTAGACCGCCATCCAGGCCCAGTCGCCGTCGAGGTTGATCTCCCCGGCCTCGGTCTGCAGGACGCGGCCCACGCCGGCGGCGTCGGCGGCGTCGAGGATGAGTTCCTTGATCCGGTCCGCCATGACGAACTGGTCGGCCCAGGCCTCGTAGCTTTCCAGGGTGGTGAATTCAGGGCTGTGGGTGGAGTCGACGCCCTCATTGCGGAAGACGCGGCCCATGTCGTAGACCCGGTCGATCCCGCCGACAACGGTGCGCTTGAGGTACAGCTCGGTGGCGATCCGCAGCGTCATCTTCTGGTCGAACGCGTTCATGTGCGTCTCGAACGGACGGGCCGTGGCGCCGCCGTGGACCAGCTGCAGCATCGGGGTTTCCACCTCGACGTAGCCCTGGCGGTGCAGGGTCTCGCGGATGGAACGGGTGATCGCGGCGCGGGTGTAGACCATTTCACGGGCTTCGTCGCGGACAATGAGGTCCACGTAGCGCTGGCGGACCCGGGTTTCCTCGTTGAGCCCGGCGTGCAGCACGGGCAGCGGGCGCAGCGCCTTCGACGCCATCGACCAGGACCCGGCCATGACGGAGAGCTCACCGCGCCGCGAGGAGATGACCTCGCCCTTGATGAAAACGTGGTCACCCAGGTCCACGAGGGCCTTCCAGTCGGCGAGCGCGTCCTCGCCGATGTTGGCCAGGCTCAGCATGACCTGCAGCCGGACGGCCTTGCCGTCCACGCCGCCCTCCTGGAGCGTGGCGAAGCAGAGCTTGCCGGTGTTGCGGATGAAGACGATGCGGCCGGTCACTCCGGCGACGTCGCCGGTGGTTTCGTCGGCCTGGAGGTGCGCGTACTTCTCCCGGATTTCTCCCAGTGAATGGGTGCGCTCAACGCCCACCGGATACGCCTCGACGCCGCGCTCGATCAGCTTGGCGCGCTTCTCCATGCGGATGCGCGTCTGCTCGCTGGCTTCATGGGAATCGGCGGCGGTATTCGGGGCGGAGGTGTTTTGGGAAGTCACAATCCCCAAGTTTACCGGGGATTCTGCCCGGGCAGGTCCCTCCCGGCCAAGGGCGGTGGCGGAATAGACTCAAGGCTGTGGAGACGCGGACCATCAGCACCGACGACGGCGACGGGCACCTTGAGCTGCACACCTTCCGTCCGCCTGCGCACCCGGCCGCTCCGGCACCAAGAGTCCCGGCGGCAGGACCCGCCACCGGTCAAGCACCCGGTCAGGGCATCGTCGTCGTGCACGGCACCATGATCACCGCCTCGCTGTACCGCCCGTTCGCGCGGAACATCAGCCGTCTGCTGGACCGCCCCGTGCACTGTTACAACCGGCGCGGGCGCGCCGGGTCCTCCCCGCAGCCGGCCGGGTACTCCGCGGCCATGGAGGTTGGAGACCTCGCTACGGTGATGCGGGAGACGGACTCGTGCGACGTGGTGGCGCACAGCTACGGCGGCTTTGTGGCCCTGCAGGCGGCACGAACGGTGCCGATCCGCAGGATGGTGACCTATGACGCGGCCGTGTCCCTTTCCGGGAACCTCACCCACCGCTGGCGGCCCGAGCTGGAGCGTTCGGTGGCTGCCGGGGAACTCGACGAGGCCTGGGCGCACCTGGTCCAGGGCATTGAGGTGGGCGGGCCCGTCGCCAAGCTCCCGCTGGGTGCGCTGCGGATGCTCAGCATCCTCTCCGCACGGACGAGCATGGGCGCCGAGATGCGCGAACTGCTGCCCACTGCCGTCGCTGAGATGCGTGCAGTTCTGGACGCCGATGCCGAACTGGCCGACTTTGCGGCCGTGACCACCCCGATTCTGATGCTGAGCGGCAGCTGGAGCCCGGACTACTTCACCGAAACGGGCCGGCAACTCGCCGCCGCCGTCCCCTCGATCGAGTGCGCCGTGCTGCCGGGACAGCTCCACGAAAGCCCGCTCCGGCCCGGCATCCGGCTGCCCCGGGCCGTTGCGCGTTACCTCCTGGCCGGGGAAGGGACCCTGAAGCGCCTCCCGGCGCGCAGGCGGCGGCTCAAGCTGGGCCGCTGAGGGGCGCGCCTTTACAATCGGTGGGCGACCCTTTCGAAAGGACCCCCTTGGCCAAGCTCTACTTCCGCTACGGCGCGATGAACTCCGGCAAGTCAACGGGGCTGCTGCAGGCCGCCTTCAATTATGAGGAGCGCGGCCAGCGGGTCCTGCTGGCCAAGCCGGATGTCGACACCAAGGGCGACGCCGACGTCGTGTCGCGCCTGGGCATGACCCGGTCTGTGGACTTCCTGATCCCTGCCGGGGCCTCCGCCAGGGAACTGTTCACCGCCCACGCGCACGGGGACGACCCCGACGCGCTGCTGGAGCACGTGGACACGCAGCCGGTGGCCTGCCTGCTGGTGGACGAGGCGCAGTTCCTCGAACCGGCCCAGGTGGATGACCTCTTCCGGATCGCAGTCCTGGACAACGTTCCCGTTCTGGCCTACGGCATCCGCACGGACTTCCGCACCCGGGCGTTCCCGGGATCGCTGCGGCTCCTGGAAATCGCGCACACCCTGGAGGAACTCAAGACCATCTGCCGCTGCGGCCGCAAGGCCATCTTCAACACCCGCCGGGCCGGGGACCAGGTGGTCTTCGACGGCGACCAGGTCGCGATCGACGGCCAGGACGTCTGGTACGAGTCGCTGTGCGGCTCCTGCTACCTCGAGGTCTCCGGCGGGCGGCTGGGCGGCTAGCCGGCCAGCCCCTGCGCGCAGCAGCCACGGCAACCTACTACGCCGTAGCTGCAGCCTCGGCTAGGCTCGGACCATGACCCGCGAGAACATCAGAACCCCCGACGGCGGAACAATCGAGCTTTTCAGCACGGGTGCCGAACTGGCCTCGGCGGGCTCCGGCGTCGTCGTTGTTGCGGCCTCCATGGTGACCGCCGCCGATTACACCCGCTTCGCGCAGAAGCTCAGCGCGTCCCTCGGGCGCCCGGTGCATACCTTCAACCGGCGCGGCCGCGGTTCCTCCTCCCCGCAGCCGGAGGACTATACCCTCGACGTGGACATCAGAGACCTCGACGCGGTGATGAAGCACACCTCCAGCACGGACGTTTTCGGGCACAGCTTCGGCGGCGCGGTGGCGCTGCACGCCGCCCGCACCCTGCCGGTGGAGCGCCTCGCCGTGTACGACCCGGCCGTCTCCGTGAACCACAGCGTCACCGCGGACTGGACCACCGAATATGAGAAGGCGACGGCGGCCGGCGACGACGACCGCGCCCTCGCCGTCTTGCTGCGGGGCCTCGAGACCGGCAGCGCCCTGTCCCGGATGCCGCTGTCCATGCTGACCCTGGCGAACAAGCTGGCCGCCGGCACCCCGCTCGGCAAGCAGATGCGCGAGCTGATGAAGACCGGGGTCCGGGAGATCAAGGCCATCATCGCCGCCGACATGCCGGCCGAGCCGTTCCTGGAGCTTCCGCTGGAAACGCTGATCATTGTCGGCGAGAAGAGCCCGGCGTATTTCGGCGTGGCGTGCGCCCAGATCCACGAGGTGCTCTCCGGCTCCAGCTACACGATCCTGCCGGGCATGGGCCACGACGGCGTCAACAAGGCACCGGACAAGCTCATCTCCGAACTCAGCGAGTTCTTCGCCAGCTAGCCACAACGCCGCACCACCCCAGCGCCGCACCACCCCAACGGGGGTTTAGTGGGCGGCGGGGGCGGCGGGGGCGGCGTGGTCCGCTGCGGCGGTCTTGCGCATCAGTGCGGACAGGACGACGGCGGCGACGGCAATGACCGACGCCGTGAGGAACGCCGCGTGCATTCCCGCGACGATTCCCGCACCGGCGGACACCACAGCGTAGATCGAGACGAGCAGCGCCGTTCCGGCGGCCCCGGCCACCTGCTGCAGGGTGCTCATGATGGCGGAGCCGTGGGAATACAGGTGCGGCGGCAGCGGGTTCAGCCCGGTGGTGAACGCCGGGGTGAAGATCAGGGCCAGCCCCAGGCTGAGGCCCACGTGCAGCGCAATGATCCACCCGACCGGCGTGCCTTCATCGAGCAGCGAAAACTGGAACAGGGCCACCACCAGCAGGGACGAGCCAGTGACCGTCAGCGGCAGCGGGCCGACCTTGTCAAACAGCCGCCCGATGAACGGGCCAAGCAGGCCCATCGCCAGGCCTCCGGGCAGCAGGGTCAGCCCGGTTTCCAGGGACGACAGCCCGCGGACCTCCTGGAGGTACAACGGCAGCAGGATCACGGAGCCAAACAGGGCGATCATCGCCACAACGAGCAACAGCACGGACACCGTGAACATCCGGAACGTAAATGCCCGCAGGTCCAGCAGGGGCGCCTCGGACTTCTGCAGCCGCAGCTGGCGGAGTACAAAGGCCACCATGGCGATGGCACCCACGGCCAGGGCGGTGATGGCGGGCGAGCCGGGTCCGCCCTCGCCGCCGATCTGGCTCAGGCCGTAAACGATCCCGCCGAACGCGGGAACGGTCAGCAGCACGGACAGGACGTCGAGCCGGGTCTTTTCCTTTTCACCGATGTTGGTCAGGAACCGGGCCCCGATGGCGAACGCGGCCACGGCGATCGGCAGGACGAAGACGAACATGAAGCGCCAGGAAAAGTGCTCAAGAATCAGGCCGGACACCGTGGGGCCCATGGCCGGCGCCACCGAGATGGCGATGCTGACGTTGCCCATCACGAAGCCGCGGCGCGTCACGGGAACCAGCGTGAGGATGGTGGTCATCAGCAGGGGCAGCATGATGGCCGTGCCCGCAGCCTGGACGATCCGTGCGAGCAGGAGGATTTCAAATCCGGGAGACATCGCCGCGAGCAGGGTGCCCCCGGAGAACAGGCCCATGGCCAGCATAAAGACAGCGCGGGTGGACAGCCGCTGCAGGATGAAGCCCGTTGTGGGGATCACGATGGCCATCGTGAGCATAAAACCGGTCGACAGCCACTGCACGGTGGGCGCGGTGACGCCGAGATCCACCATCAGGCGCTGCAGTGCGACGTTCATGATGGTTTCGTTCAGGATCACCACGAAGGTGGCCACCAGCAGGGTGGCGATGACGGTGACCGATTCCCGGGACATCTTTGCCGGCGGTGCGGCAGCCTCCGCGGCGGCCAGGGCCTGCGCGGGATCGCCGGCGGGCTTTGAAGAGACGTCAGTAGACATAGCGGTTCCCTCAGGGAGTTTTTTAACGTGGGGTCGGCGAGCGTCGTCGCTTCATCAGGTGCCAACCGGCGATGCGCCGCGGTAATTCCCGGCGCTGTAGAAAAGATTCCGGCGCCCGACGACCGGCAGGACCTTCTGCCCTACTCCCGAACGGCACAACGGCGTTGCCTAGACTGCAGGGAGCGCCACCGTCTACCGCTGGGCGCTGCCTCTCACCCCATGTTCAGAGGAGCTTTCGATGGGCCACATACAGCAGAGCATCCAGATCAACGCACCCGTGGACCGGGTTACGGACATCGCCACAGATCCCCGCCATTGGGCCTCCTGGTGGGTGAACCTCAGCGAGGCCAAGACTGTGGACGGCGACGGCGGCCCCGGAACCGTCGTCAAGCACAGCTACCTGATGGCCGGTGTGCCGTTCCCGGTCACCACCCGCGTCGTCGAGAACGCCCCCACAGAGTCAGGCGGCAGGCACGTGCGCATCGAGTTCGAGGGGCCGCTCAAAGGCTGGCAGACCTGGGACTACGAACCCGAGAATAACGGCACCAAAGTGTCCCTGGAGATCGAATACAACATTCCCGGCGCCGCGATCGGCAAATTCACAGACCGCGTGCTGGTGGAACGGCTCCAGGACAGGGCAAGGGAGCAAACCCTCGGCAACCTGAAGCTCATGGCGGAGAGCGGAACCGCCTAGGAATTTAGCGGGACGTTGTCGATGAGCCGGACCGGGCCGACCGTGGCCGCGATGATCGCCAGGCCCTCGCCACGGAACGGGGTGTCCCGGCAGTTCTCGGCCAGCGGGTCCAGGCTGCGGGGATCCACCACCTCGAAGTAGTCCAGGTCCACCAGCGGCTGGGACTCCACGAGTGCCCGCGCGGACTCGAGGTCCAGGGGCTGGTGGGCGTTGGCGCGTTCCTCGATGAGCCGCAGGGCCCGCGAGAGCACCAGCGCCGCCTCGTGTTCCGCGGCGGAGAGGAAGCGGTTGCGGCTGGACAGCGCGAGGCCGTCCGCGGACCGCACGATCGGCACGGGGACGATCTCCACCGGGAAGTTCAGATCCGCGACCATACGCTGGACCAGGGCCAACTGCTGGGCATCTTTCTGTCCGAAGTACGCCCGGTAGGCCGGCAGCTCGGGGCCCGCGGCGGCACCGGGCGTCCCATAGTGCAGCAGCTTGGCCACCACTGTCAGGGCGCCGTCGAAGTGGCCGGGGCGGGATGCACCCTCCCACTTTCCCGCCATCGGGCCCGCGCTGATCCGGACGCGGGGCGCCCCGCCGGGGTAGACCTCGTCCACGTCCGGGGCGAACACCAGGTCCACGCCGACGGCGTCCAGCAGCGCGAGGTCCGCCTCCAGCGTCCGGGGGTACCGTTCCAGGTCCACCGCCTCGCCGAATTGCAGCGGGTTCACGAAGATGCTCACCACCACCACGTCGTTCTGCTCGACGGCGGTGCGCGCCAGCTCGGCGTGCCCCGCGTGCAGGGCGCCCATGGTGGGCACCAGGCCCTGCGAGGTGCCGCCCTTCTCCTTGAGCAGACGGGCGCTTTCGGCCTTCAGCCGGGCAGCGGTGGTCACGAGTTGGATCGCCAAGTCAGGGAACCTTCCTTAGGTTTGCGGGCCGTCGAGGTCCGGGCCCTCGAGCGCCTGCGTGATGTCGCCGAGTTGCTCCGGCTTCAGCAGTCCCCGGCGTCCTGCCCGGCGGGCGGTCGCCCGGGCCATGGCCAGGTACGCCTCCAGAATATCGTCGCCCGAGCCGCCGTCGTGCTCCCGCAGGGACTCGGCGTGCGCGGCGACGGTGCCCACATCGCCGCGGGCCACCGGGCCGGTCAGGGCCGATTCGCCCGAGGCGAGCGCGTTTTCCAGGGTCGCCCGCAGCAGCGGTCCCAGCATGCGTTCGGGGGCCTCGACGCCGACCTCCCGGAGCAACTGCGAGGCCTGCGCCACCAGGGTGACGAGGTGGTTGGAGCCGTGCGCGAGGGCCGCGTGGTACAGCGTGCGGTCGGCCTCGGCGATCGCGACGGGCTCCGCGCCCATCTCCACCACAAGGGCCTGGGCAATGGGCAGCATCGCGGCGTCCGCCGTGACGCCGAAGGTGCAGTCCAGCAGCCGGGTCAGGTCCAGGCTCATCCCGGTGAAGGTCATGGCGGGGTGCAGCGCCAGCGGGATGGCGCCGGCGGCGCGGACGGGATGCAGGATCCCGACGCCGAAGCGGCCGGAGGTGTGTGCGACGAGCTGGCCGGGCTGCCAGGCGCCGAGCTTCGCCAGGCCCTCGATGAGCGGGCCGAGCGCGTCGTCGGGGACGGCCAGGAGCACCAGTTCCGCGCGCTCGACGATGTCCTGCACGTCCAGCACCGGGACACCCGGAAGCAGTGTCTCCGCGCGTTCGCGGCTGGCGTCCGAGACCGCGGAGACCCCGATGATGGCGTGCTCCGCGCCGCGCAGCGCCGCCCCCAGGACGGCGCCGACCTTGCCGGCGCCGATGATTCCGATGCCGAGTCGTCCTGGCTTAGCCATGCTGCGGGTCTTCCTGACTGTTGGGTTCTTCGGTGCGGGAATCTCCAGCCACGAGCGGGCGGACCTGGTCCAGCCAGTGCTCGCTGGTCTGGCGTTTGCGCGCGGCCCGGGCCCTGGCCGCCTGTGCATCCAGCAGGGCCCGGCCCTCGTCGAGGCCGGCCTGGACCAGCCGAGGGGACACCGGCCCGGCGGTGGTGTGCAGCACCAGGTCCGCCACCCGGAAGCGCCGGGCCAGGGGGCCCTGCTCCAGGGCCATGGACTGGGTGCGCTGGTGCGGGACCACGACGAGGTGCCGCCACCAGCGGCCCGAGCGGATCAGCAGGGCCGTGCCGGTGGCGGTGAAGCCGTTGCGCCGCCAGCCCAGGGGGGCCAGCAGCCGGGCGCGCCGCGGGGTGGTGACGAAGCCGCCGTCGTCCGTCCCGGACCCCGCCGTCTCCGCCGGACCCGACGGCCCCTCCCCCTGCAACGACACTGCAGGGGCGAGGCCGTTGATGCCGGCGGCGAAGATCCGCACAGGGTCCGGGGTGCCCGGGTCGGGCAGGACCAGGGAAAGCATGGTGAGCACGTCGGGGAAGGTGCCCACGGGCAGGAGCGTGGTCCGGGATGAGGCCTCGCCGTTGCTGCCCGCGGCGCCGTAGCCGGCCACGTTGACCTGGATCCGGTACCAGCCCAAGATCCGCCACAGCGGCGGCTGGCTGACGCGCAGGGCCTGGATCCGCCCGGGCGGCAGGGTCTGGGCCTGGGTGTCCAGCAGCCCGTACCGCAGCCGGATGCCGTCCGGGGAGATGGCGGCGGTGAAGTTGTAGCCCCTGTTGATGGCGTTCCAGTACGCGGCCACCATGCCCAGCACGGCGGGGATCAGGAAGAGGTAGAAGCTGCGGTTCTCGGTGACGGCGGAGAGCACGACGGAGGCCAGCCCGCCGGCGACGACGACGACGCTCTGCTCGCTCAGGAGCAGGGATCCGATGAGGCGGCCGGGCGGGACGGTCAGCACGGCATGTTCGGGCGCCTCCGCCGCGGCGGCCCCCGGCTGCGCGGGGTCCGGAGCCACGCCGGCGGCGCGGGCCAGGATCGTGGCCCGGAGCTGCCGCGCTTCGTCCATGCGGAGGTACGCCAGCCGCACCGCGGACTCGCCGGCGTCGGCGACCTCGAACTTGAGCTCGGCCAGCCCGAAGATCCGGGCGAGCAGCGGCTGCACGATGTCGATCGCCTGGACCCTGTCCAGCCGCGCCTGCCGCTGCTGTTTGAAGAGGAATCCGGTGTTGATCCGGACATAGCCTTCCGCCACCTGGTAGCGGGTGAAGTACCAGCTCAGGACGTAGCCCAGCCCGGTGAGCAGCAGCAGCACACCGCCGCCGAGCAGCAGCCACGGCGCCCGGCCCGCGAGCTGCTCATCGACGAGGGGGCCGCCCTGGAGCACCCGTTCGAAGGTGTCCCGGAAGAAGAAGAACGCAATGGCGGCCAGCGCCACCCAGCCGCGCACGAACGGTGAGGCCGGGTGCACGCGCTGCCACCCGCCGTCGGGGGTTCCCGCGTCGGCGCCTGCGGACGCCTCCGGGGCCGCGTCCGGCTTCACTGGGCTCCCCCAACGGAGGTCCTCACGGCGGAGCCGTCACAGTCCGGCCAGCCGGGCTTCACCACGGGCGGAGAGCTGCTCGCGGAGCCGCGCGCCCTCCGCGGCGGGCAGGCCCGGGATTTCCGCGTTGGTGCCGGCGGAGGCGGTGTGCAGTTTCAGCGTGCACAGGCCCACGCCGCGTTCCACCGGTCCGGCGCCGATGTCCACGTACTGCATGCGGCCGTAGGGCACCACGAGGGTGCGCTGGAAGAAGATGCCGCGGCGGATGAGCAGGTCATCTTCACGCTCGGCGTAGCCGATGGCGCGCACCTGACGGGGAATGAGAAGGAGCCGCCACAGGGCCAGGACCAGCATCCCGGCCGGGAGGGCGACAGCCAACCAGAGCGGGAAGGTCTCCCACCGGCCGCTAACGACAAGGACCAGGGGAACGCAGAGCAGGCCCACGACGACGAGGTTGGCCAGCGCCCAGCTGGCGAGCCGCACTGTGACGTATTTTGGCGAGACGCGCAGCCACGTGATGCCCGGGGGATCAATCGCCTCGGTACGCATATTCGCCTTCCGATTTGGGCTTGCGCTGCTCCTGGCGGCCCGGGGCCGCTTCGCCGTCGCCCTCCTCGGGCGGTATCCGGCAGAACCGTTCCACCATCAGGCCGACCCCGATCATCGCCAGGCCGCCGCCGGCCATGGCCAGGGCCTGCCAGGCGAGGGTCTGGTCACTGCGCAGATTCCAAAGGCGCAGCTGGTCAACGAAGATCCCGGCATGCCAGCCGAGCAGCACGCTGCCGGTGTAGGCACAGGCCTGGGCGAGGACGAGGGTCCAGGCGGCCAGGATCGGGTTCAGCATTTTCTTCTTGTTGCCGTTCCTCCAGCGGAGCACGCGGATGCCCAGCACGAGGGTGAGCACCACGATCACACCCATTGTGATGAGTCCGTTGAGCGGCAGCACGGGGGTGTTCAGTCCGTAGCGGGTGGTCAGCAGGGCGGCGAGCCAGCCCAGGATCCCGACGGCCACGCTGATCACGAGCAGCGCCAGGGGGCTGGTCAGCTTCATCACTCCACCGCCCCGGCCACGCCGTGGAGGTTTTCGAAGCCGTCGAAGGGCACGAGGTCGGCGAAGTCGGCGGCCTTGGCGGCCAGTTCGCCGACGCGTTCGCCGTTGAGCTCCGCGCCGGGGTCGATGAGCGACCACGGGTAGAGCACGAACGCCCGCTCGGCTGCTCGCGGATGGGGCAGGGTCAGCTCCGGGTCGGAACTGGCCAGCTCGCCGTACGTGATGATGTCGACGTCGAGGGTGCGCGGGCCCCAGTGCACGTCGCGGACGCGGAGGTGTTTCTGCTCCACCTCGTGGCAGTGCCGCAACAGCTCGAGGGGCGCCAGCGTGGTCTCCACGGCGATCACCATGTTGAGGAAGTCCGGCTGGCCGGCCGGCCCGCCGACGGCCTTGGTCTGCACGATCGGCGAGATGGCCAGCAGGCGGACCTCGGGTGGATCGACGATGTCCGCGACGGCCGCCGAGAGGGTGTCGCTGCGCGCCCCCAGGTTGCTGCCGAGCGCGAGTACGGCACGGGTGTAGTTCATGGCTGTTCCTGCCGGGTCCGCCGGACGCTGACGGAGACGTCGCCGAATTCGACTTGGATCGGGGCCTTGGGTTTGTGCACGGTGATGTCCACGGCGGCGACGGGGAACTTCGACAGCACGTCCTCGGCGATCCGCACGGCCAGCGCCTCGATCAGGTTCAGCGGCTCCCCCGTGATCCAGCCCCGGATGCATTCGGCCACTTCACCGTAGTGCGCCGTGTCGAGGACGTCGTCGGAGGCGGCGGCGCGGCTGAAGTCCAGGTGCAGTACGGCATCGACCACGAACGGCTGGCCGTTGCGCCGCTCGAAATCAAACACTCCGTGGTGGCCGACGGCGGTGACGCCGCTCAGCGTGATCTGGTCCATGGTCGCCTGCCGGTTCAGTTGTCGCCGGCGGCGGGCGCGGCTGGTGCCTGTGCCGGGGTCATGCGGGCGGCGACCTTGACGGCGTCGAGGCTGGGGCCGACGTCGTGCACGCGGACCGCCCAGGCGCCCCGGTGGGCGCTGATGGCGGTGACTGCGGCGGTGGCGTCGTCGCGTTCGGCCGGCGGGGCGGCCTTGCCGGCCACGGTCAGTAGGCTGCCGAGGAAACGCTTGCGGGACGCTGCGACAAGCACCTTGTGGCCCATGGCCTGCAGGACGTCCAGACGGCGGAGCAGTTCCCAGTTCTGCTCCTCGTTCTTGGCGAAGCCCAGTCCCGGATCCAGGATGATCTGTTCCGGGGCGACGCCTGCCGCGTACAGCTTGTCGCGGACGCCGGCGAGTTCCGCGGCCACGTCTTCCGCGACGTTTCCGTACTCGGCGAGGGAGTCCATCGTGCTGGCGTTGCCGCGGCGGTGCGTGAGGATGTACGGAACCTTGCTGCGGGCCACGAGTTCGGCCATTTCGGGCTCCATGGTCAGCCCGGAGACGTCATTAATGATGGCGGCACCGGCGTCGAGCGCCGCTGCGGCGGTGGCGGCGTGCGTGGTGTCGATGCTGACCAGGGCCCCGGCCTTGACCAGCGCCTGGATCACGGGCAGCACCCGCCGCAGCTCCTCCTCGACGCCGACCTCGACCGCCCCCGGGCGGGTGGATTCACCGCCGACGTCGATGATGTCCGCTCCGCCGTAGAACATCCGCAGGCCGGCCGCGATGGCGGTGTCCGCGGCGGCGTGCTTGCCGCCGTCGCTGAAGGAGTCCGGGGTGACGTTCAGGATCCCCATCACGAGCGTCCGGTCCGTGGGGAGGTTCTCGAACTTGGCGGCCGGGCGGGCCTTGCGCAGGACGGGCAGGGGCGAAGTCGCCGGTCCGGTCCCGGGGGCTGCGGCTAGGGAGTCCATAGTCTGTGTTGTTACCTTCCGATGATGAGGCTCATGGCTTCGGCTCGGGTGGCCGGGTCATGGAGTTGCCCGCGGACCGCGCTGGTGACGGTTTTGGCGCCGGGCTTGCGGATGCCGCGCATGGACATGCAGAGGTGTTCGCATTCGATGACGACGATTGCTCCGCGCGGCTTGAGATGGGTGACGAGGGCCTCGACGATCTGGGTGGTCAGGCGTTCCTGGACCTGGGGGCGGCGGGCGAACATGTCCACGAGCCGCGCGAGTTTGCTCAGGCCGGTGACTTTCCCGTCGTGCGAGGGGATGTAGCCCACGTGGGCGACCCCGTGGAACGGAACGAGGTGGTGCTCGCAGGTGGAGTAGAACGGGATGTCCTTGACTAGGACGAGTTCCTCGTGGTCCAGGTCGAACTGGGTGGCCAGGATTTCGGCCGGATCGTGGTGGAGCCCGGCGAACATCTCGGCGTACGCCTTCGCGACCCGTTTCGGGGTGTCCAGGAGGCCGCTGCGGTCCGGGTCCTCGCCGATGGCCAGCAGGACCTCCCGGATGGCCGCCTCGATCCGGGGCTGGTCCACGGGGCTGGTGCCGGGGACGGGTGCTCCCGCCGCCAGGGAACCGTTGGCGGGAGCGTCGTCGTCGTCATTGAAGAAAGAAGTCACGGAAGAAGCCTAGCCGGGATGGCCGTCGGGCCCGAGATCCGTTACACCGCCTTGGAACGGCTCCTGTCCGGAGACTCCCTGGGCGTGCGGCGGGAAGGTGTCCAGCGGTTCCTCGAGGCGGGCTTCCTTGGCTTCCTGCTGCGCTTCGCGTTCGGCCTTCTCCCGGCGCGATTCTACCGGACCGATCTCCTGGATCGGGCGGGTCTCCTTGGAGAGCCAGATCTCGCGGAAATCGCGTTTCCGGATGTTGGTGAAGACCTGCGCGATTTCGGCCTGGTTCAGCGTTTCGCGTTCCAGCAGCTCGAGGGCCAGCTCGTCCAGGACGTCGCGGTTTTCCACCAGGATGGCGTAGGCCTCGTCGTGTGCGCCCTCGATGAGGCGGCGCACTTCCTCGTCGACGATGTAGGCGATCTGGTCGGAGTAGTTGCGCTCATGGCCGGCATCGCGGCCCAGGAAGGGCTCGCCGCCGCCCTGGCCGAGACGCACCGCGCCGACGCGTTCGCTCATGCCGAACTCGGTGACCATCTTGCGGGCGATCCCGGTGGCCTTCTCGATGTCGTTGGACGCGCCGGTGGACGGGTCGTGGAAGACGAGCTCCTCAGCGACGCGGCCGCCCATGGCGTAGGCCATCTGGTCGAGCAGTTCGTTGCGGGTCACGGAGTACTTGTCGTTCTCCGGCACCACCATCGTGTAGCCCAGGGCGCGGCCGCGGGGCAGGATGGTGATCTTGGTGACGGGGGCCGAGTTCCGCAGCGCCGCCGCCACGAGGGCGTGCCCGCCTTCGTGGTAGGCGGTGACTTTGCGTTCGTGTTCCTTCATGACGCGGCTGCGCTTCTGCGGCCCGGCCATGACGCGGTCGATGGCCTCGTCGAGGGCGCGGTCGTCGATCAGGTTGGCGTTGGAGCGGGCGGTCAGCAGCGCGGCCTCGTTCAGGACGTTGGCCAGGTCCGCGCCGGTGTAACCGGGGGTCTTCTTGGCCACGGCCTTCAGGTCGACACCGGGAGCCATCGGCTTGCCCTTGGCGTGGACCTTCAGGATCTGGTCGCGGCCGATCAGGTCGGGGGCCTCGACGGAGATCTGGCGGTCGAAGCGGCCCGGCCGCAGCAGGGCCGGGTCCAGGACGTCGGGACGGTTGGTGGCGGCGATCAGGATGACGTTGGTCTTGACGTCGAAGCCGTCCATTTCGACCAGCAGCTGGTTAAGGGTCTGCTCACGTTCGTCGTTGCCGCCGCCGATACCGGCACCGCGGTGGCGGCCGACGGCGTCGATTTCGTCGACGAAGATGATGGCCGGCGCGTTGGACTTAGCCTGTTCGAACAGGTCGCGGACGCGGGAGGCGCCGACGCCGACGAACATTTCGACGAAGTCGGAACCGGAAATGGAGAAGAAGGGTACGCCGGCCTCGCCGGCGACGGCGCGGGCCAGCAGGGTCTTGCCGGTGCCGGGAGGGCCGTAGAGCAGCACGCCCTTGGGGATCTTGGCGCCCACGGCCTGGAACTTCGCCGGTTCCTGCAGGAATTCCTTGATTTCTTCGAGTTCCTCGACGGCTTCGTCGGCCCCGGCGACGTCGCTGAAGGTGACCTGGGGCATGTCCTTGTTGACCAGCTTGGCCTTGGACTTGCCGAACTGCATGACCTTGGAGCCGCCGCCCTGCATGCGGGAGAGCAGGAACCAGAAGAGGACACCGAGGAGGAGGACCGGGATCAGGAGGGAGAACAGTCCGGCGAACCAGTTGTTCTCAACCGGCTGGTCGGTGTAGCCGCTCGGGGGCCGGGAGTCGGTGACGGCTTTAACGACGTCGTCCGCGCGGGCGTTGACGTAGTAGAACTGGATGTTCTTGCCCTTGTCCTGCCCATCAACCTGCAGGTTTTCCTTCAGGACCAGGTCCACGCGGTTTTCCGCGTCGAAGATCTTTGCCTGTTCCACCTTGCCGCCGGCGTCGGTCAGCAGCGCGAGGCCCTTGTCCGTATCGATCCGGGCTGAGCCGCCCGGGGACAGGGTGGCAAAGGCCAGCAGGAGCATGCCAACAACAACGACAATCCAGATGCCCGGGCCCTTGAAGAAACTCTTAGCTTTCATCTGTTCGGGGCAGGCCCCGTCCCTCCTGGTAGTGCTGCACGGCGACCGTTCTGCGCGCGTGTAATGCTGCATCAGTGTCTAGCTATACACCGTCGCAGTAGCTCACGCACGGTGAAGTCCAAAAGTTCCCTGTGGGCGTAGCGGGGCCGGGCGGGACCGGCCCCCTGCCGGTCCCGCGCCGTGCCTGTCCTGCCGGACGTAGCGGCAGCGGCGGGCTACTCGTAGACGTGCGGCGCCAGGGTGCCGACGAAGTCGAGGTTGCGGTACTTCTCGGCGTAGTCCAGGCCGTAGCCCACCACGAACTCGTTGGGGATGTCATAGCCGACGTACTTGACGTCGATCTGGACCTTCGCGGCCGTGGGCTTGCGGAACGCGGTGCAGATTTCCACCGAGGCCGTGCCGCGGGATTCCAGGTTGGTCTTGAGCCAGGACAGGGTCAGGCCGGAGTCGATGATGTCCTCGACGATCAGGACATCCTTGCCCATGAGGTCCGTGTCAAGGTCCTTGAGGATGCGGACCACGCCGGAGGACTGGGTGCCGGACCCGTAGGACGAGACCGCCATCCAGTCCATTGAAACGTGGCTGTGAAGGGCGCGGGCGAGGTCGGCCATGACCATCACGGCGCCCTTGAGCACGCCGACGATCAGCAGATCGCGGCCTTCGTAGTCCTTGTCGATCTGGGCAGCGAGTTCGGTGATCCGTGCCTGGATCTGCTCCTTGGAGTACAGAACGTGCTTGAGATCTGCCTGGACGTCGTTTGAATCCACCAATAACTCCTGTGTAGATGCGGGGGCAACTATATTTTGGGCGGTTTTTGAGGCCGGAATACAAGCTTCCCACAGCGCGCCGCTTCGCGGGGAACACCGCCGGGGCCCGGCTGGCCTTCGGCGAGAAGCTGGGCGAGCGAGAGCCGGTAGACGCTGACGCCGCCGGGGAGCTCCACGGGACCCGCCGACCCCTGCCGGCGGAGCAGTGCTTCCGCGGCGAGCAGACGCTGGTAACTGGGCTGCTGGCCTCCGACGGCGGCCGCGGCCTTCGCGATGACCCGGAACCTGACGGCCGGTGCCAGCTCGCGCAGTGCTTCCTCCGGGAGGCTGATGGTGGCGCCGGACTGTTCCCGCAGCCGGACAAAGGTGTCGTTGGCCACGTCCTCGAGGTAATCGGCGTCCAGCTGCAGGATCGCGGCGGTCCGCGCGAGCGATTCTGCCACCCCCGGTCCCAGCTTCTCCTCGAGCAGCGGCAGAACTTCGACCCGGGTCCGGGACCTGGCAAACGCCGGATCCGCGTTGCTGGGATCGTGCCAGGGGTCAAGGCCCTCGACCTCGCAGATCTCGAGCGTGTCCGCGCGGCGCAGTCCCAGGAAGGGCCGCAGCAGGCGGTCGCGGGCGGGCCGCATGCCCGCCAGGGATCGGGTTCCGGAGCCGCGGGCCAGCCCCAGCAGCACCTGTTCGGCCTGGTCATCCAGGGTGTGGCCGAGCAGGATGGCTTGGGCGCCGGTGTCGTCGGCGGCGGCGTCGAGGGCGGCGTGCCGGGCGTCCCGGGCGGCCGCCTCCGGCCCCATCCCGGTGGAGGCTACCTCAACTGTCCTGACCTGCACGGGCG
The DNA here is from genome assembly GCF_040547365.1 of Pseudarthrobacter sp. PvP090. NCBI lineage: Bacteria > Bacillati > Actinomycetota > Actinomycetes > Micrococcales > Micrococcaceae > Pseudarthrobacter > Pseudarthrobacter sp. PvP090. The sequence continues at coordinate 248,128 of NZ_JBEPPO010000004.1, forward strand.
AGAGCCCCAGTTCCCGCAGCGTCTCAGCGGTGGCGGCGGCGACCCCGGCGGAACCGGGCTGCAGCTGGTGGTCCACGACGACGGCGCCCACGGAGACGGGGTGGCCGTCCACGTGCCCGCGGCGCGCGAAGTAGGCGGCGACGGCGGCGAGGGCCAGCGAGTCGGGCCCGCCGCTGCAGGCGACCATGATCCGTTCCGGGTACCCCGCCCCGGCCAGGGCGTCCTGCAGCATCTTCCGCGCCGTGCCGACGACGGGCGCCAGCCGGCCGGGCCGGCGTCGTCCGCTGGAAACGGGACTGGACGTCACGGGACCTAGTGCCCCATCCGCTCGAGCCAGAGCCGGGAATTGTGGATCTCGGCCTCGGTCGGCAGGTGGTCCGCGGACTCCCAGACCTTGTTGAAACCTTCCATGCCAGCCACGTCCACGACTTCGCGGACGAACTTTGACCCGTCGGCATACTGGCGCATCTTGGCGTCCAGCCCGAGCAGGTTGCGGATGAACTTTTCGATGACGCCGCGGTCACTGGCCCGGGAGTTGAAGCGCTGCCGGATGGTCTTCACGGACGGCACGATGCTGGCATCGACCGCGTCCATCACCACGTTGGCGTGCCCTTCGAGCAGGCTCATCAGTGCCGTCAGGCGCGAGATCGCGGCCTTTTCCTCCGGGTTCTGCAGCAGGTCGAGGATGGCGCCCCGGCTCGGGGCGGAGCCGGACGCGGTGCGGTCCTTGAGCGATTTCGCGGCGGCCGAGGCCCGTTCCATCAGGGAGTCGACATTGCCGAGGAGCTGTCCGCTGAGGCTGTCGATCTCCTCCAGCATGTGGTGCCGCAGCCAGGGTGCCGCGGCGAACTGCACACGGTGGGTTTGTTCGTGGAGACACACCCAGAGCCGGAAGTCTTCGGGCTCGACGTTGATTTCGCGCTCGACGGAGATGATGTTCGGCGCAACGAGGAGCAGCCGGCCGGCGGCGGGTGCGGTGGAGTTCTCGGCGAGGGCGGAGAAGGGGTCGTACTGGCCCAGGACCTTGCTGGAGAGGAAGGCGAGGATGGCGCCGAGCTGGCTGCCGGTGATGGCGCCGCTGACGCTGGCCGCGCCGGGGTTGAGGGTGCCGCGGCGGCCCTCTAGCATCTTTTCCATCGCGGGCTGGAGCATAACGGCGAAGCTTTGCGTGTTGGCCTTGGCCCAGGAGGCGCGGTCCACGACGAGGACCGAGGAGTCGCGCAGGTCGCGGGCGGCCTCCAGGCCGGTGATGTCATGGACGTGCGGCACGGACAGGTCCGCCATCAGCCGCAGGTTGTCGACGGCGGCGCCGATCTCCGCCGACCCTAGGGTGGGTCCGGCCGGCGTCAGGCGGGCGGCGGTGGAGGCGGCAAGCTCCCAGTTGATCAGGGCTTGGGCTTGGGCTGATGTCTCGCGGGCAGAGGACTCCATAGGCTCCATCAGATCACAGGGGACTGACATTGCGCCTTAAATTCGTCGGGCGGCGAACGCCGGCGGGCTGATCGCCGTCGTCCGGGACATCCGCTGCTCCGTAACTGCCGTTTTGGGGGTCCAAAAGGGCGTTTACGGAGCAGTCGACGGTTCGACGTCGGCCGGAGGCGGTCAGCGGCAGCCGCAGCCGGCAAGGACGGAGGCGGTGCGGTCCAGGGCCGTCCTGTTCCCCGCCCCCGGGGTCAGCCCGTTGCCGATGAAGGAAAACACCAGGAGCCGGCCGTCGGCGTCCACGACGTAGCCGCTCAGGGCAATCACTGTGTTCAGCGTGCCGGTCTTGGCGCGGACCAGGCCTGCACCGCCCGCCGTGGCCGCGTCGCCCACGTACCGGTCCTCCAGGGTTCCGGTGAGGCCGGCGACCGGGAAACCGGCCAGGCCGGCGCGCAGCCGGGTGTCCGCGCCCGACGTCATCGCCCGGACCACTTCGGAGAGCTGCCGGGCGGAGACCTGGTTTGCCAGCGCCAGCCCGGAGACGTCCGCGGCGCGCAGGGTGGCGGCGGGGATTTTCAGGTCTTTCAGCTGCTGCAGCACGGCGGCGACGGCGCCGTCATTGCTGCCGGGCTGTCCGGCGGCGAGCGCCGCCATGCGGCCGATCACCTCGGTGAGGTAGTTATCCGAGGTGCGCAGCATCAGGTCGACCTGCTGGCCCACCGTCGCGGACTGTACTTCGGCCAGGACCCTGGTGCCGCCGTCGTGCGTTCCGGCGGGGACCCGCGCGACGCCGGGCGCCACCGTCAGCCCGGCAGCGCCGGCCGCCGCCGCGAGTTGCGCGGAAAAAGCCTCGGCGGCGTTCATCGCGGCATCCTGCGGGCGGGGGCCGGTGGTTGTGGCCGGGTCGAAGCGGGCCGAGTTCAAGGCGAGCGGGAACAGCGGCGCCACCTCGCCGGCGGCGACATCCTCCGGGCTCCAGGCCGGGTTCAGCGCGGGGCCGGTGAACAGGGAGTCGTCCAGCAGGACCGTGACGGGGACGGAGACGCCGTCGTCCTGCAGGGCACGGACGGTCGACTGCGCCAGGCTGGCGAGGCCGGCGCGGCCCAGCACTGCGCCGGGCACCGATTCGCCGGCGCCGAGGAGCACGTCCCCGCCGCCGGTGAGCACCACCGACCCGGGGGCCGCCCCGGCCACGGCCCTGGTGCTGAAGCGGCGTTCCGGGCCGAGGGTGCGGAGGGCCGCGGCGGCCGTGAGGAGCTTCATGTTGGAGGCGGGGACCCGGGCCTCGCCGCCGGAACGGTCGAAGAGGACCTCGCCGGTGAGGGCGTCCTGCACGACGCCGGTGAAGTTCCCGGCGCCGTCGGTCTTCAGGGTTTCGTTGAGCTGGGCCGCCAGCGGGCCGGGCTGCGGGACGGGGGCGCCGGCGGTGAGCGGCCCGATGCCGTCCGGGGCGGGGCCGGCCGCCGCGCCGTCGCGGGCGGCCAGTGTGCCGGGCACCTGGTGCCAGGGCGGAGCCGGCTGCGCGGCGGGTCCCGAAGTGCCGGGGCCGAGGAAGGCTGGGGCGACGGCAATGCCGGCGGGGAGGGCGAGCGCCGCGACGAGCAGGGTCTGGAGCAGCAGCGGGAGGCTCCGCCGCAGCGGCCCGGTCACCGGGTCAGCGCCCGGGCGGCTCGTTCTGCGTTTCATGCTGCTGGTCCTTTATTCCTGAAATGTCCCCACTAGTTCCTGAAACCTGGGCCTCTCGCTATATCCTCAATAGTAGTCGGCGGCACCGGCAGCCTTTTGTGTGTGCCGCGCACCCCTGAAAACCGCGCATCCCCTGAATTTCTCAAGGAGCAGTCCATGAAGCATGACGTGACCATCGAGATCCCCAAGGGATCACGCGTCAAGTACGAAGTCGACCACGAAACGGGCCGCGTCCGCCTGGACCGCGTCCTGTTCACCTCGATGCAGTACCCCACGCACTACGGTTTCTTCGAGAACACCCTGGGCGAAGACGGCGATCCGCTGGACGCCCTGGTGCTGCTGCAGGACTTCGACCTGCACCCCGGCGTCATTGTTGAGTCCCGCCCCATCGGCGTGTTCAACATGACCGACGACGGCGGCGGTGACGCCAAGGTGCTTTGCGTGCCGGTCGACGCCCGCTTCGACCACATCAACGAGATCAGCGACGTCAGCGAATTCCTGATCAAGGAAATCGAGCACTTCTTCACCCGTTACAAGGACCTGGAGCCCGGCAAGTGGGTCAAGGCCGAGGGCTGGGGCGACCGCGCCGCCGCCGAGGCCGAGCTCGAGGCATCCATCAAGCGTTACGTTCCGCACACGCACTAACCTCCCCACCCACCACCAACGCGGGGTCACTTGCCGCCCATCCGGACGACGGACATGGGCCGGCAGTGACCCCGCGTTGCTGTTTAAGGGGCTGTCCTGGCCCTAGGCGGCTGTCAGTGACAGGTCAGGAATGTGTGAAATCGTGGGCTTATGAACGCCGAGCCTGCCTTTAGCCCTCCCTGCGGTCCGGTTACCGGATGGCGCGACGGTGACGTCGTGCGGGCCACCGGAATCCCGTATGCGACGGCGGGACGTTTCCAACCGCCGGCGGCTGCCCCGGACTGGAGCGCGGTCCTCGCGGCCACGTCGCTGTCGCCGGCGTGCCCGCAGGCCCCGGTGCCGTTCCTGGATGACATCCTCGGCACCCGCTACGGGGAGCTCCCCGGCAGTGAGGACTGCCAGCGGCTCTCCATCACCATCCCGGCCGGCCTCGCCGCGGACGAGCGTGTCCCCGTGATGGTGTGGCTCCACGGCGGGTCCTACACTTCCGGCTCCGGCGACCTGGCCATTTTCGACCCCAAGGCCCTCGTCGCCGAAAACCGGGTCATCGTGGTGTCCGTTACGTACCGCCTGGGCCTGTTCGGCTACCTTGCGACGGGCACGGGCCGGCCCGCGAACCTCGGCCTGCTGGACCAGCTCGAGGCGTTCCGCTGGGTGCAGCGCAACATCAGCGCCTTCGGCGGCGACCCGGAACGTGTCACGGCTTTCGGGCAGTCCGCCGGGGGCGACGCCGTCGCCCACCTCATGGCGACGCCGGAAGCCCCCGCCCTCTTCCAGCGGGCCATCATTCAAAGCGCGCCGCTGGGCATCACCCGGGGCCGGGAAAAGATGAGCACCGCGATGGGCATCGCGGCGGAGCACGTCACCGAGGACACCCCCGCGATGGAGGTCGTGGAGATCGAAGAGCGGGTGTCGCAGGTGGCCCGAAAGTTCGGGCTGATCGCGGCCATGCCGTTCGGCACGCAGTACGGGCATGCCCCCTTGCCACCGGAATCCGGCATTGAGGACGCGTGGAACGCCACGGCCCCCGGAATCGAGGTCCTGATCGGGCACACCTCCGAGGAAGCCCGGCTGTTCCTGCCGCGCAACCCGGTCATCGGCCGCGTGGCCAGGGTCCCGATGCTCGGGACCGCCGTCGTCAAGGCCGTCAACTGGGCGGTGACCGAAGCAGTGTACGGCCGGGCCGCCCGGAAGTTCGCCCGCCGGCACGCCCGGGCCGGGGGCACGGCCTACAGCTACGTGCTGTCCTGGGCGGCACCGGGGAACTCCTACGGGGCCGCGCACACGGTCGACCTGCCGCTGCTGTTCGGCGACAGGCAGACCTGGGCCGGGGCCGGGCTGCTCGCGGGCGCCAGCTGGGAGGAAATCAACGCCCAGGGCCGGGCCCTCCGCGCCGTATGGGCCCGCTTTGCCGCCGGGGAGGGCCTGGACAGCCGGGGCGGGCTGCCCGGCGCCCTGCAGTACCGGGCGGTCAGCGCCGGATGAAACGGACCCTAATGGTTGCCCTCCCGGGCGGACCGCGGTGAGGACCCTCGGCGTCGATCTCGCCGCGGCCACCCGGAAGACCGCCGCCGCCGTCATCGAATGGGGCAACGGCACGGCCCGCCTGGCGCACCTGGCCCTCGACGTCGGCGACGACGAGATCGTGCGGCTCTTCGGCGCCAGCGACATGACGGGGATCGACTGCCCGGTGGGCTGGCCGGACGCCTTCCTGCCCTTCCTGGCCGGGCATTTGGCCTTCGAACCGGACCCCGTGCTGGATTATGACGGCATCGAAGGGCGCCGGCTGCTGGCCTACCGGGACACCGACCGCTTCGTCACCGCCCAGACCGGGCTGATTCCCCTGAGCGTCTCCGCCGACCGGCTGGCCCACCCGGCGATGCGCTGCGCTGTCATCCAGGCCAAAATCGCCCGGGACCACGGCCCGCAGTCCCGGGACGGCAGCGGCCGGCTCGCCGAGGTGTACCCGGCGGCGTCGCTAAAGACCTGGGGCCTGCCGGCCCGGGGCTACAAGGGGCGCGGCGGCGCCGAGGCGCAGCGGCTGGCCGAGGTCCTGGCCGGTCTGACCGCGGCAGCGCCGTGGCTGGACCTGGCGGGATACGAGGGCCGGCTGGCGGGCTCCGACGACATGTTCGACGCACTCATCGCCGCCCTCACCGCGCGGGCCGTGGCCCTCGGCCTGACACTCCGCCCGGATGCCGGGCATGCCCGGGCGGCTGTGACCGAGGGCTGGATCCACTTGCCCGCCGGCGGGCTGGACGGGCTCCCCGGCACCCGGCCGTAGCGGACGGCTCCCTGTCGCGGGACTATTCCAGCCCGCGCGGCTAGTCCAGGCCGAGCGTCCAGCCGCTGATTTCCTCCGAGTCCTCGCCGTGGTCCCTGGTGTGGTTGTGCGCCCGGATCCGGCTGTCCTGCAGCGCCTGCCGCAGCAGCGAATGCTTCTCCGCCAGTCCCGGCACCCGGTCGATTGCGTCGATGGCGAGCTGGAAGCGGTCAATCCCGTTGAGCATCGCCATGTCGAACGCCGTCGTGGTGGTGCCCTCCTCCTTATAGCCACGGACGTGCAGCCCCTCCTGGTTGGTCCGCCGGTACGCCAGCCGATGGATCAGCGACGGATAGCCGTGGTAGGCGAAGATGATGGGCTTGTCCGCCGTGAAAATCCCGTCGAAGTCCCGGGACGTCAGGCCGTGCGGGTGTTCGCTGGCGTCCTGCAGGCGCATCAGGTCCACCACGTTGACCACCCGGATCTTCAGCCCGGGGGCGCCGGCCTTCAGCAGTTCCGCCGCGGCGACTGTCTCGACCGTGGGCACGTCGCCGGCACAGGCCAGAACGACGTCGGGTTCCTCGCCGGGGACTTCGGAGCCGGCGAACTCCCAGATGCCCAGGCCGCGCTGGCAGTGGTGCGCGGCGTCGGCGGGCCCCAGCCAGGTCGGCGAGGGCTGCTTGCCGCTGACCACAATGTTGACGTAGTCCCGTGATCCGAGGCAATGCTCCATCACGGAGAGCAGCGTGTTCGCATCCGGAGGCAGGTAGACGCGGATGACCTCGGCCTTCTTGTTCACGGCGTGGTCGATGAAGCCCGGATCCTGGTGCGAGAACCCGTTGTGGTCCTGCTGCCAGACATGCGAGGACAGCAGGTAGTTCAGCGACGCGACCGGCCGCCGCCAGGCCAGCTCACGGTGCACCTTGAGCCACTTGGCGTGCTGGTTGAACATGGAATCCACGATGTGGATGAACGCCTCATAGCAGCTGAACACACCGTGCCGGCCGGTCAGCAGGTACCCCTCCAGCCAGCCCTGGCAGAGGTGTTCGCTGAGGACCTCCATGACCCGCCCGGCGCGGGCAAGATGCTCGTCGAGCTCCTCGATCCGGTACTGCCACACCTTGTCCGTGACCTCGTAGACGTTCTGCAGACGGTTGGACGCGGTCTCGTCCGGGCCGAACAGCCGGAACGTCTCCGGATTCTGGCTGATCACGTCGCGAAGCCAGGACCCCAGCGTGATCATGGCACTGACCCGCTCCACGCCCGGCTGGGCCACCGCGACCGCATGGTCCTCGTACTTCGGCAGCTTGAGGTCCCGCAGCAGCACACCGCCGTTCGCGTAAGGGGTGGCGCTCATCCGGAGCGCCCCCTCGGGCGCATTCGCCGCAACGTCTTCCCGCAGCCGCCCGGCGTCGTCGAAGAGCTCGTCGGGCCGGTACGACTCGAGCCATTCCCCCAGCTGCGCCAGGTGCTCCGGGTTGGTGCGCACCTCGGACAGCGGCACCTGGTGGCTCCGCCACGTTCCCTCCACCTGCAGTCCGTCGACCACCCGGGGCCCGGTCCAGCCCTTCGGGGAACGCAGCACGATCACGGGCCAGCGCGCGGCCGGGGCGCCGGCTGTCACATCGTCCCCGGCTGTCGGGTCGCCTTCGGCGGGCCCGGCCGCACCGCCCCCTGCAGTTCCGCTCCTGCGGGAGGACTGGATCGCCCGGATCTCCGTGAGGCAGTCATCCAGGACGGCGGCGAAGTCCCGGTGCGCGGCCGCCGTGTCGTCCGGATGGCCCACGGTCACAAAGTGCGGCTCGTGCCCGTAGCCGCGCAGCAGCTGTTCCAGCTGGGCCTCGGGCATGCGGGCCAGGATGGTGGGGTTGGCGATCTTGTAGCCGTTCAGGTGCAGGATGGGCAGCACCGCGCCGTCGTGGACCGGGTCCAGGAAGTTGTGCGAGTGCCAGCTGGCCGCCAGCGGCCCGGTTTCGGCCTCGCCGTCGCCGATGACGACGGCGGTGATCAGGTCCGGATTGTCGAAGACGGAGCCGTAGGCGTGCGCCAGGGAGTAGCCCAGCTCTCCGCCCTCGCTGATGGAGCCCGGGGTTTCCGGGGCGGCGTGGCTCGGGATGCCGCCCGGGTAGGAGAACTGCCGGAAAAGTTCGGCCATCCCGGGTTCGTCGCCGCCGACATTGCTGTAGATCTCGGAGTAGGTGCCCTCAAGCCAGGCGTTCGCCACCACCGCCGGCCCGCCGTGCCCGGGCCCGGCAATAAACAGCATGCTCTGGCTGTCCCGGCGGATCACCCGGTTCAGGTGGGCGTAGACGAAGTTCAGTCCCGGCGTCGTGCCCCAGTGGCCCAGAAGCCTCGACTTTGTGTCGGCGGCGCTCAGGGGTTCGCGCAGCAGCGGGTTGGACCGGAGATAGATCTGCCCCACGGACAGGTAGTTGGCGGCCCGCCACCAGCGGTCCACGAGCTCCAGTTCCGCGCCGCCCCCGGACTCCCGCCGGGTGCCTTCCGGACGCGCGTCGGAGGCTTTGCCCGGGCTGCTGCCGGCGAACGGATCGGTGTCGGGATTCAGGTCGCTGGTCAACGCACCGGTCAACTTGCTGGTCATGGGATTCCTCGCTTCACGGGGGCCTTGGGCTGTGCGCAACCTCCATCGCAACACGTCGCAGGACCGGAGACAAGCCCGCGGGACCGTGTCCAGGAGACGCTCTTGCCAGCCCCTTACCACCGGGTAGTGTGGATCCAGAATGTTCACGCTGACCATCAACCAAACAGACAGCCGGCGCGACGGCGACTGCGTGCCGCAGCTCCTCAAGGACCTGCGGCACATTCCCGCGCGCCTGGATTTCGACCGCTCGGTTGAGGACGAGGTCCAGGGCATTGTCGACTCGCCGCACCAGGCCGTCGAAGCGGCGATGATCGCGCTGCGGACCGGCAGCTGGTACGTGGGCATCGGCGTCGGGCCCGTCAACGAGCCCCTGCCGAACCAGATCAAGGACGCCTCCGGGCACGGGCTGATTTACGCCCGCCGGGCCGTCGACCGGCTGCGCAACGGCAAGGACCGGATCCCGGTGGCCGTGGAAGGACCGCTGGCCGACCTGGCCGCGGAGTCCGAGTCCGTGCTGCGGCTGCTGGGGCACATCGTGCACGACCGAAGCCCTGCGGAATGGCGGGTCCTGGACCTGCTGACCCCCGGGGTCCGCGGACAGCAGAAGGCGGTGGCCGAGGAGCTCGGCATCACCACCCAGGCGGTCAGCAAAGCCGTGGCGCGGGCGCAGTGGAATGAGGAACACGCGGCGCGGCCCGCCGCGGCCCGGCTCCTGGGCCTCATCCTCGAGGTGCGCTGACAGCAGGCCTGCTGCAGGGCTGCCCGCCGGGGCCCAGAGCGGGCCGCCGGAGCCTACAGCAGCAGGCTGCGCAGCACGTGGGCGGCGCCGTCGTCGAACACCGAGTGCGTGACCTCGTTCGCGGCTGCGATGACTTCCTCCGGCGCCTGGCCCATGGCCACACCGCGGGCGGCCCAGGTGAGCATCTCGATGTCATTGCGGCCGTCGCCGACGGCGACGGTGCGGTGCGCCTCGATCTCCAGCCGGCCGCGGAGGTGCTCCAGGGCGCTGGCCTTGGTCACCCCGGCGGCGGCGATGTCCAGCCACGCCGTCCAGCCCACCGAGTAGGTCACGCCGGCCAGGCCGATGTGCTGGATGGCCGTGTTGAACTCCTCCGGTGTGTTCTCGGCGCTGAAGACCACCACGCGGACGGCGGTGGCTTCCAGCATGGTGTGGAAGTCGACGCCGATGGCCTCCACCCCGAAGCTCATGTCCTGGAAGCGCTCGGTGGAGAGGAAGTTGCCGTCCTCGTCCTCGAGCGCGTACTTGGCCGTGGGCAGCCGCTTGCGCAGTGCCCGCAGCACGGGGCCCGGGTCGAAGGTGGCCTTGTGCACGATCTCGTAACCGGCGGAGAGGCTGGAATCCAGCCGCAGGGTGACCCCGCCGTTGGAGCACACGGCATAGCCGTTGTCGATGCCGATGTGCTCGATGATCGGCAGGGTCGCGTTCAGTGAGCGGCCGGTCGCGATGGTGACGTGGTGGCCGGCGGCCACGACGTCCTGGGCGGCTTCGCGGACGGGAACGGACATGTGGCCGTCGTGGTCCACGAGCGTGCCGTCGACGTCGAGCGCCACCATCAGCTTGTGGGCTGCTGCGTTTCCGTTGTTTCCGTTGTTCTCGTTGTTCCTGGTGTTGTCTCGCCGGTCATCGTTGCCAGCGACTGAGGTTTCAGTCAATGTTGTCATCTCACAAGTAGAGCAGACACCCCCGACGGCCGCTAGGACGCGCGCCACAGCGCGCGGTGAACCCGGGGTGAACAGCTGTTGACGCCCATGACCCCGCGGCGCTCTGCGGGGTCATGGGCCGGGGAAACGGCGGCTCAGATGACGGGGAAGACCGTCATGCCGCCGAGGTACTTCTGCAGCGCCTGCGGGATGTTGACGGAGCCGTCCGGGTTCTGGTGGTGCTCCAGGATGGCGACGATCCAGCGGGTGGTGGCCAGGGTGCCGTTGAGCGTGGCGACGGCCCGGGTGCCCTTGGGGGCCCCGTCCTCGTTCAGCACGCGTTCGCGGATGTTGAGCCGGCGCGCCTGGAAGGTGGTGCAGTTGGAGGTCGAGGTCAGCTCGCGGTAGGCGCCCTGCGTCGGGACCCAGGCCTCGCAGTCGAACTTGCGGGCGGCAGAGTTGCCGAGGTCCCCGGCCGCGGTGTCAATGACCCGGTAGGGCAGTTCACACTTGGCGAGCATTTCCTCTTCCCAGGCGAGCAGCCGGGCGTGCTCGGCCGCGGCGTCCTCGACCGTGGTGTAGATGAACATCTCCACCTTGTTGAACTGGTGGACCCGGATGATGCCGCGGGTGTCCTTGCCGTGCGAGCCGGCCTCGCGGCGGTAGCAGGAGCTCTGCCCGGCGTAGCGGACCGGGCCGGCGGAGAGGTCCAGGATCTCGTCCGCGTGATAGCCGGCCAGCGCCACTTCCGAGGTGCCCACGAGGTAGAGGTCGTCCTCGGCGAGCCGGTAGATCTCGGCGTCGTGCTTGACGTCGAATCCGGTGCCCTGCATGGTCTCCGGGCGCACCAGGGTCGGGGTGATCATCGGCACGAAGCCGGCGTCGATCGCCTGCTCCATGGCCATCTGCAGCAGCGCCATTTCCAGCCGGGCACCGGCGCCGCGCAGGAAGTAGAACCGGGAACCGGAGACCTTGGCGCCGCGCTCCATGTCGATGGCGCCGATCAGCTCGCCGATTTCCAGGTGGTCCTTGGGCTCGAAGTCGGTGAATTCGCGGGGGGTGCCGACGGTCTTGACCACGATGTAGTCGTCCTCACCGCCCGCGGGGACGCCGTCCTCGATGAGGTTGGGGATGGCGCGCAGCAGTTCGTCGTGCTCGGTCTGGGCGACGTCGGCCTCGGCGGAAGCGGCCTTGACCTGGCCGGCGAGGACCTTGACCTCTGCCAGCAGGGCCTGCTTTTCCTCTCCCTTGGCCTGCGCCACCTTCTTGCCGAACGCATTCTGCTCGGCCCTGAGGTTTTCGAAGCGGATCAGGGCGGCACGCCTGGCCGAGTCCGCGGCGATGATCGCGTCCACCACGGATTCGTCGGCGCCGCGGGCGCGCTGGCTGGCCCGGAACTTGTCCGGATTTTCGCTGAGGTCTTTTACATCGATCACCTGACAAGAGTATCCAATCCGGCCACCGTTACCGGGCAATCAGGCCGCCGGCCACCGGCGGGATAGTGTTGGACCACAATGCGCGACTGGCTGCTCTACCTCGTCATCGCTGGAGTCCTGGCGTTTGCCGTCTCCAGCTGGTGGGGAGTGCGCAAGCTCAAGGCCCGGCACACGCGCAGCGCCGTCTGGGAGGAAACGCACAGCCCGGGCCTGGGCCAGCAGAAGGTCGCCGTCGTGATGAACCCGATCAAGGCCCGGTCGGCCGAGGCCCGCACCTTGATTGAAGAGGCGTGCGCCGCCGCTGGCTGGGTGCCGCCGCGGTTTTTCGACACCACCGCCGAGGACCCCGGGTTCTCGCAGGCGCGGGCCGCCGTCGACTACGGCGCCGACGTCGTCCTGGTGGGCGGCGGTGACGGCACGGTGCGGGTGGTGGCGGACATTCTGGCCGGCACGGACATTGCCATGGGACTGATCCCGCTCGGCACCGGCAACCTGCTGGCCCGCAATATCCACCTTGATGTGGGCGACCTGCACGGCAGCGTCCAGACCGCCCTGTTCGGCCACCAGCGTTTCATCGACACGGCACGGATGAAGGTGGAGAACTCACGCACCAAGGAGGCCTCGGAGCACACCTTCCTGGTCATCGCCGGCATCGGCATGGACGCTGAGGTGGTGGGCGACACCAGTGACGGGCTCAAGAAGGCAGTGGGCTGGCTGGCCTACACCGAGGCGGGGGTACGGCACCTCCCGGGGCGCCGCAAGAAGGTGTCCATCTCACTGGACGATCAGCCGGAACAAAGCCGAAAGATCCGCAGCGTGCTGTTCGCGAACTGCGGACTGATCCCCGGCGGGATCGACTTCATCCCCCAGGCCATGATCGACGACGGCATGCTGGACGTGGTGGTGATGAGTCCGCGCAGCGCGATCGGCTGGCTGGCGATGTACTGGAAAATCGTGCTCAAGCACAAGAGAAACCTGCCGGTGATGACGTACTACCGCTCCGGAAAGATCGTCATCCGCTGCGCGGAGCCTGTGCCCACGCAGGTCGACGGCGATCCGTCCGGTGAGGCCACGAAGGTCACCGTGCAGGTTGCCCCCGGCTCGCTGCTCGTCCGGGTCAAGGACGGCACCGAGGGAGATTAGGCGCTGGCTTCCTTCGCGGCGGCTTCCTTGTGCGCGTCCGCCGTTTTCTTCGCTTCCGCGGCGGCCTTGGCGGCACGCGCTTCGGACTGCTCGCGGATCATGGCCTGCTCCTCTTCGAAGCGCAGCCGGTCTGCACGGTCGGCGTCGTCGCCGTCCCAGTCCTGGTTGTCAGCGGTCGGCTTGGGATTCACGATCATTCCCTGGCCGTCATTTTCAAGGCTGGTGTTTGCCATGACCTGCTCCCTCGGTAGAGGACTTCCCCAATATGGATCAGGCAAGCATACGCACAGTTTCCAAGGGGCGGAAGTGCCGGATGTGGCATTTGTCTACGCTGTGGGCGAAGCCTTGGACATATATTCCGGCACCACAGATGCCCCGGACAGAATGTCTCTGACCCAGGCATGAGCCGCGCGGAAGGCCTGGTCGGAGGTATGCGGCTCCACGATGGTCCGGTGCCCGTCGGCGCGGCCGTATGAACCCAGGAAGCGGGTGGCCGGGCTGATCCGGTGCAGGCCCGCCAAGGCGTCCGCGACACGCGCGTCGGCCACATGGCCATCGGCGTCGATGCTGAAGAAGTAATGGCCCAGATACTGTCCGGTGGGTCGTGACTCGATCCGGCTGAGGTTCACGCCGCGGGTCGCGAACTGGTCGAGGATCTCCATCAGTGCGCCGGGGCGGTCTTCCGGCAGAGGAACGACGACGGTGGTCTTGTCCGCACCTGTGGGCTCCGGCAGTGCGCCGGGCCGGCCCACCAGCACAAAGCGTGTGACCGCGCCGGGGTTGTCACCGATATCCTCCGCCAGCACGGCGAGCCCGGGCTGTTCGGTCGCCACGATCGGGGCGCAGATTGCCGCGTCGTAGTGCGTTTCGCCCTCCAGCAGCCCCATGGCCGCCGCGGCCGTGGAGGAGCCCGGGATGTATTCCGCATTCGGAATATTATTTTCGGCCCACAGCCGGCACTGCGCCCAGGCGTGGCCGTGGGTGGAGATCCGGCGGATGTCCTCGATCCGGGTCCCGGGCCGGGCCACCAGCACGAAGCTGATAGGGACGAGGGCTTCGCGCAGGATCCGCAGTTCCTGGCCGGTGGCGATCGCGTCCAGGGTGGCGGTGACGCCGCCCTCCACGGAGTTCTCGATCGGCACCATGGCCGCGTCCGCCGAGCCGTCGCGGACCTTGTCCAGCGCCGTGTTGACGTTCGACGACGGTACGCGGACCGCGTCCGCCGCGTCGGGTACCTGCATCAGGGCGGCCTCGGTGAAGGTGCCCGCGGGTCCGAGGAAGGTGTACGTGACAGGTGATGCGGGCATCGGCGCTTCTTTCTTCAACTACAGGATCACGGGCTTGAGTCCGTTGTCGGACACCAGCGGCATTCCGGTTTCCAGCCACTGGTCCATGCCGCCGGACACGTTCAGGGCGGAATACCCCTGTCCGGAGAGCCACTGGGCCGCGCGGAAGGAGCGGCCCCCGGTGCGGCAGATAACGTAGAGGTCCTCGTCGGGGTCGAGCTCCTCGAGCCGGGCCGGGAGCTGGTCCAGGGGGATGTGCAGCGCCCCGGCGGCGTGGCCTGCGACCCACTCGTAGTCCTCGCGGACGTCGAGGATCCTGGCCCCTTCCGGGATGCCGGACACGGTCACGGTGTCAAAGTCGCTCATGGTCGTCCTTCCGCAGAATGCATGGTCTGCCTCCAGCGTATCGCCAGCCACCGGCGCCGCACCCCTACCCGGCTGCAGGTTACGCTTCTGGGATGGCGCACAGGAGATCCCCGGCAGCTCACCGTCGCACGGTTCCCGCTGCCCGCCCCCGGCCCTCCGGGACATGCCCTCCCCTGGCCGCAAAGACTGGGCACAATGCCACCATGTCCACCCGCCCGCCCCAACACTGGACATGTCCCACGGGACGGCCCGCCCCCACCCGCGGGTCATGCCCTCCCCTGGCCGCTAGGACTGGGCACAATGCCACCATGTCCACCGGCCCGCGCCAGCACTGGACATGTCCCCCGGAGCGGCGGGCGGGAAACCCGGAGCCGTGCCGCCGTGGCTGAGATCCACGAGCTCTCCGCCGTGGACCTCCGCGGCGCCCTCCGCTCCGGCGAGCTGTCCTCGCGGCAGGCCACGGGGCATTTCCTGGACCGCATCGCCGCGGAAAACCGGCACCTCGGGGCGTTCATCACCGTCACCGCGGAGCAGGCCCTGCTGGACGCAACCGCTGCGGACAAGTCCCACGCCCGGGCCGCGCGGGACGGGACCGAACTGGGGCTGCTGCACGGCATGCCGGTGGCCTTCAAGGACCTGACGGACGTCGCCGGAGTTGTCACAACCCACGGCAGCGCCGCCCTGGACCACAAGCCGGCGCTTACCGACGGCACCCTCGTCGCGCAGCTCAAGCGCACGGGTGTTATCTCGCTCGGCAAAACACAGGTCCCGGAGTTCGGGCTCACGGCCTACAGCGAGAACCGGATCGCGCCGCCGTCGCGAAACCCGCACGCGCTCAGCCGCAGCTCGGGGGGATCCACCGGCGGCAGCGCCGCGGCGGTGGCCGCCGGGCTGGTTCCCTTTGCCCCCGGGTCCGACGGCGGCGGGTCGGTCCGCATCCCGGCCGCCGCGTGCGGGCTCGTGGGCCTGAAGCCCGGCCGCGGGCTGGTCCCGGCGGGCGAAAGCACCGGCGATCCCGCCGGGCTGGTTGTGTCCGGGCCGCTGGCCCGCTCCGCGGCGGACGCAGCCCTGCTCCTCGACGCGATGGTGCCTGTCCCCGCGGACACCTCCGCCAACCCGGCTTCCAGTTTCCTGGAACGCGCCGCCCAGGACCCGCCCCGGCTGCGGATCGGGGTGAGCCTGGACAGCCCCTGGCAGACGATCTTCCCCTTCACCCCGGACCCCGAGGCGCTCGACGCCCTCGCCGACGGCATCCGGCTGCTGGAGTCGGCCGGCCACGAAACATCCGATGCCCCCATCCGCTACGACAACCGCTACCCGGCCGCCTTCACCACGGCCTGGACCGCCGCCGTCGGGGATGCCCGCATCGTTCCGCAGCGCGAGGCGCTCCTGACCCCGCTGACACGCACGTTCCGGCGCCGCGCGCAGCAGCGTGGACCCGCGAAACTCGCCGAATCCCTCGGGCTTTTGCGCCAGTTCCAGCGGGACACCGTCACCCAGTACGCCGCGTGGGACCTGATGCTCATGCCCGCGCTGGCACAGACGCCCCGCCCGGTGGGCTGGTTCACCGGGGCGGCACACGGTGACGGCTACTGGCCGGCGGCCACCTGGACAGGGGATGCCGACGGCGACTACCGCAAGCAGTGCGAGTACGCGCCCTGGTCCTCCATGGTGAACGTGTGCGGGCTGCCCGCGATCAGCGTTCCGGTGCACTGGACCGGTGGCGCCCAGGGCGCCGGACTGCCGATGGGCATCCAGCTGATCGGGCCGATGGGGTCGGAAGCGCTGCTGCTGCAGGTGGCGGCGCAGCTGGGGTTCTAGCATGGGTGCAGCTGTCCGGTGGACATGTCCACCAGTGCAGCGCCACCGCCCCAACACGAGCTGGAAACGACACGAGAGGGATCGATGAAGATCACCGGTGCAGTACTTGAGGAAATCGGCCGCCCCCGCCCGTTCGCGGACTCGCGGCCCATCACCATCTCCGAGCTGGAGCTGGAGGGCCCCGGGCCCACCGAGATCCTGGTGCGGATCGAGGCCGCCGGCATCTGCCACTCGGACCTGAGTGTTGTGGACGGCAACCGGGTCCGCCCGGTGCCGATGCTGCTGGGGCACGAGGCCGCCGGACGCGTCGTCGAGATCGGCTCGGACGTCACGGACCTGACGCCGGGCCAGCGCGTGGTGATGTCCTTCCTGCCCCGCTGCGAGCAGTGCGCGAACTGCGCCGAGGACGGCCGGCTCCCCTGCACCACGGGCTCAAAGAGCAACGGCGACGGGACCCTCCTGCACGGCTCGATGCACCTGGACCGCGGCGGTGAAAAGATCTACCACCACCTGGGCGTCTCCGGCTTCGCCACCCACGCCGTGGTGGACCGCGCCTCGGCCGTGCCGGTCGGCGATGACATCCCCGCGGACGTCGCCGCCGTCCTCGGCTGCGCCGTGCTGACCGGAGGCGGTGCCGTCCTCAACGCCGCCCGGCCGCGGCCCCAGGACAGCGTCATGATTGTCGGGCTCGGCGGCGTCGGCATGGCCGCGCTGATCACGGCGGTATCCCAGGGTGTCTCGCGGATCGTCGCCGTGGACACGCTGGATGAAAAGCTTGAGCATGCCCGCCGGCTGGGCGCCCACGAAACGTACACCCCGCAGCAGGTGCTGGAGGAGGGCGTCAAGGCCAGGTACGTGATCGAGTGCGCCGGGAACCCGCGCGCCTTCGAAACCGCCTTCGCCGCGACCGCGGCGGGCGGAACCACAATCACCGCAGGACTGCCGCATCCGGAAGCCCGCGCGCAGATCTCGCCGCTGACCATCACGGCCGAGGCCCGGACCATCGTCGGGAGCTACCTTGGCTCCGCGGTGCCGTCCCGGGACATTCCCAAGTACGCCCAGCTGTGGCGGGAAGGAAAACTGCCGGTTGAGGAGCTGATCTCGGCGCGCATTGCCTTGGCGGACATCAACCAGGCCATGGACCAGCTGGCCGACGGGAAAGCAGTGCGCCAGGTCATCATGTTCGACGCCGGCTAGCCCCAGCGCTGTCCCCCGGAGCCAGGTTGCTCTGTCACTTTTAGCTGCTATTCCGGGGGCAAAGCCACCAAAGGTGATAGCGCAACGGGCGGAAAATGGGAGCGAAACACCGGGCCGTTGACTTGCCCCGGGCCGCCGCGAATGTGACAATCCCGCGTCACACTGTCAGCATTAAGTAAATGAGCACTACTCATTTATCCCAGCCCACCGCGACAACGCCGGGCGACACGTCCTTTTTCGGCCACCCAAAGATGCTGGCCAGCCTCTTCTCCGTAGAGATGTGGGAGCGCTTCTCGTTCTACGGAATGCAGGGCATCCTGCTCTACTACATGTACTTCACAGCCGCCGAGGGCGGTCTGGGAATTGAGCAGGGCCTGGCCGCAGGCCTGGTCGGCGCCTACGGCGGCGGCGTCTACCTCTCCACCATCCTGGGTGCCTGGCTCGCGGACCGGCTCTTCGGTTCCGAAAAGGTGCTGTTCGGCTCCGCCATCCTGATCATGGCCGGCCACCTCGCCCTGGCCTTCGTGCCGGGCATTCCCGGCCTGATCGCGGGCCTGGTGCTGGTCGGCGTCGGCTCCGGCGGCCTGAAGGCCAACGCCACCGCGCTGGTGGGCGGCCTCTACCGGGAGAAGGACGAACGCCGCGACGCCGGATTCTCCATCTTCTACATGGGCATCAACGCGGGCGCACTGATCGGCCCGCTGGTCACCGGCTGGCTGCAGGAAAGCCAGGGGTTCCACTGGGGCTTCGGCGCCGCCGCCGTCGGTATGGCCGTGGGCCTGGTCATCTACGCCCTGGGCCGCAAGAACCTGCCGGAGGACGCACACCGGGTCCACAACCCGCTGCCCGCCGCCGAGCGCACCAAGTACGGCCTGCGCTTCGGCGCCATCGCCGCCGTTATCGCCGTTCTGCTGGCCACCGGCATCGTGAACGCCGAGAACCTGGCCATGTCCATGGCCTACGCGGCCATCGGCGCGTCCGTGCTCTACTTCGCCCTGATCTTCAGCAGCAAGCAGGTCAACGGGACCGAACGACGCCGGGTGGCAGCCTTCATCCCGCTGTACATCGCCTCGGCCGCGTTCTGGGCCCTGTTCCAGCAGCAGTTCACCTTCATCGCCGTGTACTCGGAGGAGAAGCTGGACCGGAACCTGTTCGGCTGGGAAATGCCGGCCGCCTGGGTCCAGTCCATCAACCCGGTGTTCATCATCATCTTCGCCGGCGTGATGGCGGCCCTCTGGACCCGTCTGGGCCGCAAGCAGCCCGGCTCGGCGCTGAAGTTCTCGATCGGCCTCTTTGTGATGGGCCTGGCGTTCCTGGCGTTCATCCCCCTGGCCGGGGACGGTAAGACCCCGCTGCTGGCACTGGTGGGGATCCTGTTCCTCTTCACGCTCGCGGAACTGTTCCTGTCCCCCATCGGCCTGTCCGTGACCACCAAGCTGGCGCCGGCGGCCTTCCGCACCCAGATGGTGGCACTGTTCTTCCTCTCGGTGTCGCTGGGCACCACGCTCGCCGGCATCCTGTCCGGCCTGTACAACCCGGAGGACGAACTGCCGTACTTCATCGGCATCGGCGGCACCGCCATGCTGCTGGCCGTCGGCCTGGCCGCGGCCTCGCCCGCGATCAAGAAGCTCATGGGCGGCGTACGCTGAGCCGGTGAGCTCCCGGCACCGCCCACCGCCTGAGTCCCGCGTGCACCTCCCCGCCGCAGGCGAGGCGTCCGACGTCGAACTCATGCCGGCGGGCGATGTCACCGACGGTGTGGTGCGGGTCGGCGGGACCATCCGCCGCCCGCACCTGCCGCAGTCCCGGGCCGTCGCCGGCAGCGCTTAGCGGCTGACGGAGGGGCCTACGCCCGGTACCCGCCGTAGCTTGCGCTGCCGATGGCCAACCCCAACGCGATAATGACGAAGACCAGCAGGGCCAGCGCGATCCCGACGTAACCGAGCACCAGTCCGGCAATGGCCATGCCTTTGCCCGACGGCTCGCGCTTGAGGGCCATGTGCCCGAGGATGACTGCTGCTAGTTGCGGCAGGAGGAAGAAGCCCAGCCCGATGAAGGCGGCGATGCCGCAGCAGAGGCTGGCGATGCTCAGGCCCTTGGGCTCCGGCGGCACGCCGTAATAGGCCGGCTGGCCGTAGGCATTGAACGGGCTGCCCGGCTGCCCATACTGAACTGGCGCACCGTACTGCTGCTGCCCGTAGGGCTGCTGGGCCTGGCCGCCGTAGGGCTGCTGGGCCTGGCCGCCGTAGGGCTGCTGCCCGTACGGCTGCTGTCCGTAGGTCTGCTGCGGAGCCGCGGCGTCCGGGGTACCGTATGGCTCCGTGGGCTGGTTGTAGCCGGCGGCGGGCGGGCGGGACTGCTCGCCGGGCTCCTGGCCGGGAATGTACGACGGCGGCCGGTAGCCCTCCGGCGTCCCGTCTTTCTCGGGTTTCGGCTGGTCAGTCATGGTTTTCCCCTTTTGGACGTCTCTGGATTCAGCCTACCGCCGTCCCGTGGCGAAGAGCAGGATAATTCTTGCGTCACAGGGGCCGTAATGCGCCGAAATCATGTTGCCTGCCACGCAGGTCTGGCATGCTGGTGCAATGGCTAGCCGCGCGGGCACTGTTGCCCAACCCCAAGACCTTGTTGACCTCACTGCGCTTCTGGATGCGTACTACGACGTTTCCCCGGACCTTGGCGACCCCGGACAACGGGTGGCCTTCGGCACCTCCGGGCACCGCGGTTCAAGCCTGAAAGCCTCCTTCAACGAGCCCCACATCCTCGCCATCACCCAGGCGATCGTGGAGTACCGTGCGGGCCAAGGCATCACCGGGCCGCTGTATCTTGCCAAAGACACCCACGCCCTCAGCGAACCGGCCCAGAATTCCGCCCTGGAAGTTCTCGCGGCCAACGGCGTCAACGTGCTGATCGACGCCCGCCACGGCTACACCCCCACCCCGTCGCTGAGCCACGCCATCCTGACGCACAACAACAACTCCCCGGCCGGCGCCCCGCAGGCCGACGGCATCGTGGTGACCCCCAGTCACAACCCGCCCGGCGACGGCGGTTTCAAGTACAACCCCCCGCACGGCGGACCCGCTGACTCGGACGCCACGGGCTGGATCGCCAACCGCGCCAACGAACTGCTGGAGAACGGACTGCGCGGGGTCAAGCGGATTCCCATCGCCGAGGCACTCAGCGCCGGCACCACGGGTAAGTTCGACTTCCTCAGCAGCTACGTGGACGATCTCCCCTCCGTGCTGGACCTCAATGCCATCCGTGAGGCCGGTGTCCGCATCGGCGCCGACCCGATGGGCGGAGCGTCGGTGGACTACTGGGGCGAGATCGGCGAACGCCACCACCTCAACCTCACGGTGGTCAACCCCACTGTCGATCCGCAGTGGGCCTTTATGACGCTCGACTGGGACGAGAAGATCCGGATGGACTGCTCATCGCCGTCGGCGATGGCCTCGCTGATCAACCGGATGTCTGTTGGTGCGGACGGGTCCGCAGCCTTCGACGTCGCCACCGGCAACGACGCCGACGCCGACAGGCACGGCATCGTGACGCCTGACGGCGGGCTGATGAACCCGAACCACTACCTCGCCGTCGCGATTGACTACCTGTACCGCCACCGCACCGGGTGGAACCCGCAGTCCGTGATCGGCAAGACCCTCGTCTCGTCCTCTATCATCGACCGGGTGGCCGAAAGCCTGGGCCGCAAGCTCGTTGAGGTGCCGGTGGGTTTCAAGTGGTTCGTTCCCGGGCTGCTGTCCGGCGAAGGCGCCTTCGGCGGCGAGGAGTCCGCCGGCGCTTCCTTCAACAAGATGGACGGCAGCGTCTGGACCACGGACAAGGACGGCATCCTGCTGGCGCTGCTGGCCTCGGAGATCACGGCCGTCACGGGCAAGTCGCCGTCGCAGCTGTACAAGGGCCTCACAGATCAGTTCGGCGATCCCGTCTACGCGCGGATCGACGCCGCGGCCACGCGCGAGCAGAAGACGGCCCTGGGGAAGCTCTCGCCGTCCGACGTCACCGCCACCGAACTTGCGGGTGAAACCATCACCGCCAAGCTGACCGAAGCGCCGGGCAACGGGGCGGCGATCGGCGGGCTCAAGGTGGTCACCGAGAACGCCTGGTTCGCGGCCCGCCCCTCCGGCACCGAGGATGTCTACAAGATCTACGCCGAGTCCTTCAAGGGAGCAGAGCACCTCAAGCAGGTCCAGGCCGAGGCAAAGGCGCTGGTGGACGGGGTCATTTCCTAGCCCACCCGGGCTGAGTCTTTCAGGCACCCGTCCGCGGTCTGACTCGTTCAGTCCGCGGGCGGTCCTGTTCAGGCCGCCGGCTGGGAGCGCCGCCGGTTCAGGCCGGTTCGTCCTCGCGGCCGCCGGCGAGGACGGAGCGGTCCCGGCCCAGCGTCTTGGCGCGGTAGAGGGCGGCGTCCGCGGAGGCGATCATGGCGTCAAGGTCAACGCGGCCGGGCGCGGTCGAGGCGATGCCGTAGCTGGCGGTCGGCAGGCGTGGGATCACCGGAGACGTCGAGGTCTGCATCCGGGCGCTGATGTCCGAGGCGATTTCCCCGGCCCTTTCGGGCGTCACGCCCGGCAGGAGGATGATGAATTCCTCGCCGCCGTAGCGGCCCACGAGGTCGGAGGAGCGGACCGTGGTTGAGCAGGCGTCGGCGAACGCCTGCAGCGCGGCGTCGCCGGCCGTGTGGCCGTACTCGTCATTGATTCCCTTGAAGTGGTCCAGGTCCGCCAGGATCAGCGACGCCGCGGTCCTGGCCCTGGTGAGGCGGCGAAGCTCTTCCTTGGCGAGATCAAGGAATGCCGTGCGGTTCAACAGCCCGGTGAGCCCGTCCACCGTGGCGCGGGCGCGGAGGTCTTGGGTCCGCTGTTCGTAGCTCAGCTCCGCCATGGTGAAGGACGCCACCACCATAATCACGGCCGAACAGACGGTCATCGGGACGGACCCAAAGACGGTCAGGAACACGGCCCCGTCGGGTCCCTCGAGCACAAACACGGTAAAGCGGCCCAGATAAAACGCGGCCAGGAGGGCGGAACCCACGGCCAGGATGAGGTGCACGCGGGAGAAGTGCCGGTCCAGCAGGAAGAGTTCCCGGCAGCCGAGACCGATCAGCAGGGCCATGAATCCCAGATACGCCGGGCCGCCTGACCACACGTTGGTTGCCGGCTGGTCCAGCATCGACGCCACGGCTGTGATGGCAGGCCCGGCAGCGAGGTACCAGATTTTCGGAACCGAGGTCCGCAGCGAACGGGCACCAGCCCAGATGCTGGCCGCGCCCGCCACAAGGAACACATTCCCGAGCGGGTTGGTCCAGACCTGGTGTGGCGTGCCGTCCATCAGGTAGGCCGCATTGCCGGACAGAAACAGGAGCAGGGCCAGGCACCACCAGCCGCTGTAGGCGGAACGCGTCCGGCGGAAGGTGATGAAGTAGAACAGCAGCAGCAGGGTCAGATCGACCACCGCCAGGGCGACACGCAAGGTTGCGATGTCAAGCATCATATAGTGGCCCCCCGGTCCGCTCGCAATAACCCGATTTGCGTCGACGCCGCGCCGCTGGTGACCCTAGTATTGCACCCCGCACCAAGGAACTGTGATCACGGTCTCGAACGCGGCGCGCGGCACCCTGGCTGCCCCCTTAACAAGGCCCAACGCCCCTGTGTTAACGGCCCGGAAGCGGACTAAACTGGGAAGCGGCCCCGGATGCGGCCTTGCGCTCAACCGCAGAATTGCGTCCCGAGTGCCTCCGGCCTGTCCCCCATGGTGCCGGAGGCACCTCCGCGCCCACCCAGTCCCGGAGGCACCTCCGCGTCAGCGGCTCATTCCGGTCAGACCGTGCGGACGACGTCCTCGTAAGCGAACTTCGGCTTCGCCGCACCCCAGGCGTCAGCCGCGGGCTGGCCGATGTTGACCACCAGGAAGCTCTTCTGGCCGCCGTCGGGGAAGAACGCCGCATCGATCGCGGCGAAGTCCGCGCCCGTCATGGGCCCGGCGGACAGACCCAGGGACCGGACGGCGAGGATGAAGTAGCCGGCCTGCAGGTGGGCGTTGTTGTTGCCGGTGGCCGCGGTGAGGTCCGGGGAGGCGTCGTACATGGCCTTGGGCGCGTTGTAGCCGGGCAGGAAGTTGTCCCACTGGTCCTGCCAGGACGCGTCGTAGCTGAGGACGGCGACGAGGGGCGCGGTGGCAGTCTTGGCGCGGTTGCCGTTGGCGAGGGTCCCGACCAGGGTGGCGCGGGCCTCCGCGGACCGGACATACGTCACGCGCAGCGGCTGCGAGTTGAACGCTGTGGGACCGAACTTGGTGAGCTCATAGATGGCCCGGGCCTGGTCATCGGTGACCTCGCCCGTGAAGGTGTTGGGCGTGCGGGCCTCGGCAAAGATGGCGTCCACTGCGGCGGCGTCGATTACTGCTTCGTCATGGGCGATGGTCATGAGCGTCCCTTTCGCTGGGCGGGTCCGCCGGGGGCGGCGGCCACTGATTCCTGTCTATGGTTGCAACTTCAACTTGTGTCTTCTGCTTCCCGTAACGCCCCGTGACGTCCGGCACAGCGGCGCCGCCGGCGACGCATGCCGGAAACACCGGCGCGGTAAAGTTGCTCCGGAAGATTCCTTCCCGCCCCGCCACACATTCTCTGAAAGGCCCCGGCAATGAGCATGCTCGGTACCAAATGGAAGCTCCACGGCAACGGCAAGTCCATCCGCCCGGGCGAGGTCGTGAAGCCGGATGAGCGCCTTGCGTGGCCGCTGACCATCGGCGTCGGGATGCAGCACGTTGTCGCCATGTTCGGCGCCACTTTCCTGGTCCCGATCATCACCGGAATGCCGCCGGCCACCACACTCTTCTTCTCCGGTATCGGCACGCTGCTGTTCCTGGTCATCACCAGGGGCCAGGTGCCGAGCTATCTCGGGTCCAGCTTCGCGTTCATCGCGCCGATCATGGCCTCGCAGCAGCAGTACGGCGTCGCCGGCGCGCTCGGCGGCGTGGTGCTGGCCGGCGTCGGGCTGGCGGCCATCGGTGCGATCGTGCAGAAATTCGGTGCCGGGTGGATCAACCGCCTGATGCCGCCGATCGTCACGGGCGCCATCGTGGGGCTGATCGGCCTCAACCTCGCGCCCGCGGCGAAGAACAACTTCGACGCGGCCCCCATCACGGCCCTCATCACCCTGGCCACAATCATCGTGGTCAGTGTCTTCTTCCGCGGCATCCTGGGCCGCCTGAGCATCCTGGTCGGCGTCGTGGTCGGCTACTGCGTGGCGATGATCCGCGGCGAAGTGGACTTCTCCAAGATGGACGCGGCCGCCTGGGTGGGGCTGCCGTTCTTCCAGACGCCGGAATTCCATCTCGGCGTCGTCGGCCTGTTCGTGCCGGTGGTGCTGGTCCTCGTGGCGGAGAACATCGGCCATGTGAAGTCCGTGTCCGCCATGACCGGCCAGAACCTCGACGGCGTCTCCGGGCGCGCGCTGATGGCCGACGGCGCCGCCACCGTCCTGGCCGGCATGGGCGGCGGCTCCGGCACCACCACCTACGCGGAAAACATCGGCGTGATGGCCGCGACCAAGGTCTACTCGACGGCGGCCTACTGGGTGGCCGGCGTCTTCGCCGTAGTGCTGAGCTTCTCGCCGAAATTCGGCGAACTCATCGCCACCGTCCCGGCCGGGGTGCTGGGCGGCGCCGCGACGATGCTCTACGGCATGATCGGCGTCCTGGGCGTCAAGATCTGGGTGCAGGCCAAGGTGAACTTCTCCAACCCGATCAACCTGACCACCGCCGCCGTCGCACTCATTGTCGGCATCGCCGACTACACCTGGACCATCGGCGACCTGGTGTTCACCGGCATCGCCCTGGGCTCCGCGGCGGCCCTGGTGATCTACCACGGCATGACGGCGATCGCGAAGGTCCGCGGCACGGTTGCCGAGCCGGAAACGGAAGGTGTCGTGGCCGCAGCCACCGCCGCCGCGAAGCGCCCTCCGAAGAAACGCCGCTAACCGACGGCTCACCGCCGCGTGACAGCGGGAAGGCCGGGACCTGGACACCCATATGGGTGTTCGGGTCCCGGCCTTCGCTGCTTGAGTGGCGGCTTTAGCCGGCGTCGAAGGCTTCCTCGTCGTCGCCGCGGTCCTTGGGGGCCTTGTCATCCGGCAGGTCCGTTCCCGATCCGTCCGGCAGGCCGGCCGCGTCGGGGCCGGGCTCCGAGGAGAACGGCCGGCCGGCGTCGGGCTCTTCGGTGTTGGACGCGTCCATTTCCGCCTCCGACGACGGCATGGCTGCCTCGGACTTTTCCGAAGTGTCGGCGTCGTGGGCGGGTGTTGTGTTGGCGTTTTCCGAACTCATTTGTTCCTCCATGGTGAAATCGAGAACTGCATGGTTTCCTGGGTGCGTGAAAAGGCTCAGAGGCCCTTGCCACCGGTAACGGGCAGGACGGCGCCGGAAATGTAGGAGCCGTGGTCGGAGGCGAGGAGCACGTAGGCCGGCGCGAGTTCGGCCGGCTGTCCCGCCCGCTGCAGCGGGGTGTCCTGGCCGAAGGTCGGCAGCTTCTCCGGCCACTGGGTCGCCGGGATCAGTGGCGTCCAGATCGGGCCGGGGGCCACGGCGTTGACGCGGATCCCCTTCGGGCCGAGCTCCTGGGCCAGGGCTTTGGTGAAGGCGACCTGCGCGGCCTTGGTCATGGCGTAATCGATGAGCTCGGGCGAGGGGTTGAACGCCTGGATCGAGGCCGTCGTGATGATCGACGCGCCCGCCTTCAGATGCGGCACCGCCGCCCGCGCGGTCCAGATCAGCGAGTACAGGTTGGTCTGGAAGACCCGCTCGAACTCCTCGGTGGGGAGGGACTCGAAGCTGTCGCGGTTCTTCTGGTACGCGGCGTTCAGCACGACGACGTCCAGCCGGCCGAACTCGGCGAGCGTGTCGTCCACGATCCTGGTGGCGAACTCCTCATGGCGCCCGTCGCCGGCGATCAGCAGCGCCCTGCGGCCTGTTTTGCGGATCCACGCCGCCGTGTCCTGGGCGTCGGCTTCCTCCTCCGGCAGGTAGGAGATGGCGACGTCGGCCCCCTCGCGGGCGAAGGCGATGGCGACCGCCTTGCCGATCCCGGAGTCCCCGCCGGTGATCAGCGCGGCCTTGCCCTTGAGGGCGCCGCTGCCCTGGTAGCTCTCCTCGCCGTGGTCCGGCTGGGGGTCCATCGGCGCGGTAAGGCCCGGCTGTTCCTGGACCTGTTCCGGGAAGGACCCGGAGTAGTAGCCGCCCCGGGGGTCGCGCGGCTGGTCCTGCTCTTTGTTTGAATCACTCATAGTCCACCTACCCAATGTGTCGTTTTTCCAGGGGCCGCTCCCCGGGCCGCGGGCGCTGGCCCGGACCTGTGAAGCTGACCCCACGAACTAAACAATTCCACCCTACCCGGAAATTCATCAGCACCCTTAGTACTGCCTTGAATTTCGCTACGCTCAAGCCTAGGTTGAGTCTTAACTGCCACCGCAGCCTGATCCTCATTCACCGGAGGTTCCAGTGTCCTATCCAGAGTCTGCGTCCGCTCCACAAGAGTCCGCCCCGACTGAATCCGCGCAGGAACGGCCCGTGCAGGGCAGCAGGAACGAGTCCGCCGTCGAAAAACTGGACCGGAACTGGATGGAACTGCTGCAGGAGCTGCGGGTGCTGCAGACCGGTGTGCAGATCCTGGCCGGATTCCTGCTGACCCTGCCGTTCCAGTCGCGGTTCGAGACGCTGGACGATTTCCAGACCACCCTCTACTTGGCCAACGTGGCGCTGGCCGCCCTCACCACGGCCCTGATCCTGTTGCCCGTGAGCGTGCATCGCCGCCTGTTCCGCCTGCACCTCCGGGCGGCCCTCGTGTCCAGCGCGGACAGGATCGCGAAGGTTGCCCTGGCCGGCATCGGACTCCTCAGCGTCGGCACCACCGCGCTGGTCTTCGACGTCACGGCGGGCCGGGCTGCAGGATTGACGGCCGGCGCGGTGCTGCTGGCGGTGCTGCTGATTCTGCTGGTCTATGTGCCGAGCAGGCTCCGCCGGCAGGCCGAAAAAGGGAACTGACATGGCTAACGCCGCACGCCAACAGCGCAGCACGCAGCCGGGCCGGACCACGGGCTGGGTGAAGAACCACGGCCTGCTGCTGGCGAATATCGGCCTGTTCCTGGTGTTCTTCGGCGGCATGGTCGTCAGCGGAGCCGCCGAGTACAGCGAGGACCAGCTGGTCCACGGCGGGCCCGGTGTGACGGCACTGGAGTACCTCGGCACCGGGGCGTTCCTCGAGGCGACCTTTGAGAACTGGGAATCCGAGTTCCTGCAGATGGGCATGTACGTCATCCTGACGGTGTTCCTTTTCCAGAAAGGATCCTCGGAGTCCAAACCGGTGGACCGGGCTGCCCCGCAGGACGAGGACCCCCGGGACGCGCCCCTGAAAGCCGCCGCCCCATGGCCGGTGCGGCGCGGGGGCTGGGTCCTCAAACTCTATGAACACTCCCTGTCGGCCATGTTCCTGCTGCTGTTCCTGGCGTCCTTTGCCCTCCATACTGTCGGCGGCAGCGGGGAATACAGTTCCGAGCAGCAGAGCCATGGGCAGCCGCCCGTGACCGCCCTGGCGTATCTGGCAACGAGCCGCTTCTGGTTTGAGTCATTCCAGAACTGGCAAAGTGAGTTCCTGGCAGTGGCCGTCCTCGTCGGCGCTTCGGTGTACCTGCGCGAGCGGGGCTCCCCCGAATCCAAACCTGTCGCGGAGCCGCACTATGAGACTGGCGCCTGAGAGACTCGCGCCTGGGCGCTCAGGCGCCCTCGAGCACCTGGCTGGTGGCCCAGGTGAGGTACTTGGCGGCGTTGGCGACGGCGTCGCCCGGGCTCCCGGCCAGGTCCAGCAGCTGCGCAGCGGCCACCACACCGTGCTTGGCGAGGTCCTCCGGGGTGACCAGGATCCGTCCCGCGACCACGATCACGGGAATCCCGAGGCTCTGGGCGGCGTCGGCAAGCGCAATCGGCGCCTTGCCGGTGAGCGACTGCGAATCCAGTGAGCCCTCACCGGTGATCACGAGATCCGCCTCGGCGAGTTTGCCGGCCAGCCCGGTGAGTCCGGCCACCAGCTCGAACCCGCCTTCCAGCGCCGCGTTGCTGAAGGCCAGGAACGACGCCGGGAAGCCTCCGGCCGCCCCGGCCCCGGGGACGTTGACGTCCCGGCCGGTGGATTGGCGCAGCACCGAGGCCCAGTTGCGGAGTCCGGCGTCGAGCAGTTCCACGGCGTCCTCGTCGGCGCCCTTCTGCGGGCCGAACACGTGGGCGGCGCCGTCGCCGCCAACGAGCGGGTTCTGCACATCGACGGCGATCCGGAACGTCACCGAGCCCAGCCGCGGGTCGAGGCCGCTGACATCGAGCCGTGCCACCTCGGCGAGCGAGCCGCCGCCCAGCGGCACCACATTGCCCGCGGCGTCGAGCGGTTTGAGGCCCAGCGCGCGCAGGGCGCCGCTGCCGCCGTCGCTCATGGCCGAGCCGCCCAGGCCCAGCACGATCTCCGTCGCGCCGGCGTCGAGGGCGGCGGCGATCAGCTGGCCGCAGCCGTAGCTGTGCGCGCGCAGGGCGTTGGCCGGGGTGGGTTCCATGTGCGCCAGCCCGGAAGCCTGCGCGGTCTCGATCACGGCGGTGGCCCCGCCGAAGGCGTCCTTCCGGATCGCCCAGGCGGCGCCCACCGGCGCCAGGATCGGGCCCACAACGGCGTTCAGCCGCTCCTCGTAGCCGGCGGCGACGGCCGCCTCAAGGGTTCCTTCGCCGCCGTCGGCCACCGGAAACTGGATGGCCTCGGCGTCGGGATAGACGCGCAGGGCCCCTTCGGCGATGGCGGCGGCGGCTTCGGCGGCGGTAAGGGAGCCCTTGAATTTGTCCGGGGCGATCAGAATGCGCATGGGTCCATCCTGCCAGTCCCGGCGCCGGGACACCGGCGACAGGCGATGGCGCCGGTAGTAACGTGGCAGCCACACGAAATCGGCACGGACCGAGGGGGTAGCGGTGAATGAGAACGGAAAGTCCCGCCAGCGCATGACCGGCCTGCCAGGCATGGCCGAGCTTCTGCTCGTCCGGCACGGCGAGAGCCAGGGGAACGTCGCCGCCACGCTGGCGCACCAGTCGGGGGCACACGTCATCAATGTTCCCGCGCGCGATACCGACGTCGAGCTGTCCGGAACCGGGCGCGAGCAGGCGCTGGCGCTCGGCGGCCTGCTCGCCGGGTTCCCGGCGGACGGGCGTGCCGCTGTGTGGTCCTCCCCGTATCTCCGGGCGCAACAGACGGCGGAACTGGCCGTCCACACCGCAGGCTGGCCTACGCAGGTCCTGCTGGACGAACGGCTGCGTGACCGGGAGCTCGGCATCCTGGACATGCTCACCTCAGCCGGGGTGGAGGCCCGGCTCCCCCAGGAAGCGGAGCGGCGGCGCTGGCTGGGCAAGTTCTACTACCGCCCGCCTGGCGGGGAATCGTGGGCCGACGTCGTCCTCCGCCTGCGCTCCCTGCTGGCCGACCTGGACCGCCTGTACCCCGGCCAGCGGGTGCTGCTGGTCTGCCACGACGCCGTGATCATGCTGATCCGCTACATCCTGGAAGGGCTGACGGAGCGCGAACTGCTGGACATCGCCGCCACGACGGCCATTCTCAATGCCTCCGTAAGCCGTTTCGTCCGGCCCGGCGGCACGGGCCCGTGGCAGCTGGAGAGCTTTAACATGGCAGACCACCTGATGAGCGAGGGAGTCCCCGTGACCGAGCACGCCGGAGATGCCAATGTCCACCCACGCTAAGGCGGCCCCCGGGGGCGGGCAGGGGCCGGCCCGCCCCGAGCCCGTGACGCCGACCCTGCTGCGGGCCTGGCCGCTGCCCGGCGGGGGCTCCGGCAAGGACGACCGCGGATCGGTGCTGGTGATCGGCGGGGCGCGGATGACGCCCGGCGCGGTGCTGCTCGCCGGGGTGGCCGCGCTGCGCTCCGGCGCCGGCCGGCTCACCCTGGCCGTGGCGGAATCCGTGGCCGTGCCCCTCGCGGTGGCGCTGCCGGAGGCGGGCGTGCTCCGGCTGCCGGAAACCGCGTCGGGAACGGTCAAGGGCTCGTCGGCAGCCGCCGTGCTCGCCGCACCGGTCGAAGCCGCGGACGCGGTCCTGATCGGCCCGGGCCTGGACGACAAGGACGAGGCCACCGCCTTGCTCCGCGCCCTCCTCAAGGTGCCGGCGGGGAAGCGGCCGCCGGCCATCATCCTCGACGCCTTCGCCCTGGGCAGCCTGCCCGAGCTGGCCGGGGAGCTGGGCCCCTGGGCGGGCCGGCTGATCCTGACCCCGAATGTCACCGAGGCGGGCATCCTGCTGGGGCACGACGCCGGGAACCTCGCCCGGGATGTGCCGGAGCTCGCGGAGAAGTACGGCGCGGTGGTGAGCTGCCAGGGTGTGATCGCGCGGCCGGTCGGGGCGGCCCGCCGGGCTGGCGGCGCTGAGGGCGGCGGGAACCGGGCCTCGCTGTGGGAGATCACCACCGGACACAGCGGCCTGGGCACCTCGGGTTCCGGCGATGTGCTGTCCGGGACCATTGCCGGGCTGCGGGCGCGGGGAACCACGGACGAGCAGGCCGCCTGCTGGGGCACCCATCTGCATGCGGCCGCCGGCGACCGGCTCGCGAGCCGGCTGGGCGGTCTCGGCTACCTCGCCCGCGAACTCACGGACGAACTGCCCCCGCTGATGATGGAGCTCGGTTCCTGACCGACCTGGTCGGGGGTCAGGCGCTCCAGCCGCCGCGTTCCTGCAGGACTGCCTTGAGCAGGTCCGCGCGGTCGGTGACGATCCCATCCACGCCGAGGTCCAGCAGCCGGTGCATTTCCGCGGGGTCGTTGACGGTCCAGACATGCACCTGCAGCCCGTGCCGGTGGGCGCGCCGGACGAAGCCGGGGGTCACCACGGTCACGGCACCGTAACGGACCGGGACCTGCAGGGCGTCGACGCCGCGGAGCGCACGTCCGGCCGTGAGCCGCAGCAGGGGTGCGGGGAGCACCGGTCCGAGCAGGACGAACAGGGCGCTGGAGACGATGCCGGCCGAGCTAGCGGCGGGCCGGCTCAGCCGCTTCAGCACGGCCCGGCGCCGGCGGTCCGAGAAGCTGGCGATCAGTACGCGGTCGTGCAGGCCGAACCGTTCGATCGCCGCGGCCAGGGTGTCCACCGAATTCCAGTCCTTGACGTCGAGGTTAAACCGGACGTCCGGGAACGCCGTGGCGAGTTCCTCAAAGCGCGGGATGGGCTCTGTGCCGCCGATCCTCGCCCGCGCCACGGTCTCCGCCGGGAGTTCCGAGATCCGGCCGCGGCCGTCCGTGATCCGGTCCAGGGTTTCGTCGTGGAACAGCAGCAGGACGCCGTCGGCGGTCGTGTGCACGTCCGTCTCCAGGTGCCGGAAACCGAGTTCGACGGCGGCGCGAAACGCCGCCATGGAGTTCTCCAGACCCTCCCGGGAGAAGCCCCGGTGCGCCATGGCCACGGGACGTGCCGGACCGTCACCGGAGGCAAAGAACGGGTGCGGGGGGGTGCTCACTCCTGAAGCCTAACGGAGCGCCGCGCAATGAGTTGGAGGGATAAATCAGGTGGCGCGCGGGAGGATCTCCACGCCGTCACTGCAGTGCAGGAGCGTGCGGCCCCGGCCGCCGTCGAGGTCCACCCAGACGGCGGTATGGTCCGCCGTGACGGCGTCCACCCGGCCGCCGGTTTCGTAGCCGGGCGCCAGCCTGACACTGACGCGGTCGCCCTGCTGCAGGCTCTTCCAGTGTGCGTCCGGCGCCGCCGGGCGCAGGGGCGTGTCGTCCATGTTCTTCGTGCGGTACCTGGCCATGATTTCCCACCGTCAGTCAGCTGATCCGTCGTGAGATTTCAGCGTAGGACGCCAAGGTGAACGCCAGTTGACCGCCAGCTGGGAGTCCGGTGTCTGTGCGGGCGGCCTCTGCCGGTCAGGGAAGCCGGGTCAGGGAAGCCGGACGCCCAGGGCTGCGAGCTTGGCCTCGAGGATCTGGGCGACGCCGTCGTCGTCGAAGTGCGGGGCCTGCTGCCCGGCAGCAAGGATGGCCTCCGGGTGGCCGCTGGCCATCGCGTAGCCGTCGCCGGCCCAGCGCAGCATCTCGATGTCGTTGGGCATGTCCCCAAACGCCACGACGTCGGCCGAGTCGATGCCCAGGGCGGCGGCGTATTCGGCAAGCGTGACGGCCTTGTTGATGCCGGGCAGGGAAAGTTCCAGGAGCGCGATGTTCGGTGCCGAATGGGTGGCGGCGGCCAGGTGCGCGACGGCGGGCGTGACCTCGGCGAGGAACTCGTCAGCCGTGCCCTCCCGGACAATGGCGAGGAATTTCACCACGGAATCCGCCTCGGTGAGCGTGGTGTGGAGCGGCGCCGGGGTGACCTCGGCCAGCAGCTCGCTGGAGCCGTTCTCGATGAACCCCGGTTCCAGGTGGAAGCCGGTCAGGGTCTCGGCGGCGAAGAGGGCGGAGGGGCGCAGCCGCTGGATGATGCGGCGTGCCTCGAAGACGGCGTCGAGCTGCAGGCCCCGGGCGGAAACAAGGCGGTCCGCTTCAAGATCCCAGACGACGGCGCCGTTGGAGCAAATGACGGTTCCGGTGTGGCCCAGCCGGTCCTGCAGCGGGTGCAGCCAGCGCGGCGGGCGGCCCGTGACGAAGACCAGCTCGACGCCGGCTTCCCGGCACGCGTGGAAGGCCCGTACGGTCCGGTCACTGATTTTGCCGTCGTGGCCGAGGATCGTTCCGTCTATGTCACTCGCTACCAGCCGCATACTGCAAGTCTACGTTGGCGGTGCCGGGCCGGTTTCCGGCGGCGGCCGACCACCCCGGCCCGCGCCGCCGCCCCCGCGCCGCCGTCGAAATCGTGGGATCGGTGCCCGGTCGCCGGAAGGTTACGGCGAGCGGGCAGGCCTCCGGCGACTTGGGTGGCTGGAGGCGGATGGGGCGGCGGGCGGACCGGGCCTAGTGCCGTTCGTAGATGCCGGTCAGGCTTGCCCGGGCCAGGGTGTGCGGGGCGAGCTTCGCTTCGAGCTTCGCGGGACGGTCTCCGGCGTCAAGACCGGAGTGCGCGACGTCGAGGGCGTGGACCGTGACGACGTACCGGTGCGGGCCGCCGCCCCGGGGCGGGGCTGCCCCCATGTAGCCGGTGGTGCCGCCGTCGTTCCTGAGCTGGAAGGCGCCGGGCGGCAGGTGCCCGCCCTGGCGCGATCCTGCCCCTGCCGGCAGGGACGTGGCGTCGGCCGGGACGTCCAGCACGGCCCAGTGCCAGAAACCGCCGTGGCCCGGGGCGTCGGGGTCGAACACGGTGACGGCGTAGCCCCGGGTTCCGGCCGGGGCGCCGCTCCAGCTCAGCTGAGGGGACTCGTCCTTGGCTCCGGCCCCGGTCGAGGCTCCGCGCTGGGCCGGCGGCAGGGTCTGGCCGTCCTGGAATGACTCACTGCTGACACGGAAGGACGGGGCATCGTGGTGTGCCATGGCTGCCTTTCAGTTGCTGGGGAGTTCTGCACTTTCAGGGTCGATATGCGCCGTGCCCGTCGGGCGGGAAGCCTGGCCGCGCAGCTCCATCCGGGTCAGTTCCGCCCGGGTGGGAGGGTTGGCGCCGGCCCGGGAAACGGTGACGGCGGCGGCCCATGCGGCGTGGGCGAGGAGGTCGCGGAGGCTTTCGGCGGAGAGCTCACGCAGGTCCTTGCGGTTCTGCGCACCCGCCAGGCCCAGGTCCACCACGCCGGAGAGCAGCGCTGCCATGAAGGAATCCCCCGCGCCGACGGTGTCCGCGACCTTCACGGGCGGCGCCGGGAAGTGCGCTTCGCCGGAGGCATTCACGCCCCAGGGCCCTTCGGCGCCGCGGGTGACCACCACCATGGCCGGGCCCTCGGAACCGCCGAGCGAAAGCCAGCGCCGGGCAGAATCCAGCGGATCCTCGCCCGGGTAGAGCCATTCGAGGTCCTCGTCGGAGGCCTTGACCACGTCCGCGAGGGTGACGAACTTTTCCGCCTGCCGGCGCGCGTAGTCCACGTCGGTGATGATGCTGGGCCGGCAGTTGGGGTCGAAGCTGATGGTTGCCGAGGGATGGGCATGCTCGACGGCGGCGAGCACCTCGGCCGCGCCGGGAGCCAGCATCGTGGCGATCGAGCCGGTGTGCAGCAGCGTTGTTGCCTGCAGCATAAACGGCAGCCGGTCCGCGAGCCCGGGCAGTTCCCAGGCGAGGTCGAAGGTGTAGCTGGCGGCGCCGTCGTCGTCGATCAGGGCGGTGGCCACTGACGTGGGGAGTTCGTCCGGGCCCACCGGAAGCAGCACCGAGCTCGACTTCAGGTGTGCCGCCACCGAGTCGCCGTAGGCGTCGCGTCCGTAGCGGCCGATGAACTGCACCGGATGATCCAGCCGGGCCAGCCCGACGGCGACGTTGAGGGGACTGCCGCCGACGTGGGCCTGGATACCGGAGGAACGCTGGACGACATCGACCAGTCCCTCGCCTATAACTGTGAGCATCCTCATACTCTGCCAGAGAACGCGGGCCGGCGCCCCAGTGTTTCGCTGGCCTGCCGAGTTGTTCAGCTTGAGGCGGCCGCCGACGTCGTCAGCGGGATCCCGGCAGCCTCGGCGTCATCGAACTTCGCATCGATGAGGACCACGTCCCTGCCGGCGCGCTGCAGCAGGCTCGCGGCGATGCCGGCCCGGTAGCCGGAGGTGCAGTGCACCCACAGCTTCCCGGCGGGGAGTTCAGCCAGGCGCAGCAGCAGTTCGTGCAGGGGGAAATTCACGGCCCCTGCCACCCTCGATTCGGCATATTCGTCGGCCCGGCGCACGTCGAGGACCGCGTCACGGCCGGAAGCGCCCGTCGGAACGGCCTCCCAGCCGACGCAGGGAAAGGAGGCGACGGCGGCCCGCGGGGCCAGGGCGTGCGGATCTGTCCCTACGGCGGCGTCCGGGGATTCGATGCCGATCCGGGAGAGGTCGCGGATTGCGTTCTCCACGTCGTCGCGGGACCCGACGAGGGTCAGTTGCTCGCCCCACGGCATCACCCAGCCGAGGTAGGTGCTGAAGCTGTTCCCGTAGCCAAAGCTCACACTTCCCTTGAGGTGGCTGCTGGCGAAGGCTACCCGGCGGCGCAGGTCCACCACCCACTCGCCGGCCTCGAGCCTGCGCATGAGTTCCGCGGCGTCGAGCGACGCCGGCACGGCCAGGTCGGCCGGGCCCGGGCCGGCGGCGTTGGTGACCCCCATGTGGGCGTAGTAGGAGGGGTGGGCCGTGAGGTTGGCGATGAGTTCCTGGACGAAGTGGTCCTCGTCCGGGTCCGTCAGGGCATGGTTGCTGGCGAGCTGTTCGCCGATGGTGGAGGATCCGGCGCCGCTGGCCGGGCCGGAGGAGCAGAAGGAGCCGAACCCGTGGGTCGGGAACAGGGCGGCTTCCGGCGCGGCCTCCCCGGCGAGCCGGTGCACCGAGGCGTACTGGTCATGGGTCAGGCCGAGCGTGTCCTCGGCGGCGACAAGGTCCGTGCGGCCGACCGAGCCGTAGAGCAGGCTTCCGCCGGAGAAGACGGCCTGCTGCCCGCCGTCGTCGACGATAAAGGAGAGGTGGGTGTGGGTGTGGCCCGGTGTGGCGACGGCCTTGACCGTCAGCGCACCGACCCGGACAGTTTGCCCGTCCGTGATCGGCTGCCGCTCGAAGTGAACCGGGTCAGCGGCGTTCACGAGGTAGCTCGCGCCGTGTGCGCGGGCCAGTGCGAGGCCGCCGGTGAGGTAGTCGTTGTGGATGTGAGTCTCGGCGACGTGGGTGATGGTGACGCCGGCGTCGCGGGCGGCCGCTTCGACGCGGTCCGTGTCCCGCTGCGGGTCAATGACCAGCGCCACGGAGCCGTCGTGGACGAGGTAGCTGCGGTCCCCGAGTTGGGTGGTCTCGATGACGATGACGTCCATGGTTCACTCCTGGCTGGTCCGGATCGACACAACCGGCCGCGAGGCCGCCGGCTGCGCACACTCCATGATCAAACCCCCCAGGGTATGGACGCAAGCCCCGATGCGTGGCGGGAGCCCGGCGGGGCTACCGGGCGGGGTCGTCCTGCTGGTAGACGTCGGGAATTCCGTCCATATCAGAGTCGACCTTCTCCGCTTCTTCGGCCTGCCGGTACTGCCGGTTCCGCGTCCGCAGCACCACCGTTGCCAGCAGGGCTGCCAGCACGGAGGCCGCAAGGATGCCCACCTTGGCGTGGTCGTCCTGGAGGGTGCCGTGGCCAAAGCTCAGCTCGGCCACCAGGAGCGAGACGGTGAATCCGATCCCGGCCAGCAGGGACACCCCGAAGACATCGATCCATTTGAAACTGGTGTCAAGCCGGGCCTTGGTGACCCTGGTGAGGAGCCAGGTGGTGCCCATAATGCCGATCGGCTTGCCGAGGACCAGCGCCATGATGATGCCGACGGCCACCGGGTCGGTCAGCGCCGATCCAAGTCCCTCCCAGCCGCCCACGGCCACGCCGGCGGAGAAGAACGCGAAGATCGGGACGGCGACGCCGGCCGAGATCGGGCGGAACCGGTGCTCGAAGACCTCCGCGAGGCCCGGACCGGCGTCCGGTCCGCCGCTGGCCTTCGAGCGCAGGACCGGGATGGCGAACCCGAGCAGCACACCGGCCACCGTGGCGTGAATCCCCGAGGCGTGGACGAGGGCCCAGGTGACCGCGCCCAGCGGCAGCAGAATCAGCCACGCGGCCGAGGCCTGGATTTTGAAGAAGCGCCGGTACTTGTGCGCCAGGTATGTGTAGATGCCCAGCGGAATCAGTGCCAGCAGCAGTGGCACCGGCTGGAGGTCACTGGTGTAAAAGACAGCGATGATGGTGATGGCGATCAGGTCGTCCACGACGGCCAGGGTCAGCAGGAAAATCCGCAGGGCGCTGGGCAGATGCGAGCCGATGATGGCCAACACGGCGACGGCGAAGGCGATGTCGGTGGCAGTGGGGATCGCCCAGCCGCGCAGGGTCTCCGGGCTTGCGAGGTTGACGACGGCGTAGATCACCGCCGGGATAATGACGCCGCCAGCGGCCGCTGCGACCGGAACGATCGATTTGTTGAGCTGCCGCAGGTCCCCTGCGATGAACTCACGTTTGAGTTCGAGACCGACCAGGAAGAAGAAGATCGCCAGCAGCCCGTCCGCCGCCCAGGCGCCCAGGCTCAGTTCCAGGTGCCACGGTTCGTAGCCGAACTTGAAGTCCCGCAGGGCGAAGTAGCTCTCGGAAACGGGCGAGTTGGCCCAGATCAGGGCGATCACGGCCGCGGCCACGAGGAGGGCGCCGCCGACGGTTTCCTTGCGAAGGATCTCGCCGATCCGGAGGGATTCGGCGTAGCTGCCACGGCCGAAGATGGTCAAACGTGGCCGGGTGGGAGGGGGTGTGGGGCTCATGCGGGGAGTCCTAAAAGTTGGCTCGACAGAACTATGCCGACCAGACTTCCCGGCGCACCTGCAACCCAGTCTAGTGGGTTACGGCATGGTGCTGAACCGTTCGGCCTTGGTTTTGCTGCCCTGGACGATGATCTGGTCGTCGTCGTAGAGCACCGTTTGCGCGGTCGTGTGGCCCCAGGTGCCGCCGGGACGTTTGACGGCCACGATGGTGACGCCGAACTTGTCCCGGAGTCCGAGCACGCCCAGCGGCCGGTCACGGACGGCGGAGGGCGGGCTGGTGCGGATCATGACGAAGTCGTCCTCGAATTCCACATAGTCAAGAATCGAGCCCAGGACCAGGTGCGCGACACGCTTGCCCATATCGTGTTCCGGCCGGATGACGTGCTCGACGCCGAGCTGGCCCAGGATCTCCGCGTGCGGTTCGCTGATGGCCTTCGCCCAGATCTGGGGACGCTGGAACTTCAGGATCCGGGACGTGGTCAGGATGCTGGCTTCGATGTCGGAGCCGATCCCGACCACGGCACGGTCAAATTCATGGACCGAGAGCTGGCGCAGCGCCTCCTCCTTGGTGGAGTCGGCCCTGACCACGTGGGTGAGGCGCCCGTTGTAGGACTGGACGATGTCTGCGCTGGCGTCGATGCCGAGCACCTCCGTACCCTGCGCCTCCAGCTCCAGGGCCAGCGAACCGCCGAAGCGGCCCAGGCCGATGACCACCACCGAGGACGCCTTGTCACTGGCGGCAGCAGAGTGGGAAGAGAAGATATTCCTAGCCAATGAGGGGCCTTTCCTTGGGGTACTCGTAGAGCAGGGGTCGTTCGCGCAGCGCCAGGGCCGCGCCCAGCGTGACGGGACCCAGCCTCCCGACGAACATGAGCATGATCAGCACGAGCTGTCCGGCGGGCGGCATGCCGGCGGTGATCCCGGTGGACAGCCCGACCGTGGCGAAAGCCGAAATGACCTCGAACAGGATCCGCTCCTGCCCGAAGTCGGTGATCAGCATCAGGAACATCGTGGAGCCGGTGACGAGGGCGATCGCCAGCAGCACCACGGTGATGGCCTGGCGGTGCACAGCGCGGGACAGGCGCTTGCCGAAGATGTTCACGGCCGTTCCGCCCTGCAGTTCGGTGCTGAGGATGAAGAACAGCACGGCGAACGTGGTGATCTTCAGGCCGCCGGCCGTGCCGGCGGGGCCGCCGCCGATGAACATCATGATGTCCATGCCCAGCCAGGACACAGGATTCATCTGGGCGATGTCGATGCTGTTGTAGCCTGCGGTGCGGGTAATGACGGACTGGAAAAAGCCGGCCAGTATGCGCTCGGCCGGGTGGAGGCCGCCCAGGGTTGCCGGGTTGGCCCATTCGACGGCGGTGAGGAACACGGTCCCGCCGGCCAGGAGGAGGCCCGAGCCGACGAGGACGAGTTTCGTGTTCATGCTCCAGAGGATCGGGCGCCGGTACTGCCGGCCCAGTTCGAAGAGGACCGGGAATCCGAGTCCGCCGATGATCACGGCGGCGGCGATCGGCAGGCAGATCCAGGGATCCCCGACGAACCCCATCAGGTTGTCCGAGTACAGGGCGAACCCTGCGTTGTTGAAGGACGAGATGGAGTGGAATATGCCATGCCAGACCGCCTCGCCCAGCCCGTAGCCGTACCCGGCCCTAAAGCGGACCGTGAGGATCAGCGCCAGCGCTGCTTCCACGGCCACACTGATGAGCAGAACGCCGACCAGCACGCGGCGGACGTCACCGAAGCCGCTGCTTTTGGTTTCGGCGGCGGCAGAGATCCGGGACTTCAGGCCCAGCCGGCGTGCGGTCAGGACCCCGAGCAGCGTGCCGAAGGACATCACGCCGAAGCCGCCGATCTGGATGAGGACCAGGATGACCACCTGGCCGAAGCCGCTCCAGAAGACGGGGGTGTCCACGGTGATCAGGCCGGTGACACAGACGGCGGAGGTGGCGGTGAACAGCGCCTCCAGGAGGCTGGCCCCGCCCCCGTCGGCTTTGGCCACCGGGAGCAGCAGCAGCCCGGTCCCGACGGCGACGGCAGCGGCGAAGCCCAGCACGATCACCTGGGCCGGGTGGCGCGGCGCGAACACCCGGAGGAACCGGGTGAGGCCCGCGGCCAGGGCGCGCGGAACCGCGGGAACTTCGACTTGCATAGGCGCCACGCTACCACCGGCCGCGCGGCCGCGCGTCCGTGGCTGACAGAGGTCAGCCGAGGAGCAGCTGTACGAGTTCGCGGCACTTCCGGTAGGCGGCGGCCTTCGGGTCGATCAGCGCGAAGTGGTCGCCCGGAACCTTCAGGAGCTGGACCGGGG
Source organism: Pseudarthrobacter sp. PvP090 (assembly GCF_040547365.1). Classification (NCBI taxonomy): domain Bacteria; kingdom Bacillati; phylum Actinomycetota; class Actinomycetes; order Micrococcales; family Micrococcaceae; genus Pseudarthrobacter; species Pseudarthrobacter sp. PvP090. Next base: position 288,383 of record NZ_JBEPPO010000004.1, read on the forward strand.
CGCCGGCGGCCTTCGCGGCCGCCGCGTAGGAGTCGGACTGGCTGGCGGGCACGTCGTCGTCGTCCGTGCCGTGGACGGCATAGACGGGGACCGTCAGCGGCACCGCGCTCATCGGGTCCGCATACTTATGCCGTTTCGGGTATTTTGCGGAGGAGCCCCCCAGCAGATTGCTGACCGCCCCGTTGCTGAGGTTGAGGCGTTCGGCTTCCGCGAGGTTGAGCAATCCGGACTGGCTGACGACGCCGGTCAGGTGCACGGCGCCGTCGTCGTCCCTGCGCAGCAGCTGGCGGTCCGCGTCCGGGGCGCCGAGCTGGGCGAGGCGGCCCCGTCCGGCGGCCCAGACCGCAAGGTGGCCGCCGGCGGAGTGTCCCAGCGCCACGACCCGGTCCAGCCCGAGGCCATGGTCGCCGGCGATGTCGCCGAGCTTGTCGATTCCGGCGAGCACGTCGGAGAAGGTATGTGGCCAGCCGCCGCCGTTGCCGGCGCGGCGGTACTCCAGGTTCCAGGCGGCCATGCCGTGCGCCGCGAGGTCTTTGGCCAGCGGTTCGCCGAGTTCCGCGCCGTACTGCGAACGCCAGTAGCCGCCGTGGATGACCACCACCACGCCCTTGGTGGCGGCCGTCTCCGGCAGGAAAAGCTCACCCCACTGGCTGGGGTCATCGCCGTAGCCGTACCTATGCCGCTTCACAGTGTCCTCCTCGGGGCCCGGTGAACAGGCGGCGGAGACTGCCCCCAGAGTCACCGTCGCTGCGGCCGCGATTAAAGCCCGGCGCCGCATATCAGACATGTGCCGAGCCTACCTTGAGCCCTGCGCGGTGCGGGGTAAGGCGGCACCGGCCCGGGTTGGGGCGCGGGGGTGTCACCCCGTCCGCCGTCGTACCCCCGCCGTAAGCTGGATGCATGGCGAGCAACTGGGATCGACTGGACCCGAAACTGCGCGAGTCCGTGCAGGAAAACGTGGAACTCTACGAGCGGGTGCGCCCTGCCCTGAAGCTGGTCACCCGCGAGGTCCTGCTGACGCTGCGCAGCATGCTGAAGGGCACCGAGGTGACGCCGCTGTTCGTTACCGGCCGCACCAAGACGGTTGAGTCCTTCCGCGAGAAGATCTCCCGCATTGAGGAGCCGCTGGAGCCGGGCGGTCCGCCGGTGCTGAAGTTCCCGGACCCGTTCCGGACCCTGAATGACATGGTGGGCGTCCGGGTGATCACAAAGCTGCCGGCGGAAAACGCGGTGGTGGCCAACATCATCAAGCGCCAGCGCCAGCTCTTCGACTGCCGCGGCGACCGCGAGAAGGATATCGGCTCCATCGAGTCCGGGACCTACGGCTATTCCAGCCGTCACCTGATCCTGCGGACCATCCAGAACGAGGCCGTCAAGGAGTACCAGCAGGTCTTCAACCCCGAGGTCCCGCCGAACGGCAGCTACTTCTTCGAATGCCAGATCCGGACCGTCTTCGCGCATGCCTGGAGCGAGATCGAGCACGACATCCGCTTCAAGGCCGAGGATCCGCGCGCCTGGACCCCGCACTTCGATCGCCAGTTCACCGCCACCGCCGCCATGCTGGAAACCGTGGAGGGGGCGTTCGCTGACCTGCACGAACGCTACGAAGAGGTCCGCAGCTACTGGGACATGGACGGCGAAGGCGCCGCGCAGCTCACCCCGAACCGGATCCGCGACGTCTGGCGCACGCTGCTGCCGCACGTGGACCGGAAGGTCGACGACGACTGGGGCTGGGCCGCCGAACTGATGGCCGCCCACGGCCTCAACCAGACCATGCAGCTGGCCGGGCTGCTGAGCGCCAACCGGATCACGGAGGTCCGCAAGGCCCTGGACCACCGCTACTCCCCCGGCCCGGACCGGCTCCTCGATGACCTGCTGCTCTGGCAGTACGGCACCAAGCACATCGACCTCACCGCCGAACCCGCCGACGCCGTCCCGCACCCGCGGCGCGACAGCCTCCAGCGGCGGCTCAAGCAGATCGAACGCTACCGGCTGACGCAGGGTTAGTGGACCGCCGCCCTACAGCTCGCTCGGCTCCAGGCGTTCCTCAAGCACTCCGGCGGTTGAGTCCCCCGCCTGGACCAGCGTCACCCGGTAGGCGGCTTTGCCCGGCGTTTCCGTGACCGCCTCGACGAGTTCGGTGCCGCGGTAGAGCAGGCCCACGCCGTCGTCGGTGCAGTGGGTCTCGCCCAGCGTCCCGTCCGCCACCAGGCGGTGGACCAGGGGACGGCGCGCGGCTTCGGAGTCGTAATGGACCCCATTGTCGTAGGGCAGCAACCCCAGGCCGTTGTTCACGGCACGCAGCTCGGGACCGAACGAATCGGTGGTCCCGCCGTTGAACCAGCAGATCGACCCGGCCGAGACGCCGGCCAGCACCACCCCGGCTTCCCAGACGCGCCGGAAGATGGCGTCCAACTCATGGGCCCGCCAGACGGCGAGGAGGTTGACCACCGAACCGCCGTTGACCCAGACAACATCCTGACCGAGCAGGTAGTCCTCGACGTTGGCAACGTTGGGCATGGTGAACAGGTTCAGATGCGTCAGTTGGAAGCCGGCGACGTTCCCCGCCTCGCTGATCTCGTTGTTGAACCACCGCTGATCGCCACTGGCGGTGCCGACGTGGGCCACCCTGGGCGCCCGCCCGGTGACGCCGGACAAGTCCACGGCGTGATGGACCAGCTTGTTGAACTCCAGGCGTGTCCGCGCCCCCGGCTGGTAGCCCCCGGAGGTCGCAAGGATGGTCGGACTTTCGGCAGCCATAACGGTACTCCTGGGTCGGGAAAAACTGTCTCGGCTTCGAGACTACCCAAGTCCGAGGAGTCGCCCGCGGGTTTCCGGAATGCCAGCCAGCAGGAGTTCGGCGGTTGACTACCGGTGGGCGTAGGTGAGGCAGTCGGCGTTGTCGACCCCCGGACCCACATGCACCTCGGTGGCCTTGCACATCAGGTGGTCGTTGTGGGCACATTCGGAACGCTGGCAGGCGCCGACGTCGGCGAGCACCTTAGGCAGTCCCCCGTGCACTCCGATATCGATGAAAGTGGCGCAGGAGGCATGGTCTTCGGCCCCGCCGACGGTAATGGCGGCGGCGTTGCAGTTGGAATGGTCGTTGAAGGAGCAATTGGTCACGCTGCAGTCGGCTACGTGCGTCGTCATCGGATTTTCCTCCGTGGTCCGGCCACCCGGGCTGGGCGGCTCCGTCCGTCCACGGTAGGCCGACCCACGGCGAACAAAAAAGACCCAATCGTGTGACCTAATGCCGCCGGGACGCAACCGGCGCCTTATTCCCCCGGCCTCCGGAACCGGGCGACATACTTCCGCTGCCACGGAGTCTCCACGGCGCCGGGCCGGTAGCGCGCCCGCACGAAGGCGACGGCCTCCGCGGGCGGGACGCCGTCCAGGACCGCAAGGCAGGCAAGGGCGGTGCCGGTCCGGCCACGGCCGCCCCAGCACGCCACTTCAACCCGCTCCGTCTCGGCCCGGCGCCAGGCTTCCTCGAGCGCGGCCAGGATGTCGGCGTCGTCGGCCGGCAGGCGGAAATCACGCCAGCGGACCCACCGGGAATCCCAGGGCACCGGGGCCGGGCGCCGTCCCAGCAGATAGAGGCCAAACTCGGGTCGCGGCCCGGAGGGGAATGGCATGAGCAGCCCCCGGCCGCGGATGAGCCGGCCGGACGGAAGTTCCAGGACTCCGCCCTGGCCCGGATCCCAGGTCTGCGTCATGTTCCTGAGCGTAGACCTTCCGCCGGCGACACGCACCGCCTGCGTTCCCGCCCGGTTACTCCAAGGCGGCCGCTTTCCGGGTCCGGGAAGAAGTAACCGGGCGGGAACGCAGCCTAGTGGCCGGCGCCGAGCTTGCCGCCGAGGCGTTGGCGCATCAGGATGCTGGCGTCGTTGAGCCCGATGATCTTCACATCCTTGCCGTGGTGGTGGTACTTCGCGGTGATGGCGTCCAGGGCGGCGATGGTGGAGGCATCCCAGAGGTGGGAGGCGTTCATGTCGATGACGACGTGCTCGGGGTCCAATGCGTATTCGAACTGGGTATAGAGGTCGTTGGAGGAAGCGAAAAAGAGCTCGCCGTCCACCACGTAGGTGGCGGTTTCGTGGCCCCCGATGGTCTTGACCGAGCGTTCCACCGTGACAAAGTGGGCCACGCGCCGGACGAACATCACCATGGCCACGAGTACGCCACCGCCAACGCCGATCGCGAGGTTGTGGGTGGCGACGGTGACGATGACGGTTGCGACCATGACGGTGGTTTCGCTCTTGGGCATCGCTTTGAGGGTACGGAGGTGGATGCTGTGCCAGTCGAACGTGGCCACGGATACGAAGATCATGACGGCAACCAGCGCGGCCATGGGGATCAGCGAGACGATGTCCCCCAGGACCACCACGAGGATGAGCAGGAAAACGCCGGCGAGGAAAGTGGAGATCCGGGTCCGGGCGCCGGAGGCTTTGACGTTGATCATGGTCTGGCCGATCATCGCGCAGCCGCCCATGCCGCCGAAGACACCGGTCACGATGTTCGCCACGCCCTGCCCCCAGGCCTCGCGGGTCTTGTGGGACCGGGTGTCGGTGATGTCGTCGACGAGCTTGGCCGTCATCAGGGATTCGAGCAAACCGACGAAGGCCATGGCGAGGGCGAACGGGAAGATGACCTGCAGGGTCTCCAGCGTGAACGGGACGTTCGGGATGAACAGCGTCGGCAGTGAATCAGGGAGTTCGCCCTTGTCTCCCACGGTCGGGACGGCGACGGCGGCGAAGACGGTGATCAGTGTCAGGACCACGATCGCGACGAGCGGGGCCGGGACGGCCTTGGTGAGCTTCGGCAGGCCGAACACGATAACAAGCCCCAGCGCGGTGAGCGGGTAGACCAGCCACGGGACACCGAGGAGTTCGGGCACCTGGGACAGAAAGATCAGGATGGCCAGGGCGTTGACGAAGCCGACCATGACAGAGCGCGGGATGAACCGCATGAGCCTCGCCACCCCGGAGAGGCCCAGGACGATCTGGAAGATGCCGGCCAGGATCACCGCGGCGACGAGGTAGTCCAGGCCATGGGATTTCACCAGCGGGGCAATCACGAGGGCGACAGCGCCGGTGGCTGCCGAGATCATCGCCGGGCGGCCGCCGACGAAGGCGATCGTCACGGCCATGGTGAAGGAGGCGAACAGTCCGATCCGCGGGTCGACGCCGGCGATGATCGAGAAGGCGATGGCCTCCGGAATCAGGGCCAGCGCGACGACGAGCCCGGCCAGGACCTCGGTTTTGAGCCTGCGCGGTGACTTCAGGGTTCCCCGGACGGTCTGGAGCCGCTCCGGGGTCAGTGCCGGGGCATCTAAGGCGGCTTTGGTGGCCATTGCTGGCTCCGTTCAGTCTCGTGAAGACGCGCCACCGCGGCTTCGGCATTCAGCAACGGCTGGGCGACGTCGGCAGATCAGTGAAGGATGGGGCGCCACACCGCGCCGGAAGATAAGTCAGGCAGCAGGGGCGCCGGCCGGAAGGGGCCGCGTTTCGTCCTGCCCGAGCAACTTTACCGTGAGGGACCGGGGGGTCGCCTGCCGCGAGCCGGACGCCGCAAAAAATCTGACATATTCGGGGGCCGGGGCGGTCACGAATTCGCCCTGGAGCGGCCACAGTGGCACCATCTTTGGATGCTTGAGGCAACCAAAACACCGCCTGCCCCCGGGACCAGTGCAGTCCGGGTCAATCCCGCTCTTGCCGCCGAGGCGAAGATCGCCCGCATCGCGGTCACCGTGTTCCCGCTGCTCGTCGTCGTCGCGGGCGTCGCCGGGTACCTGCTGCCGGACGCGTTCAAACCCTTGGGTCCCAGCGTCCCGTACCTGCTGGGCATCATTATGTTCTGCATGGGCCTGACCCTGACGCCGCCCGACTTCGCGTCAGTGGCAAAGCGCCCCTGGGCCGTGGTGCTCGGCATTGTGGCGCACTACGTCATCATGCCCGGTGCCGGCTGGCTGATCGCCGTCGCCCTGAACCTCCCGCCGGAACTCGCCGTGGGCCTGATCCTCGTCGGCTGCGCGCCCTCCGGAACCGCGTCCAACGTGATGGCGTTCCTGGCCAAGGGCGACGTCGCCCTCTCGGTCGCCGTCGCCTCGGTGTCCACCCTGATCGCCCCGGTGGTGACGCCACTGCTGGTGCTGTTCCTGGCAGGGTCCTATCTGCAGATCGACGCCGGCGGCATGGTGCTGGACATCGTCAAGACCGTGCTCCTGCCGGTGATCGCCGGCCTGCTGGCCCGCCTGTTCCTGAAGAAGCTCGTCGCCAGGGTGCTGCCGGCGCTGCCCTGGGCCTCCGCCGTCGTCATTTCACTGATCGTGGCGGTTGTGGTGGCCGGAAGCGCCAGCAAGATCGTCGCCGCGGGCGGGATCGTGTTCCTGGCCGTAGTGCTGCACAACGGGTTCGGCCTGGGCCTGGGGTACCTCGCGGGCAAGCTGGGGCGCCTGGATGACAAGTCCCGCCGCGCGCTGGCCTTCGAAGTCGGCATGCAGAACTCGGGTCTGGCCGCCACCCTGGCCACGGCGCATTTCAGCCCGCTGACCGCGCTGCCCTCGGCCGTGTTTTCGCTTTGGCACAACATCTCCGGCGCCATCGTCGCGGCCTGGCTGGCGCGGCGTCCGCTGCAGGACGAGTAGGGGACGGCGCGTCCCGCGGGCCGGCGCAACGGTCCGCCCCGCCGGCCCGCAAGGGATCAGGTTTAGTACCCGGTGCTGCGTCCGCCGCCGAGGACCTCTTCGGTTCCGGAAAGCCCCAGCCGGGTGGCGCCTGCAGCGATCATCGCCTGCGCCGCTGCCCAGTCGCGGATGCCGCCGGATGCCTTCACCCCGAGCCGCGTGCCCACGGTCCGTGCCATCAGTCGAACCGCATGGACGGTCGCTCCGCCGTCCGGGTGGAATCCCGTGGATGTCTTCACGAAATCGGCGCCGCTGCTTTCAGCAGCGGAACAGCAGCGCACGATCTGCTCGTCCGTCAGCGCCGCGGTCTCCAGGATGACCTTGAGCACAGTCGGTGCCGGGACAGCCTTGCGCACAGCGCTGATATCCCGCTCGACGGCGTCGTAGTCACCGGCCCGGACCGCACCGACGTCGATGACCATGTCGATCTCGTCTGCGCCGTTGCGCACAGCTTCTCGGGCTTCGGCTGCCTTGACGCTGCTGTGGTGCTTGCCCGAGGGGAAGCCGCAGACTGCTGTGATCCGGGTGCCAGCGTTCATGCCCACCAGCGGAAGCATGGACGGCGGGACGCAGACCGAATAGGCCCCCAGCCGCGCGGCTTCGGCGGCCGCCTGCTCCGCCTCGGCCCTGGTTCCGGTGGATTGCAGGAAGGTGTGGTCCACGATCGCGGCCAGGCTGGCCGCCTTCAGTTCAGTCATGATTCTCCTTGGATGTGGGGGCTACTTGCAGGTGGCGGTGTCGCCGATGCCGCGCAAATACGAGCAGAACTCCTCGACACCGCCGCCGGTGACGAGCTTGCCCTGCAGAACGCGGGACTCTTCGACTTTCTCCCCGCTGGCAACGGCATGGCCGATCTTGGCGACCTCCTGGCCCAGCGCGAACGGGGACTCGGCATTCGTGGCGTACATCTCCCCGCTCTTCACAGCGGCCAGGGCATCGCCGATTCCGTCGTTTCCGACGATCTTGATCGTGGACAGCAGTCCGCGTGACTTGACGGCGGCCACGGCGCCGAGCGCCATTTCGTCGTTGGCGCCGTAGATGCCGGTGATGCCCGGGTTGGCCTGGAGGATGTTGGTGGTGACATCCAGTGCCTTGCCGCGGTCGAAGTCCGCGGACTGCACTGCGACAACCTCAACGCCGGGGCATTCCTTCATTCCGGCTTTGAAGCCTTCGGACCGGTCCCGTGCCACGCTCGTGCCGAGGAGGCCCTGCAACTCGGCCACCTTGCCGTTGCCGCCGACCGCTTCGCACAGGGCCTTGGCGCCGTTCTTGCCGGCCTGGACTGCGTCGTAGCCGATGAACGCGGCCAGTTTGCCCTGGTCGGGCATACGGTCGAACGCAACCACGGGGACGTTTGCCTGGTTGGCTTTGACGGTGATGGATCCGCCGGCTTCGCTCGAGGTCGGGTCAAGCAGCAGCACTCCGGGCTTCTTGACCAGTGCGGTGGTGGCCTGGTTCAGCGAGGACGTGTCGTTGTTGTTGGCGTTCTGGACATCCAGATTGACGCCAAGTTTCGCAGCCTGGTCCTTGGCACCGTCGCCGACCGAGACGAAGAATGGGTTGTTGAGCGTCGAGATCACCAATGTGGCCGATTTCTGCCCGGCGCCCGCGCCGCCGTCGTCTGTGGAGCGAACGGCTGTTGTGACACCGGCGCCGACCACCAGCAGTCCCACGACGGAGATCATGGCGACCTTTGGAAGCACCGGTGCCGGCACGGACGCGCCGGCTCCGGCCGCCGGCGAGGCTGGTGCCGCCTTGGCCGGGCCGGTGCGGAAGATGCGCATCAGGACGCCGGAGTTCCGGTCCACGAACACGGCCAGGAGGATGACGGCGCCCTTGACCACGCTCTGCAAGAACGGCGAGACGTTCAGGAGGTTGAGCCCGTTGTCGATCATGGCAAGCAGGACGGCACCTACGAGGGTGCCCAGCAGCGCTCCGCGGCCGCCGGCGAGGCTGGTGCCGCCGATGATCACGGCGGCGATTGCGGCGAGTTCGAGGCCGGTCCCCGCGGTGGGCTGTGCCGTCCCGAGACGTGCGGTCAGAATGAACCCGGCGGTCGCGGCGAGGACGCCGGAGATCATGAAGGCCAGGATCTTGACGCGCTCGGTGCTGATGCCGGCGAGGCGGGCGGCATCGGCGTTGTCGCCCGTCGCGTACAGCTCACGGCCGTACCGGGTGCGGGCCAGGATATAGCCGAACAACATACCGAGGACCAGCATGATCCAGATCGGGGTCGGGATCCCCAGCAGGTTGCCCTGGCCCAACGACAGGAACACCTGGTCGGTTACCTTCACAGGGTTACCTTGCGAGAACTGCAGCGTCAGCCCGGCGAAGATGGACATCGTTGCTAGCGTGGCGATGAACGAGGGCATTTTGGCTTTGGTGACCAAAAGACCGTTGATCAATCCCGCCAGCGCGCCTACCGCGAGGCCCGCGGCCAGCCCGGCGACAACACCGTACTGACTGATCACACTCGCGGTTGTGATGGCGCTGAAGCCGAGCACCGCGCCGACGGACAGGTCGATCTCCGCGAGGATAATCACATACGTTTGGCCGGCCGCGATCAGGGCGACGACGGCGGCCGTGAGAAGGACGTTGAGCATGTTGGATGGCTGCAGGAATAGAGGCGTGGCGAAGACAAGCGCCAGGGCCACGAAAGCCAGCATCCATACCGCACGAAGCTGGTCACTGAAGAGGGATATTTTTTTCATCGGGATACGGTCTCCATTGCGTGTTCCAGGACGGACTGCTGGGTCAATGCGTCGGAGGTCAGTTCAGCGTTGATGCTGCCTCCACGCATGACCAGCACCCTGTCCGACATTTCGACTAGTTCGGGGAGGTCTGACGAGACAAGGACGACGGCGACACCTTGGGCCGCTACGTCGTTGACGATGGAATAGATCTCGGCCTTGGCGCCCACGTCGACCCCGCGCGTGGGTTCTTCCATCAGCAGGATCGCGGGGTTGCTGAGGAGGCAGCGGGCCAGCAGGACTTTCTGCTGGTTGCCGCCGGAAAGGGTCCCGACGGCGTCGTCAATGCTGTTGGATTTGACGCTCAGCCGCATGGAGATCTCCTGGCACCGGTCCTGTTCGCGCTTCAGGTCCACAATCCCGTTTCGGGTGATGGCGCCAAGGGTGGACAGGGATTCGTTGTGCGAGATGGGCTGGGCCAGGGTGAGGCCTTCCGCCTGCCGGTCCGGGGTCAAGTAAGCGACGCCGGCGTTGATGGCATGCCGGGGCGACTTCAGGGTGAGGGGCTTGCCGTCGATGGTGACGGAACCGGCCGCGTTGTCCAGACCGAACAGTGCCCGCAGCACCTCGCCCTTTCCGCTGCCCATCACCCCGCCGATGCCAAGCACTTCCCCGGCGTGGACTTTGAAGGACACACCGTTGACGCCGGTCGATTCAAGGCCGTTTACTTCCAGCCGGACGCGGTCCGTGGCGTGGTGTTCCTTGGGGTAGAAGTTCTCGACTTCCCCGCCCACCATGGCGGCGACGACAGCGGCTTCGGTCAGGTCCTCCGCCGTTCCGGTTTTGGACACGCGGCCGTCGCGCATCACAACGATGCGGTCGGAGAGGGCGAAGACCTCCGGGAGCCGGTGGCTGATGTAAATGACGGCGACGCCGGCCGCCTGGATCTTGCGCACCTGTGCGAACAGGAGCTCCGATTCGCGATCGTCCAAGGCCGCGGTGGGCTCATCGAGGATCAGCAGCTTGACTGAGTGGCTAAGGCAGCGGGCAAGCTGCACCAGCTGCTGCTGGCCGAAGCTGAGTTTCCCCACTGGAAGGCGCGTGTCGACGTCGATCCCCACCTGGCCCAGCAGTTCGGCGGCGCGGGCGTGCATCTTATCCTTGTTAACGAACAGTCTGCCGAACTCGCCGGCGCCGTCGTGGGCGAAGAGGTTCGACGCGACGTCCAGCTGTGGGAACAGGTTGTTCTTCAGCTCTTGGTAGATGACTTGGATCCCGGCGGCCATGGCCTCCTGGGGGCCGCTGAACTTCCGCACCTCACCGCCGATGGAAATCACGCCGGAATCGGGCTGGTAGGCCCCGGCGATGATTCGGGTCAGGGTGGACTTGCCGGCCCCGTTTTCGCCCACGAGGGATACGATTTCGCCCGGTTCGATGCTGAGGTCCACACCGCGGAGCACACGGTTGGGGCCGAAGGATTTGGTGATGCCGCTGAGGGTGATCGTCATCTCAGTACACCACCCCGGCCACCAGGATTACGTTGGCATAGGGGGTGAATTCGCCTGAGCGGACGGCGGCTTTGGAGGACTTGCTCCGCTCTTTGAAATCCGTGTGCGGGACGAGCTCCAGCGGGATGCCGTGGCTGCCGAGCCGTTCCCTGAGGGCCTCGAGGAGTTCCGGGCTGTGCTCGGCGATCTCCGATGCCGCGATAGCGCCTTCCGCCTGGACTTCGGCCAAAACGACGTCCAGGCATTCCAGGAACCGCGGAACGTTGGCCGTCAGGGCCAGATCGATCCGTTCCACTCCGGCCGGGATCGGCAGCCCGGCATCGGTCACGACCAGTTCGTCGGTATGGCCCAGTTCGGAGATGACCCGGGCAAGTGATGGGTTGAGGGTACCGCTGTTTTTGCGCATGATTGCTCCGCTGCGTTGAGGAGGGATGAAACGTAGGGGTGGATAGCCGGGGGGCGGCAGCTAACGGGCCGCGGCAGCCTGGCTGGCGAGGAACGCCTCAATGGCTTCGCGCCGGGGGAGGCTCGGGCTGGCACCGGCAACGGTGACAGCCAACGCACCGCCAGCCATGGCGCGGCGCAGGGACTCGTCCCAGTCCCGGCCCTCGGCCAGCGCGCTGCCCAGTACCCCGGCAAAGGCATCGCCCGCAGCCGTGGTGTCCACAGCCGCGACAAGGAAGGGCTCGTGCAAGGTCACGGCCGTGCTGTCCGGCGAGGTCCGCTCGACGACGACCGCACCGGCGCCGGCCAGGGTAACAACAGCCCGCTGCACGCCGCGGTCGGTGAACCAGCGACCGGCCGCGGTGGCTGATGCATGGTCGGTCACGTCGATGCCGGTGATGAGCCGCGCTTCGGTCTCATTCGGCGTGACGATGTCCACGTGCGGCCAGAAGTCCTCATCAAGTGCCGCCGCCGGTGCCGGTGCGGGGTCCAAAATGACGGTAACGCCGCGGGCTTTGCATGCACGCGCCGCCTCAAGCGCCGATTCATGCGGGATCTCCAGCTGGATCAGGGCCACCCCGGCTTGACACGTGGACCCTGAAAGGGACTCCCTGATGTGGGCGGGGCTCAGCCGGGAGTTGGCGAGCGGGATCATCACGATGTCGTTTTCCGCCGAAGCGTCCACCCGGATGTGGGCGATTCCGGTGGGACCCTCCGTGCGCATCACGTGCGTGGTGTCGATCTGTTCCCCGGCCAGGGTCCCGAGGACCAGTTCGCTGAAGCCGTCATTGCCCACGCATCCAATCAGAGAGACCTGGCTCCCGGCGCGTGCCGCCGCCAACGCCTGGTTGGCTCCTTTGCCGCCGAGCACCATCGTGAAGGCGTTTCCGAGGACGGTTTCCCCCGGCTGCGGCAAGCGGTCGCTGAAACTGGTCAGGTCGCAGGTGATGCTGCCGATCACCAGTACATTCCCGTTTCCGGGCACAGATGTAGTCATGGGTTTCCTTAATGGGGTGGTCAGTTAGGGACGTCAGTCGGAGGCAGGAGCGGAGCAGGACTGCCGGATGGTCAGACTTACCGGCAGCACTTTGTGCTCAAGAGGGAGCTGAGTGGGGCTGCCGATTTGTTCGATCCGTTGGAGAAGGAGGTCCGCTGCGGCGTGGCCCTCAGCGATGGCGGGTCGCGAGATCACAGTGACGGGGGCCTGAAGGAGTTCCGCAAGGTCAAAGTCGTCAAAGCAGAGGAAGGAGAGCTGCCCGGGGATCGAAACCCCGGCGGCGTGAAGGGAGAGCAGTGCACCCTGCGCCATGGTGTTGTTGCCCACGAAGAGAGCCGTCATTCCGGTGGGATTGTCGATCAGTTCCTGGGCGGCGCGACGGCCGAAATCACGGCTGAATTCGCCGATTTTGATGGCTTCAGCCGGGACGTGGATGCCGGCGTCGGCCAAGGTCTTCAGAAAGACCCGGTGCCTCACCCGTCCGGGAACAGTGTCCTGGCGACCACTGATGATGCCGAAGCTCTGGTGCCCCAGTGATAGCAGATAGTCTGCAGCCGCCTTGGCCCCGCTGGCGTTGTCCACGTGGACAAGGTCGAAGCCCGGCTCATCACCCACCGTACGGTCGATAAGCACCACCGGCTTGTTGAGGTCCGCTAGCATCCTGCGGGTGCGGTCGCCTTCCTCTGCCGGGACGATAGCGACGGCGTCGACGGCGTCGATAAGGTTGCCCAGCAGCTCCGATTCCGCACTGAACTGCTCATCGCTGCTGGCCACGATGATGCGGAACCCCTGGGTCATGGCCCGTTCCTCGATGCCACGTACCAGTGCGGCGAAGTAGGGGTTGGAGATATCGGGAACAATCACTGCAATGCTGTGATGCTTGCCCAGGCGCAGACCGCGGGCACTGGCGTTGGGCCGGTAGCCGAGGTCTTTGATTGCGCGCCTGATCGCTTCGGCGCTGCGGACGTTTTCCCCGGCCAGCATGCGCGAGACGCTTGCGATCGAGACGCCCGCGAGCTTGGCCACGTCATGGATGTTTGCCACGGATGCCCTCTCCTTTGAGTCGTCTGCCGGGTCTGCGATGCTGGCCGGTGGGCCGAGCCGGACACTGGTTGTGAATCCCGTCACGCCAGCATTCGACTACTGTAAACGTTTTCAGTTGGGATGACAAGGGCGCCTTTTCAGGAGCTCTTTCGTGAACCGGCGCCGGCGCCTAATCTTGCAGCCGGGAAAGCAGTTGGGCGACAGCGCGCTCCGCGAGAGTCTCCGACATCCCCGCCGCGCCCGGTGCCAGCACGTCGAAACCGTCCGGCTGCAGGGAGCCGGAGAAGACCAACTGGGCGACGCTGCGTTCCTCGAGTTCCGCCATGGCCTCAAGATCCTCGGGGGATCGCTCCGCCGGTACGGAGCCGAGGATGACGCCGTCGGCTCCGCCGGAGAGCATAAACTGCCGCCAGCTTTCGCCCACCAGGATGACCGGCTGGTAACCGTGCCGGGGCAGGATCCTTGCCGCTGCCGCAGCGAGCGCGCGGTCCCAGGGATCGTCGAGGTCGGTGATGGCCACAGCCACGACGTCGGTGCGTCCGCGCCGCATCCCGCGGGCGGCCCGGTTGGGCACATAGCCCAGTTCGTGGGCCGCGGCATGGACGCGGTCCTGGGTGGGCTGGCTGATCCGCGTGTTTCCGCCGGGGCGGCCGGAAAGCACGTAGGAGACCGTGGTCAGGGACACTCCGGCCGCCTCCGCGACGTCGCGGATGGTGGGCTTGGATCCGTGCCGCACTGATGACTCCCGGGTACTTCTCCACCACGGATGCGCGGCGGTGCTGAGGGCTTGTTCCCTGAACTCTAGCGGGAAAGGTCGCAGGGCCGCGCCGGAGAAGTTCCATATGCCGCGGCCTTTGTTAAGGCTTGAGTACTCCTGCCCTTCGGCCACCGTTCAGGAGGCGTAGCCTTCAAATATGGCTGACGACAGATACACCACCGAGCGGGATTCGTTCGGGCGGCTCCTGGCGGACCGCGAGGTCTGGCGGCAGGCGGGCACCATTCCCGCGGCCGGCGAGCTGACCGCGCGCTGGCTGGAAGGCCGCAGCGAGTACCAGCCGGGAACCTTTGCCCCGAGCTTCGACAATGAGACAAAGGCCATCGCCGGCGAGCTCGCGGAGCTGAACCGGAACGGGCTCTTTACCAAGGAATCACAGCCCGGCGTGCTCGCCGAGGGACACTCGCAGCGCGCCTACGTGACGGGATTCTGCAGCGTGGAGTCGGCGGCCGCGCTGCTGGCGCTGTCCGGCCGGACCGATCTGGTCACTGTGGCCCACGCGCCCGGTGAAGCGAGCCAGTCTTCCATTCCCGTCACCCTGCAGGACGGCGAAGTGGAGACAGTCCTGGGCAGCAGCGAAGGCCCGGCGGGCGAAGAGCAACTCCGGGACTGGTCCGAGGAGACCAACGACGCCCTCGCCCTGCTGCTGGCCGAGTCCTGGTACGTGGAGGTCTTTGACCCTTTGTGGGGACGGAACGGCGTGCTCCTGCCGGCAGTGCTCACGGCGCTGGCCGGCGTGGAAACAGGCGGCTAGGGCGAGTCCCGGCTAATGCTCAAGGCTCAGTCCGGACACGGCTTTTTGAACTCCGGGCTTCGCCTCGTCGTTCAGTCGTCGCAGGTGCAGCGCTGATCCTGGGGCACATCGGCCATGACCGAATCGACGTGCTCTCCGCAGCCGGCCCAGGTTATTTTTCCACAACGATTACAACGAACTGCAGCGCACATCTGAACTCCAATTTTGGGGTGCCGCGGATGCCGCACCTGATACAGCAATAATACCCCATAGGGTATATTGAAGAGGTCCCCGGCTGCAGGGGCAATGCCCGGGAGCCCCGAAGGATCACCATGAACACGCAGGAACGGCCGGAAGGCCTGACGCCAGACCAGGCCACCAGACCTGGTCAGATCACGGTCTCCGCCCAGCCAGGCGTGGAGAATCAGCGCCTTCAACGCCGTGTGGTCTCCGTCCTTGTCGGCGGTCAGATCCTCGGCGGCATCGGCATGGGAGCCACGCTTTCCCTGGGCTCGCTGCTGGCAGCACAGCTTTCCGGATCCAATGCGTGGTCCGGCATGGCCGCCACGATGAGCACCCTCGGCGCCGCCTTCGCCGCAGTCCCCCTGGCCCGGCTGGCGCAGGCCCGCGGCCGTCGGATATCGCTGTCCGCCGGCGCCCTGATTGCCGGCGCGGGCGCCGTCACGGCCATCACCTCCGCCGCCCTGGGCATCTTTCCGTTGCTGCTGCTGGGCCTCATGCTCCTAGGTGCAGGATCCGCCGTGAATCTGCAGGCCCGATTCGCCGCCACCGACCTATCCCGCCCCGGGTCCCGCGGCCGGGACCTCTCGATCGTGGTGTGGTCGACCACAATCGGCGCCGTCCTGGGCCCGAACCTCTTT
The DNA here is from genome assembly GCF_040547365.1 of Pseudarthrobacter sp. PvP090. Lineage (NCBI taxonomy): Bacteria > Bacillati > Actinomycetota > Actinomycetes > Micrococcales > Micrococcaceae > Pseudarthrobacter > Pseudarthrobacter sp. PvP090. Next base: position 304,143 of record NZ_JBEPPO010000004.1, read on the forward strand.
GGTCCCGGCGAGACCGTCGGCGCCGCCCTGGGCCTGCCCCCGCTCACGGGCGCGTTCGCCTTTTCCGTAGCCGCCCAGCTCGCGGCCGCCGCCGTTTATGCGACAGGCCTGCGGCCCGACCCCCTGCTCACCGCGACGGCCTCCCGCGTGCCCGACCTGGAAGCACCCCCGCCCAAGAGCGGCCTGCGGATTCTGCGGAGCAACCCCAGGGCGCGGTATGCGGTGGCGGCTGTCGCCCTCAGCCATGCCACGATGGTGGCGCTCATGTCGATGACGCCCGTGCACCTGCGCGACCACGGGGCCAGCCTCACTGTCGTCGGCCTGACAATCAGCCTGCACATCGCCGGCATGTACGCCCTGTCGCCCGTTTTCGGCTGGATGGCGGACAAGGCCGGGCGGCGGCCGACCATCCTACTGGGCCAGGGCATGCTGCTGGTTTCGCTGGTACTGGCCGGCGTCGCGCCGGATTCCGGCACTGCCGTGACCGCGAGCCTGATCCTGCTCGGCCTGGGCTGGTCCGCCTCGGTGGTTGCGGGCTCTGCCCTGGTGGCCGAGTCGGCCCATGTGCAGGACCGGCCGGCAATCCAGGGCGTTTCGGACCTGAGCATGAACGCGGCCGGGGCGACCGGCGGTGCGCTGGCCGGTCCGGTGCTGGCCGCCGTCGGGTATTCCGGGCTCGGCTTCCTCTCCATCGCCCTGGTGGTCACCGTGATCATCTGGACCGGCCTGCAGCCACGACGACCCGCCCCAGACCTGGAAAAGCCATGACCGTCAACAGCAAGCCCGAAGCGCACCTCCCTCCGAGCACGGGTCAGGCGCCCGTGGGCCGCGCCCGCGTCCGGCAGCTTCCGCAGGTGCTCCGCAGCTGGCACCGGTCACGCGTGGCTGCGACCGGCGTCGCGGCCGGCGTCGCGGCCGTCTTCCTGATGGCCGCCAACGGCATGATTGCCGGTGCCGGCACCGGCTGGACGGGTTACGCCCTGGTGGGTGCGGGGTCGGTCCTGGCCGGCTTCCTGGCCGGCAGTTACGTGAACGCACCGATCGGTGCGGCGGCCACGCTGTGCGATCTGCGCTGGCCGGTCCTGGGCCTCTTCGGCGCGGTGTGGGCGAGCTCGACGAGGGAGGCACTTCCGGCAGCCCAGACCGCCGTCGGCATCCTGTCCCTGGCCGTAATGGCATGGGCCCTGCACGGCCGTCTGGAGCTGGAGCGCAAGGTCACCCTGGGCCGCAGCGGATCGCCGGATGCCGACGTCGAGGCCTGCACCGACTGCCGCCCGCTGTTTCCCACCAAACCGCGGCCGCAGGACTGATCCGGCAGGCGCCGCGGTCACTCGTCAGAGGCGGATGTAGGCCCAGCCGTCCCATTGACGTCGGGCAAGGTGAGCAATGGCCGCCGGGACTATATCGACGCCGGGCAGCAGGCCCTCCGCCGGGACCCCGGCCGAACGCAGGCTGTTCCCGCAGGCGCCAGCACCCTGACACCGCTGGCGACGGCGCTGCCGACGGCGTCACCGGATCCCGAGCCCTCCGCCAAAAGTGCCACACCGGGCCCCTGGATGACAGCCTCGACGGGCACTTGTGGTCCGAGCGCCACAACAGCGTTCTGGCTGCTTCGCAGCACGCCGGCCAGCGCCCCGTCCGGCAGAAGTCCTGCCGCATGGGCCACGAGACCCCGCTGGCCCCGTTCTGGACGCTCCCCCGGGCGGGACCCGCCGTAATCAGCGGCGTCCTCGGGACGGTTTTCGGCGGCAATTTCAGACACGCAATCTCCTTCGGCGTGGACGGGCCCGCCCGCTTCAGGGACGAAACGGGCCGTTTCCTGCATGCTAGCGGGCGCCGTACGGAAATGTACATACATTCCTCCGAAGGCGGGCAGGCGGCGGGCGGGCGGGGCTCCCGGCCGGGTCCCGCCAGGGGATGTCCGGTGTTTTACATCGACGCGTACGTCACGTAGCCTCGCACACTACTAAATGTCTAAACATTTCGTGGTCACACCACGGCACGCTTGAGGAGCCCTTATGCCCACCTTGACCAAGCCCGAACCTGCGGCCACCAAGCCACGCCGCCGCACCGCATCGATCGTCTTGCCGGCGATAGGCCTCGCCGTGCTGCTGCTGTTCGTGGGACTGCTCTCCTACCAGGGCGCATCGGCCCAAAGAGACGCCGCCGAACAGCAACAGGGGTCCCAGGACCCGAAGGGCGCCGCCGGCGAAAAACTGGACATGTCCCGCCGCATAGCGGACGACCCAACCGCGATCGGGAGCCCGGACGCTCCGGTTGTCCTGGTGGAGTACGCGGACTACCGCTGCCCCTTCTGCGCGCTCTTCTCCCAAGACACTCTTCCCCCGCTGGTGGCGAAATACGTCGACAGCGGCGACCTGAGGGTGGAGTGGCGTGACCTGCCGGTCTTTGGCGCGGAGTCATCCGCCGCCGCCGTCGCCGGACGCGCGGCGGGCGAGCAGGGACGGTTCTGGGAATACAACAAGGCCGTCTACGCCATCGCGCCGGACCGCGGACACGCCGAGCTGCCCCGGGAGCGGCTGATCCAGCTTGCCGGGGAGGCCGGAGTCCCTGACTTGAAGAAGTTCGAAGCGGATCTTGACTCCGCAGAACTGAAGGCCGCTGTGTCGAAGGATGCCCAGGAGGCCGCGTCCCTGGGTGCCACCGGCACCCCCACCTTCCTTGTCAACGACACCCCGCTCGTTGGTGCGCAGCCGCTGGCCACCTTTGAGAAAGCCATCGAAGCTGCACTGAAAACGGCCGGGGGCAACTGATGGACATCGGCTACGCCGGCGCGTTCCTGGGCGGCGTCCTGACCCTGCTGAGCCCTTGTTCCGCCCTGTTGCTGCCGGCCTTCTTTGCCTACGCGTTCTCCACCAAGAGCCGGCTGGTGGCGCGGACAGGACTGTTCTACCTGGGCTTGCTGAGCACCCTGGTGCCGCTGGGCATCTTTGCCGGGGTGCTCGGCTCCCTCGTCACGCAGCACCGGCCAGTCCTGATCAGCGTTTCAGCGGCCCTGGTGATCCTCCTGGGCGCCGCCCAGATCGCCGCAGTCCGGCTTCCCTCCGCGCTGACGCCGGCTGCGGGCACCGGGTCTTCCCGGCTGTCCGTCTTCGCCCTGGGAACCGTCTACGGCGTCGCCGGAGTCTGCACCGGGCCAATCCTGGGCTCCATCCTGACCGTTGCGGCAGTGGGCAGCAACGCCGTCTACGGTGGCGCGCTGCTGGCAGTCTTCGCGCTCGGGATGGCTTTGCCGCTCTTTGTCCTGGCCCTCGTGTGGGACCGGCTGGGCATCTCCGGCCGCCGCTGGTTGCGGCCGCGTCCGCTCACCATCGGAACGTGGTCGAACTCCTGGCTGATGGTCATTTCCGGCCTCATTGCCGTCGGCATCGGTGTGCTCCTGCTGATCAGCGACGGGACGGCGGGACTGGGCGGCGTGCTGACGGTCCAGGACCAGTTCCGCGCAGAATCGGCCGCCACCGAGGCTGCCGCCAGCATCCCTGACCTAGTTGTCGCCGGGGTCGCGGCCCTCGTTCTCACCACCGGCGTGGCACTGTATTTCAAGAGCCGAAAAAACGAGCCAACCATGACCCACCGACACGTCTCCGGAGCAGCGGACCAGCAAAATGCGCCGAAAACCACGACCAACCGGACCGCCAGCGCCGTTGGCCCGGCCCAGCCAAAGACAGGAATGCCCGATGATCCGCAGTAAATACGGAACCTTGATACCCGCCTTGGCGCAGTGGCCGGTGCGACGCTGGCTGGCCGCGGCCGTCGCAGCCGCCGCCACCTACCTCGTGGTGGCCGTGCCCACGGACCTGATCGACACGCCGCTTTTCAGCCGCGAGGTCCCGCCGACCTGGTGGTCCTTCCCGGTCCTCGGCGTCACCGCCGTCCTCACCGGATTGCTGCTGGCCACCTACGTCTCCCGCGAACCCGCCGCCGGCGGCGAACCCGGCAGTGAAGTGTCCGACAGCAAGGGCCGCTTTGGGGCTGCCGGCGCCATCGTTTCCTTTTTTGCGGTGGGCTGCCCGGTCTGCAACAAGCTCGTGCTGCTGGCCCTCGGCACGTCCGGGGCCATGCAATACTTCGAACCGATCCAGCCCCTGCTGGCGGCCCTCTCCATCGCCCTGCTGCTCTGGGCATTCGTGCGGAGGGCAACCTCTGAGGATCGCTGCCCGGTGCCCCGCGGCCAGGCTGAACCGGCAGCCGACAGCCGACAGCCGGCGGCCCCTTAGTCCCGACGGGGCGGAGTGGCCTTGCAGCCGAAAGCGGTCGCGATTGCCACCCGGTCGCCCAGGACATAACTGCGCCGGAATTCGAGGTCACGCGCCCGGTGGCAGCCGGTCCGCTCGATCAGCAACAACGGGGAGCCCTCCGGACACCCGAGCAGGGCCGCATGTGCGGCGGAGGCGAGCACGGCAGTGAGCTGCTCCGTCCCGCCGTCAAGCACGACGCCGCAGCGCCGGTCGAGCTCCCCGTAGAGGGACGCGTCCCGGAAGTCCGCCTCCAGCAGCTTCCCGGCGGTCGCTGCGGGGAGCCAGACCTGGTCCAGGCCGATCGGCTCACCGTCGGCGAGGCGGACCCTTGAGAGGTGGAAGAGCTCCGCGTCGGGATGCAGGGAAAGCTTTGCCGCCACCTCTGGATTGACCACCAAGTGCTGCTCCAGGACCACACTGGCGTGCTTCATCCCGGACTCCCGGATGGATGCCAGGACACTGTAGATCGGCCCGTACGCCGTGCTTCTTCCGGCGACCACCGTCGGCTTCTTCCCGGGGTGGGCGGTGATGTGCCCGGCATCCCGCAGGGGTTTCAGGGCGGCCCGGATCGTGCCCCGGCTCACCCCGTAGCGCTGGGCAAGTTCCAGTTCACCGGGGAAACCTGCCGCGAACTCCCCGGCGAGGACTTCCTGCAGGAGCTCGGCGCTGACGGTTTTCCAGAGCGGGCCGGCCTTGGCCCGTTCAACAGCACCCTCCGCGCGGGACGCGGACGCTGGTCCCTGGTGATTCTTCACATCGCTCCCGACCGAGTTGCTCCACAAAGCTGCTGGCATTACGACGTTACTGCATCACACACGCCCGGCACCCGAGCAGGACGCCCCTGCCCGTATCCGGGTCCTCTCCGGCGACTTTTATACCCCCAAGGGTATGTGAGATACTGGCGTCCATCTTGTTTTTCACCGAGTGTGAGCGAGGAGGAACCATGACGGCACGCGGCCTGCGCCTTGTACGCGGCTGGATCGGCGCCGTCGTCGCGACCTCCGTCGCCGCCGGTTCGCACTTCCTGGCAGGCGGCAACGCCCCCGAACCTCCCCTCCTCCTGCTGGCCCTGGCACTGTCCGGACTGGCCTGCACCGCCCTCACCGGCCGCGGGCTGTCCCTGTGGCGGCTCTCCGCCGGCGTGGCACTGAGCCAGGGACTTTTCCACTGGCTGTTCAGTGGAGCAGCGGCTTCCCATGGGTCCATCACTCCGGCCGGCGGCCATCTGGCCCACTCGTCCGTGCTGGAACCTGCCGCCGGCGCGGTCCTCTCCTCCGCGGCGGACCATGCCTCACCACTGATGTGGCTTGGCCACGCCGTTGCCGCCATCCTGACCGTGGCCACGCTGCGCCACGGCGAGGTCGCCGCCCTCCAGCTGGTTCACGCCATGCGCCTGCGCGTAACGGCCTTCCTCCCGCTTTTCCTGCCCCTGCCGGTGCGCCCGGCCCCTGCGGCCCTGCCCACCAACCGGCCCGTCAGGCCGCTGCGCAACCTCGGCGCGCCCCTGCTGGTGATGCGCCACCGCGGGCCTCCCCTGCTTCCGCTCGCGTCCTAGGCGCCCTGCGCCTTTCACCCGATAAGCCCCGCCACGCTGCCAAGACAGCGCCGGGGCGGGAAGCAGCCATGACAAGAAAACCCTTGACAACATGGCGGAATCCTGGCTTGGGAGCAACCCTGCTCGCCGCCCTCCTGCTCTGCGTAGGCGCCAGCCTCCCAGCAGCACCGGCGGCCTTCGCCCACGACCAGCTGATTTCGTCCAGCCCGGCGCCCGATGAGCGCCTCGACAAGGCACCCGCCAGCATCACGCTGGCCTTCAGTTCGCCCCTGCTGGCGCTCGGCCACGAGGTCCGTGTCGTCGATGACAATGCCAGGAACTGGGTCAGCGGCGCGGCGGTACTCAGCCGGGAAACGCTGACCCAGGCGCTCCCGGAACTTCCCGACGGCGGCTACCAGGTCAGCTGGCGGGTGGTCTCCGCAGATGGTCACCCGATCAGTGGCAGCTACGGGTTCCGCGTCGGCAATCCTGCCGCCGCTGCGCCCGCGGCCTCCCCCGGCCCGGCTGCAGGCGCTGAACCGGGCGCGGCTGCCACCGCGGCTGACGCCGACGGCGCCGGGGACGGTGCCGGTGTGCCCGGCTGGCTGCCTGCCGCCGGAATCGCTGCGGCCGCGGGCCTCGGCAGCTATCTGGTCTTTGCAGGCCTCCGGCGCATGAAGCGCAACACACAATCCCCCAGCGAATAACACTTTCCAGGCCGGCCCGCTGCGGCCGCCTGCCACGATTCAGGAGCACCGCCATGTCCAAGAAGCTCATTATTCCCGCCCTTTCCGTTGTCGCCGCCGCAGCCCTGGCCCTCACCGGCTGCGCTTCCTCAGCCTCGACGCCGGCACCGTCCGCGTCTGCCGCCGCCACCCCGGCCACCGCTGCCACCGCGCTGGCGGCCAGCCAGGCGTGGGTCAAAGCCGCCGCGTCGGGCATGACCGGCGGATTCGGCGTCATCAAGAACACCTCCGGCTCCGACATCACCGTCACGGGCGCCTCGACCCCCGCGGCCCGGATGGTCGAACTGCACGAAACCGTCGTGGGATCCAACGGCGCCATGCAGATGCAGGCCAAGCCAGGCGGCTTCGTGATCCCGGCCGGCGGCGAACTGAAACTGGAGCCGGGCGCCAACCACCTCATGCTGATGGGGCTCACCGAGCCTGTCACGGCCGGCACTGAGGTGACGTTCACGCTGGCGCTGGCGGGCGGTGGAAACTTCGAGTTCACCGCCGTGGCGAAGGACTTCAGCGGCGCCAACGAGAATTATGTCGAAGAAGGAGGCTCGGGCATGTCCCACGGCCAGCCCTCCGGCACCGGCAGCGCAAGCAGCGTCGCGCCGTCGTCGTCCTCCAAATGAGCAACCGGGACCAGCACCCTGCGGACCCAACTGCGGACGGTAACGAAACCGGCACCCAGCGGAAACTGCCACGGCGCGGACTGCTGTTCGGCGGCGCCGCCGCAGGACTGGGGGCGCTGGCCGCGGCGGGCGCGCATCTCGCCGGGGCTGGCGGCCAGAACTCGAGGAACCCCGCCCCGGCTGAGCCCGCGGAGAGCGTCCACGGCGGCGGGCTCGTCCCTTTTTACGGCGCCCGCCAGGCGGGGATTACGACGACGGCGCAGGCCCACGGCGTTTTTGTCGCGCTGGATCTGCTGCCAGGAACGACGAGGACCGGGGTCAAGGCCATGCTGCGGCTGCTCAGCGACGACGCCGCGAACCTCGCCGCGGGAGAACCGGCGCTGGCCGACACCGAGGGCGAACTGGCCCGGGTGCCGGCCCGACTGACCGTCACTTTCGGCTTCGGGCCCGGGCTGGTGGCCGCTGTGGATCCCGCCCGGGCGCCGCGGTGGCTGAAGCCCCTGCCAGCCTTCAGCATCGACCGGCTGCAGCCTGGGTTTTCCGACGGTGACCTACTGCTGCAGATCTGCGCGGATGATCCGCTGACCGTGGCGCATGCCCAGCGGATGCTCCTCAAGGACAGCCGGAGCTTCGCGACTGTCCGCTGGGTGCAGACCGGGTTCCGGCGGTCGTATGGCAGCGAGAAGTCCGGGACCACCATGCGGAACCTCTTTGGCCAGGTGGACGGGACCTCGAACCCGGCGCCGGACAGCACGGACCATGAGCGTGTGGTCTGGGGCGGCGGGGATATCCCCGCGTGGACGGACGACGGCACGTCGGTCGTCATCCGCCGGATCGCGATGAACCTGGACAAGTGGGACGAGGTGGACCGCGTGGGCCGGGAGGAATCCGTGGGCCGCCGGCTGTCCACCGGCGCACCCATGACGGGGACGAACGAGCACGACGAGCCGGACTTCGCGGCCGTTTCCAGGCTCGGGTTCCCGGTGATTTCGGACGTCTCGCACCTGCGCCGGGCCCGGCCCGAGGACAGTTCCCAGCGGATCTTCCGGCGGGCGTACAACTACGATGCCGCGCCCGGCGCAGGAGGGGTCTCGGACTCGGGGCTGATCTTCGTGTCCTACCAGGCCGACGTCGACAAGCAGTTCACGCCCATTCAGCGCAGGCTCGATGAATTGGACATGCTCAATCAGTGGACGACGCCGATCGGCTCGGCCGTGTTCGCCATCCCGCCGGGGTGCCGTGAGGGCGGGTTCGTCGGCGAAGGCCTGTTCGCCTGACCCACAGCAACGCGGGGAAAGTGCGTGCGGCCAGGGCTAGTCCCCGCCGGCGCTGGCGGCCTCGTCCAGGGTGCGTGCCTCGAAATGCTCCAGCATCTCGCGCATGCCCTCCATGCCCTGCTTGAACACCTCGGACGCCCGCCACGCTTCAGCCTGTTCCAGGGATTCCCACGGGCCGGTGCTGATGAACCGGTTCCGGACATCGTGGTCATGCATCAGCACGGCCTTCCCGTGCGGGAAGTCCTCCTGGGTCTTCCGGGCCAGATCCCGCCAGGCCTGCACGAAATCATTCTCGCGGCCCGGGTGTACCAGCCAGATTCCCAGCGTATAAACCGACACGTCGATCGCCTCCATAGTTCGCAAGGGGTGGATACCCCTGATTATCGGCCCGGCCGCCGGGCTGCCGGTAGGGCCGATTTACCCGCCAGCGGGCTTAGACCTTCCGGTGGATCGACTTGTAGCTCAGGTACGCGTTCAGGCCCTCGACGCCGTACTCGGTGCCGAGGCCGGAATCGTGCCGGCCGCCGAAGGGTGCGGCGTGGTTGGAGGCGAAGAAGTTGATGCCCACCGAGCCGGTGTCCATCCGGTCCGCCACGGCCAGCGCCGCGTCCGGATCGGCGCCGAATACCAGCCCGCCCAGCCCGAATTCCGTGTTGTTCGCCAGCGCCACGGCCTCATCGGTGCTGCCGCCGGCGTCGTCGTATTTGAGGATGCAGATCACCGGGCCGAAGATCTCCTCCCGGGAGATCCGCATGTCCGGGGTGACGTCGGCGAACACGGTGGGTTCCACGAAGTACCCGCCTTCGAGGCCGCCGCCCAGGGACGCCGCGCGTCCGCCGGTGGTGGCGCGGGCGCCTTCGGCCAGCCCCGACTCCACGTACTCCAGTACGGTGCGGTACTGGGATTCCGTGGCGCAGGGCCCGAAGACCGTGTCCGGGTCCAGCGGGTCGCCCTGCTTGCCGGCGGCGATGGTGCCGGTGACCATGTCCACGACTTCCTCATAGCGGCTGGCGGGGGCCAGGATCCGGGTCGAGATGTAGCAGGTCTGCCCGGTGTTGCGCATCGAGGAGCGGATCAGCACCTTGGACATCGCGTCCAGGTCCGCGTCCGGCAGCACGATCGCACTGGACTTGCCGCCGAGCTCCAGGGTGACCGGGCGCAGCAGCTCGCCGCAGGCCGCCGCGATCTTCCGGCCCACCGGCGTCGAACCCGTGAACGCCACCTTGTCCACGCCCGGGTGCTTCACCAGCGCATCCCCCAGCCGGCCGGACCCGGTGACCAGGTTGACGACGCCGGCCGGGACGCCGGCGGCGGACACCGCATCGATGATCACCCGGAGCGACAGCGGGGTGGGCGACGCCGGCTTGATCACCACGGTGCAGCCGGCCAGCAGCGCCGGGGCGAGCTTGATCACCACGAGGTTGATCGGGAAGTTCCAGGGCGCGATCAGCGCGCACACGCCGATCGGTTCGCGCCGGACCACGGATTCGCCGCCGCCTTTGGGGAAGGCCCGCACGTCCTCGCGCTCCAGGTAGTCGGCGAGGGTGGCGAAGTAGCGGAAAATGCCCGCGGCGTTGGCCGCGGCCCCGGCGGATTCGGAGACCGGGGATCCGTTCTCGCGGGTGTTGGTCAGCGAGAGTTCCTCGGCCCGATTCTCGACTTCCTCGGCGATGCGCAGGAGGTACGTGGCCCGTTCGGAGGGCGCCAGCTGCGGCCACCCGCCGTCGTCGAACGCTTTGCGGGCGGAGCCGACGGCGGCGTCCACGTCGTCGGTGCTGCCATCCGGGACGGACCCCCAGACTTCGCCGGTGGCGGGGTCGGTGACCGGGTTGCGGCCCGTGCCCCGCGCCGGGGTCCAGGCGCCGTCAACGAAGATGTCGTCCACGTGGGTGTACGGCAGCTTGAGCGCGGCGCGGGCGGCCAGGGCGGGAGCATCGTGCGTCGCGGCGGTCACCGGATCACCGCCGTCTTGAGCAGGGCGGTGGAGCGGTTCAGGTCGGCGGTGGCCATGTCGTGGGCGGCCTGGGTGATGAGTTCGGGCACGATTTCCGTGGCCAGCCGGTCCGTGTAGGTGGCCGGGTCCATCTTGAACCACGTGGAAGCCAGGGCAATCCCTGCCTGGTCGAAGCGCCACAGCCGGTCGGCGTCGCGCATCAGCGCGTCCTCCAGCGACTGAGCCACCGGGCGGGTGTCATGGCCGTCGATGATCTCGCAGACGCGCTCAATGAATTCCGGGGAGTAGCCCAGGCCCGGGAGCACCCGGCGGGCCACGTCGCAGCCCTGCCTCTCGTGTTCGTAGCGAATTTCGGCCTTGCGCCAGTCCCCCGCGAACCCCTCGGAGAGGATGCGGGATTCGTCCACATGGGCCCAGCCGGTGTCGTGCAGCAGGGTGGCCACCCGGACCAGTTCGGCGTCGGCGTCGGGGTGGGCGCGGCAGAGGCGTTCGGCGAAGGCGAGCGAGATCGGCAGGTGGATGTCGTTGCCGCGGGTGCGGGTCTCGTGCACCACGGCCCGCCAGAGTCCGTCGAGGTCCCCGAGCGCCGCCGGGGTGGTGGCGATCGGGGACGTGTCCACCGGTCCCGGCGCCGGGACCGGCCGGACCGGGTACGCGGCGGCGAACTCCGCGGCCGCGGGACTGACTGCCGCCGGGTTTCCGGTGCCGGCGGGAGTGCCGGCGTCGGCTACCGGGGTCTTGGGGGTGGTCATAATGCTCCTTCGGGTGGGGCCGGCTTACTGTCTGAGTCCAGTTAGCTGTCCGTGGTGATCGTCTTGAGGGGTGTGGCCGGGTCCGCGGCGGCGTCGGCGGGGATGTTCTGGCCTTTGGCGAGGGCGTTTTTCACGGCCATGAAGTCCAGCGGGGCGTTGACGCAGTCCGCGGCGATGACCTGGCCCTGGCGGTAGTAGAGGACGCTGAACTTGCCGCGTTCCTCATCCCGCCGCAGCACGGTCCGGTCGTAGCCGTTGCAGAGTCCGGCGATCTGGAGTTTGAGGTCGGCCTGGTTTGACCAGAACCACGGGATGCCGGCGTATTCCTCGCGCCGGTCGGTGAGTGAGTACGCGGCCACCTTGGCGTGTTCGATCGCGTTGTTGACGCTTTCCAGCCGGATCCGTTCCCCGGGTTCCGAGCCGGGCACCGGGTTGGGCATGTTGGCGCAGTCGCCGATCGCCACCGTGGTGCCGTCCGAGGCCAGCGCGAAACGGTCCACCACGATCCCGTTGTCGACGGCGAGGCCGAGCTGTTCGGCCAGCTGGGTGTTGGGGATGACCCCGATGCCGACCAGCACGATCTGCGCGGGCAGCACGGTGCCGTCCTGGAGTTCGACGCCGGCGACGGCACCGGCGTTACCTGCGGCGCCGGCCGCGGTGAAGCGTTTGGCGCTTGTGTTGAGCCGGATGTCCAGGCCGCGGGCGCGATGGGCCTGCAGGAAGTAGTCGGCGGTTTCCTCGCCGACGGCGCGGCCCACCAGCCGCGGGCCGAATTCCAGCACCGTGACGTTCTTGCCCATCTTCTGCAGGCTGGACGCGGCTTCGAGCCCGATGAATCCGCCGCCGATCACGACGACGTCGTGCGCGTCCCCCACCCGGGCCTTGAGCGCCAGGGCGTCGTCGGCGTTGCGCAGGTACAGCACGCCGTCGAGGTCCCCGCCGTCGATCTCCAGTTTCCGGGCACGGGCGCCCACCGTGAGGGCGAGTCGTTTGAAGGGGAACTGCCTGCCCGAGGAGGCATGCGCGACGCCGGAGCCGTCGGCTTCCTTGTCGATTTTGACGATGTACTCGCCCTTGACCAGCGCCACATTGTGGTCGGCCCAGTAGTCATTGGAGCGGAAGATCAGGGATTCGCTCTCCACCGTGCCCTGGAGGAACTCCTTGGACAGGGCCGGGCGCTGGTAGGGGCGGTGGTCCTCGTCGCCGAGCAGCGTGATGTGCTCGTCGAAGCCGAGGGCCCGCAGGGAAACGGCGAGCTGGACGCCGGACTGGCTGGCGCCGATGATCAGCAGGCCGGTGCGGGTGGGGCTGTCCGGCTGCGCAGCGGCGCCGGCGGCGGTTTGTGCAGCGGCGGTGCGCGCAGCTGCGGCAACATGGGCGCCCATCACTACACCTGTGTTTCCGGTGTGGTGACGAACAGTTCGAGCTCGTCCGTCAGGCGCAGCTGGCAGGACAGCCGCGAGTTGTCCTCGCGGTCCACGGCGGTGCCGTACAGCATTTCGTCCTCCATGTCCTCCATCGGCGGGAGCTTCGACAGGCAGTCCTCGCGGACAAAGACGTGGCAGGTGGCGCAGGACAGCGAACCGCCGCATTCGGCCACGATGCCGGGGACGCCGTTGCGCACCGCGGTTTCCATGACGGAGTCGCCGGGATTGCCCTCGACGTCGCGGACCGCGCCCTCGGCGTCGGTGAAATGAACCGTTGGCATTGGTTCTCCTTGGTGTTGAAAGCGGAAAGTTGAGCGGGGAGTGGAGCGGTCAGATGAACTGGCGGCCGCCGTCGACCACCATGGTCTGCCCGGTGTAATAGGAACTGTCCGGCCCGGCCAGGAAGAGCGCCGCGCCCACGATGTCCTCGGGCTGGCTGGCCCGTTTGATCGCCCCGCGGTCCACGCCATAGTTCTCGGCGTTCTCCATCAGCCCGTAGCTGGCCTCGGTGAGGGTGAAGCCGGGGGCGATCGCGTTGACCGTGATCCCCCGCCGGCCCAGTTCCTTGGCCATCACCCGGGTCAGGGCCACTACCCCGCCCTTGGAGGCCACGTAGTGCAGCCACTGCTCCGAGCCGCTGAAGATCGTGGCGCTGGAAAGGTTGATGACGCGCCCGCCCTCGGGCAGGTACGGGCTGGCAGCCCGGGTCACGAGCCAGGGGCCCTTGAGGTTCACGTTCATCACCAGGTCCCATTCAGCCGGGTCGATGTCCTCGAACGCGCTGCGGGTCACCCCTGCGTACACCGCGGCGTTGTTCAGCACGACGTCGATGCTTCCGTTGCCGAAGTCCGCGCAGCTTTTCGCGAGGGCCTCGGTGGAATCGACGCTGGTGACGTCGGCGTGGAAGGCGGCCGCGTCGGCCCCAGTGTCGAGGACCAGTTTGGCCGTTTCCTCCGCACCGTCGAGGTTCACGTCCGCCACCGCCACGCGGTAGCCGCGGCGGCCGAAGCCGAGCGCGAACGCCCGGCCCAGGCCGCCGGCGGCACCGGTGATTAGGACGGTGCGGGCGGGCTGCCCCGCCTGGCTTTCCTGGCCCGTAGCGGCATATTCCGTGGCAGGCATATTTGATTCAGGCATCCGCTGCTCAGACATGGCTGTGGCTGTGCGCCCCGGGTCCGGAGACGAGCAGTTCGGCCTCGTCGTCGAGGATCTGGACAGTGCCCTTAGTCCCGTCCACCCGCAGCCGCTGGCCGGTCTTGATCGTCGTCGACGCCGAGCCGGTGCCGGTCACGGCCGGGAGGCCGTACTCGCGGCAGACGATCGCTGCGTGGCTCATCATGCCGCCGATGTCCGTAACCGTGGCCTTGATCTTGCCGAAGATCGGGCCCCAGGACGGTGCCGTGACGGTGGCGACGAGGATCTCGCCCTGCTGCACCTCGGAGAGCTGGTCTGCGTCGGTGACCACCCGGGCCAGGCCTTCGACGACGCCGGGTGAGGCCGCCATGCCCCGCAGGCCGCCGCCCTCGACCGCTTCGCCGGCGCCCAGCCACTGCTGGACCTGTTCGGTGGTGATGCCCCAAAGCATCCGGGTGAAGGGTTCGGTGATGATTTCCGGCGGGGTGTTCAGCGCCGGTGCGGGCCGGGCGGTCTTGAGCGCGTCCACGATCCCGCGGCGGCGTTCGATCTCCTCCGGCCAGTAATCCGGGCCGATCGGCTTGGCGCCGACGCCCCAGCCGGTGACGAGGTCGAAGAGCGCGTCGCGGACCTCGTTACGGCCCAGGTAGAGCAGGTCGTCCGGTTCGGTCCAGAATCCCTCGGCCTGCATCATGCGGGACAGTTCACGGATCTTGCGCCAGAAGACGCCCATGGTCCAGTGCTCGATGTAGAAGTTGTGGTTCTCCACATACGGGTAGGCGGTGGCGGCGAGCCCGCGCTTGGCGTCGAACAATGCCTGGTTTTCGCCCTCCAGCAGGTCCCGGTATTCCTCGATGATGCGGTCGCGTTCGACGATCAGGGCATCGACCGGGCGCATGATTTCCTGGCCCTCGTCCACGCGGCGGATGTAGTCCGCGATATACCCGAGCGGGATTTCCTGGTGTTCGTTCCAGTACTTGTCGTGGCCGTAGAAGCCGTTGCCCACGGTGAAGTTGAACCACGGGTCCTTGGCGGCCTCGTACTGCGCCATCCAGCGGTCCCCGCCGGGGGCCTCGGCGAGGGCGGCCAGGGTGGCGCCGACGTCGTCCGTGTTGCCGAAGTGCGGCTGGAGCCTCAGCTCGACGGCGAGTTTGGCGAGGTGCTTGAGCTCGTCATCCGGGCGGAAGAGTTCCATGTCGACGCCCTGCACCATGGTGGCGATGGACTGGTCCGGGATGTTGGGGAAGACCTGCTTGCAGAAGTTGAAGAAGTCCAGGTAGGCGATGTAGCCGAGGTTGAGGAATTCGAAGTGGTACTGCCAGTTCTGGTATGCCAGCTGGATCAGTCGGTCGTAGCTCTCCAGCAGCTTCTCGGAGCCGTCCTTGCCCTTGCCGGAGAGGATGTCCTCCAGCGGGACCACATCCGGGAGCTTGGGGAAGGAGATGGTTTCCATCTCGTCGATGGTGCCCTTGACCTTGACGTGCCACTGCTTGAGGAGCTGGTCCCAGTTCTGGAAGTAGTGGCCCACGCGCTGCTCGAAGAGCGGCACGCGCGCGGCGATCTGGTCCGCCGGTACCGGGATGGGCGACATGTACAGGTAGCCGAGGTGCACCCGGAATTCGATGCCGTTGGCGTTGGGGATCATCAGGTGCCGGGCGTTGTACTGGCCCAGGCATTTGACCGCGAATTCGCCGCCGATTGTCTCGAAGGGCTTGAACACGGTGGGCCAGTGCTGACTGTCGCAGAACCAGAACTTGGCGTCCTCCTGATCCTTGAGCTTGTCCTGGAAGACCAGGTAATACGGGTAGATGTTTTCCCAGCCCTCGGCGCCGGCGGGGACCGCGAGCTCGGAGGGTTTGGGGAAGGACTTCAGGGACATGGCGGTCCTTTCAATACGGGCTCGGCGTTGAGCCTGGGTGACGGAGCGGACGAGCGGGTCAAGAACTAAAAGGAGGGCTTCAGCAGCGAGGCGGTGATGCTTCCCAGGCTGAAGCCGGTGGCGGACGACGGCGCCGGGCCGGCCGCCGTCGTCGTCGAACCGGGCGCGGGTGAAGCGGGCGTCGGGCTGAGCCCGCTGAAGTAGCCGCCGGTGGCCGCCGATGACGGGACGGCCGGTTTGGACGAGTGCACGGTTTCCGGGCGGGACTGGAGCAGGAGCAGGTTCGCGCCGTCGGGCAGGTCCGTGTCGAGGGCCCACTCGATGTCCTGCGGGCACTTGTAGTGCTTCTCCGCGCGCTTGGCCATCTGCGCGACGGCCGTGAGTTCGGCGTCGGTGAGGCTGCGGCGGGCACGGCGTTCGGCGTCGACCTCCCGCTCGACCAGGTGGCCCGCCGCGGTGTCCGGGACGAGTTCGGCGTGCTTGTCGCCGAGGTGTTCGGAGATGACGGTCAGGGTGACCTTGTCCAGCATGATGTTGTCCGGGGTGACCTGGCCGGAGACCACCATCTCGCCGACCCCGTAGGAGGAGTCGATGGTGATCTTGGAGCGGTCGCCGTTGGTGGGGTCCATGGTGATGGCGACGCCGGAGATGCGGGCGTTGACCATCTTCTGGACCACGATGGCCATCGAGAGGCCCTCGTTGGGGATGTTGTTCTTGAGCCGGTAGATGATGGCGCGGGAGGTGAAGAGCGAGGCCCAGCACTGGCGGATGTGTTCGGTGACGGCTTTCACGCCGTCGAGCCAGAGGTAGGTGTCCTGCTGGCCGGCGAAGGAGGCGTCCGGGAGGTCTTCGGCGGTGGCGCTGGAGCGCACGGCCACCGGGACGGGTGCGTCGAAGCGGGACATCAGGGACTCGTAGGCGGTGACGGTGAGCTCGCGCAGGGCCTGGGGCACCGGGCGGGACCGGATGTCCTCACGGATGGCGGCGGAGACCTTGTCCACCTGGGCCATGTCCTCCGGGTCCAGTCCGGCCAGGAGCTCGTGGATGTCGCGGGTGATGCCGGCTTCCTCCATGAAGGCGTCGAACTGGGCCGTGGTGACGACAAAGCCGGGCGGGACGGGCATGCCGGCGGACGTCATGGTGACCAGGGAGGCTCCCTTGCCGCCGAGAGTCTCAAGCTTCGGTTCGAGGCCGCCGTCGAAGAACTGGATGTATTCGTTGCTTTGCATATTTCTCAGGCCTTCCAGCTGACGGGGACGGTCTCGGGGACACGGAAGGAGAGGTTCTCCCGGAAGGCGATGGCTTCCGGCTTCTCCAGCTGCAGCTCCGGGGCAAGCCGGGCCACTTCCTCGAGGGCGATTTTGGCCTGGAGCTTGGCGAGCATGTTGCCCAGGCAGTAGTGGATGCCGTACCCGAAGGAGAGGTGCTCGCGGGCGTTGGGGCGGGTGATGTCGAAGTCCTCGCCGGCGTCGAACTTGCCCTGGTCGCGGTTGGCAGAGCCCATCAGGAGCAGCAGCTGCGAGCCCGCCTCGATCGCGACGCCGCCGACCTCGGTGTCCTTGAGGGCCTTGCGCCGCCAGCCGACGATCGAGCCGGCGTAGCGCAGGACCTCGTCGATGGCGGCGGGGATCTTCTTGGGGTCTTCGACGAGCTGCTTCCACTGCTCGGGGCGGGCCAGGAGTTCGCGGAGGGCGTTGGAGATCAGTGTCGTGGTGGTCTCGTGGCCGGCGAAGAGCAGGCTGTAGAGGACGGAGGCGATCTCGTGGTCGGAGATCTCGGCACCTTCCTGCTGCGACTTCACCAGGTCCGCGGTGAGGTTGTCGCCGCCCTCCTCGTGGGCCACCCTGACCAGGCGGAGGCATTCCTGCCAGTACTCGACGAGGTTGTGGGCGTGCGGGATCTGTTCCTCGTCGCTGAGGTCGCCCCAGGTCATCGCGGCGCGGGAGTCGCTCCAGCGCTTGAAGGTGTCCACCTGGGAGACGTCCGCGCCGATCAGGGTGAGGATGGTGATGGTGGGGACGTCGTAGGCCAAGTCCTTGACCATGTCACCGCGGTGTTCCGGACGGGCCAGCATCCCTTCGAGCAGTTCGACGACGTTCTGCCGGATGAACGGTTCCAAGGCCTTGTAGCGGCGGGGCGTGAAGGCCTTCTGGACCACGGCGCGGATGCGGGTGTGCTCCGGCGGGCGCCGGGCGGACAGGCCGGAGTAGGCGGTGAAGCCGCCGTCCTCCATGATCTTCTTCGCGGCGGCGCCGCGTTCGCGGACGGGGGCCTGGGCGTTTTCGCTGGAGAAGGTCTCCCAGTCCTCGAACACGGCCTTGATGTCGTCATAGCGGGAGACGACGTAGAGGCCGACCCGCTCGTCGAACATCACGGGCTGCTCGGCCCGGAGTTCGGCGTAGGCGGGGAAGGGATCCTTCATCTGGAACGGCTCGTAGCCGTGGTGCCCGGCGGGGGCTTCGGCGCCGTGGCCAAAGGGACAGCGGCCGGCCGTGTCAGTCGACGATGACATCTGGGCTCCTTGGTTTTCGGTCCCGCCGGCGGCGGCGGTGCCTGCCGGGGGTTCTTATTCACCAGTGTGGCCCCGATCACTCTCCGGGTGCAGGGTTCGCTTCCACTCAGTGGAAACCAGTTATTTCCGGCCGCGAGCGGAATCCAGGCGGGCTGCGCTCCGGTGGCACTTCGACACGGACACGCCGCCAACTAAGCCGCCGCCGTCGAATATCGCCACCAAAGTGCCCCCGGACGGAGACAACCCGGCCGCACAACAGGACCGCGGGCCGCCCCGGGCTGCCGGATGCCGTAGAACGCGGCGCTGGACACACAGCGAGGACCGTGCCGGCTCAGTCCGCGCCGGCGACATGGCTGCCCAGCAGCGTTTCCAGCGGGATCCGGGCCGTGGCGCGCTCAATCTGGGCAGCGATGCCCCGCAGGACAGGCAGGTGCCGGGTCATCGTGGCGGCCTGGCTGGTGGGAAGCACCAGCCCGATCGAGGCGCCGATCCTGCCGGTGTGGAAGACCGGAACGGCGATAGAGCAGGAACCCAGCCGGACTTCCTCCAAGGTGGTGGCGTAGCCCTGCTCGCGGATCTGGGCCAGCTCCGCGGCCAGCTTCTTGGGGTCCACATGGGTGTGCGCGGTGTGGCGTTCCAGCTGCCGGTTCAGGTAGGCGTCCCGGACCCAGTCCTCCTCGAAGGCCAGGATGACCTTCCCGACGGCGGTCGCGTGCATGGGCAGCCGGCCGCCGACCCGGCCGGCGCGGGGTACCCGCTTGGAGCCGTAGACGCGGTCAATGTAAAGCACCTCGTGGCCGGCCCGGACCGCCAGATGGGCGGTTTCGCCGGTGAGCGAGAAGAGGTCCTGAATGTAGGGCCGGGCCGCGTCGCGCAGCTGCCGCCCGGTGTTCTGGGCAAGCTCCCAGAGCCGGATGCCCAGCTGGTAGCGGCCGTTCGGCTCGCGGGTGAGGAATCCCCAGTCGGTGAGCTCGTTGACCAGGCGGTGGGCGGTGCTCAGCGGCAGCCCGGATTTCTCGGCGATGTCGGTCAGGCTCAGGGCGCCCCGGGACTTCTCGAATGCTTCAAGGATGGCGAGGACCTTTGACGTCACGGTTCTGCCGGGTTCGCGGCTGCCGCCGGCCATCCTGACCTCCTCGTCGCGGGCTTGTCACGGGCGCTGGACGTGCTTCGTGACGTCACCGGGCCCGGTGGCCCGCCCGGAATCGAGTGTAGTCCGGGGCGGTCCTAACGGACTCCGGGCCGGCTCCACGAAGGAACCGGCCCGGAGTCCGTCCAAAAACAGCCGGTCAGGCGGAGACCCGTTCCGCGACGCTGGACTTGGCCGCGCGAACGGGCGGCACGCCGTCGCCGTCCTGGCCGTACAGCCAGTCGTTGTACCGGAAGTCGTTGTCCTTCCGGCTCTTGAAGAGCAGGTTCCGGAGGGTCCGTGCCAGCCCGGAGACGTGCCAGGATTCGCCCCAGACGCGGGCGGTGCGCTGCACCCGGGCCGTGCGGCCGGCACGGAGGTTGTTGAATTCCTTGATCGCACCGTCCCAGGCTTCCGGGTGGATGCCGACGGCGGTGAAGACGGTGCCATTGCTGACGTCCTGCAGCGCGGCGGCGTCCTCAAGGGCCTGGCAGGCGCCCTGGGCGAGGTACTGCAGCATCGGGTGCGCGGCGTCGCCCATCAGCACCATCCGGCCGGCGACCCAGTTTTCGATCGGGTCGCGGTCGTACATGGGCCAGCGGATGCCGGTGGCCAGGTTCTTGAGCGCTTCCTGGACGGCCGGGACGCAGTCCTTGTACGCGGCCTCGAGCTCGTCGACTCCCCCGTACTGCTCTTCGCCGCGCTCGAAGGAGGCGGACTTGAAGACAGCCACGGTGTTCAGCAGCTCGCCCTTCCGCAGCGGGTACTGCACGAGGTGGCAGTCCGGGCCGAGGTAGACGATGACGTCCTCAAGGTCGGCCTTGGGCGTGTTTTCGGTGATCGGCACGGTGCCGCGGTAGGCGACGTAGGCCGAGGGGACCGGCTCGTCCTGGGCAACGAGCGGGCGCAGGGTGGACTTGAGTCCGTCGGCGCCGATCACGACGTCGGCCTCGTAGTCCACACCGGCCGCGGTGTGCGCCACGCCGCGGCCGTTCACGGTTTCAACGCTCTCGACCATGACGTCATTGACAAGCTTGACGCCGGCCGCCTCGCAGCCCTCGAGCAGAACCCGGTGCAGGTCGCTGCGGTGGATCACAACGTAAGGGGCGCCGTAGCGGTCCGCGAATTCACCGTTGAGGGTCTGGCGCGTCAGCTCCTCGCCGGTGACGGCGTCGCGGAAGACGAGGTGCTTGGGCTGGACACCGATTTCCAGCGCCTTTTCCAGCAGGCCCCAGCGCTGCAGGACGCGGGAGGCATTGGGGGCCATCTGCAGCCCGGCGCCGACCTCGCCGAATTCGGGGGCCCGTTCCACGAGGGTGACGTTGGCGCCGTTTTCGCGCAGTGCGAGGGCTCCGGCCAGTCCGGCCATCCCCCCTCCGATGACGAGGACATCGGTGGACGTGGCGTGCTCAGACATTGCTTGCTCCTGTTGATGAGAGGGAGGGTGAGATGGAGAGTTTGGATTTCAGTTTGAGTCCGACGGCGGCCAGCAGGACCGCGGCGATGGCAGCTGCACCGGCGAAGGCGAGGAAGTTGGAATTGACGCCCAGCCCGGCGGCCAACAGGAGGCCGCCTACCTGGGGTGCGGCGACGGCGCCGATGCGGCCCGTCCCCAGTGCCCAGCCCAGCGCGGTTCCCCGGAGGTGTCCGGGATAGTGGCTCGCGACGGCGGCGATGATGAGGCACTGCGTGCCGTGGGTGCCGACGCCGGCGAGGACCAGCATGAGGTACACGACCGTCACTGACGGTCCGGTCACCAGGACCATCAGTGCGACGGCGGCGACGGCGGCCGCGGCGATCGCGGTCGGCACCGGCCCGAAGCGGGTCCCGGCCCAGGCCGTGATGACCGAACCGGCCACGGCACCCAGGTTGAGGGCCAGGGCGAAGGTCAGGGCGGAACCGAGGTTGTAGCCGGCCAGTTGCATGAGGTTGGGCAGCCAGGTGCCCAGCCCGTACCAGGCGAACAGCGTGGCGATCGTCGCCAGGGCGAACAGCAGGCTGACCCCCAGGTACGGAGCGCGGAGCAGGGAGGAGAACCCGGACGGTTCCTTGATCGTGCTGGCCTTACCGGCTGCCTTGCGGGCGGCCTTGTCGGCTGCACTGACCGGCGCCAGCGTCTCCGGGAGGTATTTCAGGCCAAGCGGGACCACAACCACCAGTGCGAGCCCGGCGACGAGGAACATGGACTCCCAGCCGAAGGCCGGGATCAGCTGGATGCCGACGAGGGCGGCGATGGAACCGCCGATCGGAACGCCGGACATCATCAGGGTGGCAATGGTGGACCGCCATTTGGTGGGGACCAGTTCGGCAACGAGGGCGTTCGCCGAGGGCACCAGGCCGCCGAGCCCGATGCCGGCGAGAAGCCGCAGGGCACCGAAGGCGGCCGCGTTGGGGGCGAAGGCGCACAGGACGGTGAAGATCGAGAAAACGACGGCGCAGCCCAGGATGGTGCGGCGGCGGCCCCATGAGTCGGCCATGCGGCCGGCGAAGATCGCCCCGATCATCATGCCGACGAAGGCCATGGACCCGATGGTTCCGGCGGTGGCCTTGGCCAGGCCCCAGCCGGTCTCGGAGATCAGGGAGGACTGGACGGTGCCGTAGACGATGAGGTCGTAGCCATCGAAGACCACCAAAAGCCAGCAGACGAAGACGGCGACTGCCGAGCCTTTGGAGAACCGGGACGCGGGCCCATCAGCGGTGGGGGCCGGAGCCCCAGGCGAAGACCGGTGCGGCGCTGCAGCGGAAGGTGTGTGATTCATGCCACTCACTGTCCTAGCGGTCGCAGGTGAACCACAATACAATTCTGATGTGCAGAACAAGCCAGCGTCCAAGAAGCCCGTGCAGAAGCGGCCGACCTACTCCATCGAGGCGGTCGACAATGCGCTGCAGCTCCTGCAATTGCTCCGCGACGGCGGGACGCTGCGCCTCAAGGACGCCGCCGAGGAGCTGGGTGTTGCCCCGTCCACCGCGCACCGCCTCCTGGCCATGCTGGTCTACCGGGGATTCGCCGTACAGGACGAAACCCGCCGCTACGTGCCCGGTCCGGCCATGGGGGTCGGGCCGGCCGGCCTGAGCTGGACCCGGCTGCTCCGCTCGCTCGCCCAGCCGCACATGGAGCTGCTCTCCGCGCAGCTCAACGAGACCGTCAACCTCATGGTGCGGGTGGGGACGAAAGTGCGCTTCCTGGCCACGGTGGAGGGAAACAATGTGTTGCGGGTGGGTGACCGGCAGGGGACGGTGATGCCGGCCAACAAAACCTCCGGGGGCAAGGCCATGCTCGCCGAGCTGGAACCCCAGATGATCGACCAGCTCTTCCGCAGCAACAATGCCGAGATCGGCGGGGATAACATTCCCGCCGCGGAATACCCTGCATTCATGCGCGAGCTCGAATCCATCCGCAGCAACGGCTTCGCGGCCAATTTCGAAGGCACCGAGGATGGCGTGAGCGCCCTCGGTATGGCGCTGCACAACCGGCACGGGCACGTGGTCGGCGCGGTCAGTGTCGCCACGCCCGCGACCCGCTTCCGCAGGGTATTCGACGCCGGGCTTGTCCCCGCCCTGCGGGAGACCTGCCGCCAGCTGGAGATCGATATTGCAGCCAATCCGGCCGAGCCGGACTAAGCCGCGGTCTCACGGGGCCAGATGACTCGCCTCGCTCCGGCCCCAACTGACTGGCAGCAGGGGCCGTTTTGAGGGCTCACAACGGCCTTAACGGCGAGTTAGTTGGGTGGAGCCGTTCCCTCAATTCTGACCAGCAGAATATGTTGGGGGTCACACTGCCTCATCCGTAGAGTCGAACTACGCCAAAGAATTGTTCTGACCTACCGAGGAGGCCCACGTGTCCATCAGCGCCGAGAACACGACTCACGAATCAGTGGCCGCCGGGCACACTGCTCCGGAGCCGACGCCCGAAGAAGCCGCGCAGCTGAAAGAGCTGTACCGGGATTTTGACCGCGAGAACCTGATCCCGCTCTGGACCGAGATCGCGGACCTCATGCCGATGGTCCCGACGCCCAAGGCGGTGCC